>JBHJOS010000091.1:0-6918 GCA_050329415.1 Kineosporiaceae bacterium
CGGGCGGCGGCGTCGCGCTCCTCCCGCTGCCGCCGGGCGGCGGCCTCGGCGCGTGCCTCCTCCGAGGCGCGCCGCAGGCCGTCGGCGTAGCCGGCCGCGAACCCGGCCGCGAAGGCCGGTCCCCCGGCGGCATCTCCGGGGGTGTCCCCGGGGGCGCCGCCGGGGGTGCCGACGCCCAGCCGGGGCAGGGGCAGCGGCCGGACCGCCACGCCGGCCTCAGGCGACGAACTCATCGTCGCCCCCACGGGAGATCACGATCTGGCCGCTCTCCTCCAGCGACCGGATGGCCTGGACCACCTTGGCCTGGGCCTCCTCGACCTCCGAGAGCCGGACCCGGCCCATGAGCTCGATCTCCTCGACGAGGTTCTGCGAGGCGCGCTCGGACATGTTGGCCAGGACCTTGGCGCGGACCGGCTCGGTGACGCCCTTGAGCGCCCTGGCCAGTTCGTTGCTGTCGACCTGGCGCAGGACGAGCTGGACGGCGCGGTCCTCCAGGCCGGTGATGTCCTCGAAGACGAAGAGCCGGCCCCGGATCTCCTCCGCGAGCTGCTTGTCGAGGGCGTCGAGGCCTTCGAGGATGGACCGTTCCGTCGACCGGTCCGCCTTGTTGATGATCTCGACGAGCGGGTCGACGCCGCCGACCGCCTCATCGCTGCTGGTCGCGAGCACCGTCGAGGTCCGCCCGTAGAGGACCTGCTCGAGCTGGCGCACGACGTCGGGGTCCAGGCGGCCCATGGTGGCGATGCGGTGGGCGATGTCGGCCTGGTTCTCCCGCTCGAGACCCGACAGGATGAGCGACGACTGCTCCGGCTTGAGGTGGGCGAGGACGACCGCGATGGTCTGCGGGTGCTCCCCGGTGAGCACCGAGAGGATCTGCTGCGGGTCCGCCTTGTGCAGGAACATGAAAGGGGACTCGACGCTGGCCTCGGCGACCCGGCCCAGCACCTTGGAGGCCTGGTCCTTGCCGAGCGAGCTCTCCAGCAGCGTCTGGGCGTAGTCCAGTCCGCCCGTGACGAGCCGCTGGTCGCTGCGCGCCATGCCGTGGAACTCGGCGACGACGTCGCGTACGACCTCCGGCGGCACCGAACGCAGCCGGACGATCTCGGCGGTGAGCTCGTCCAGCTCGGGGCCGCCGAGCCGAGAGATGATCTTCGCGGATCGTTCCTTGCCGAGGTGGACCAGCAGCACGGCGGCCTTCTGGACCCCGGAGAGGGTGAGCTTCGGCCGGACGGGGACCACGGCGACGCCGGGACCGGCCGCCGGGCCGGCGGGCAGGGCGGGGGTGGCGGTGACGGTCACGGGTCAGGCCCTCCGGTCCGCGAGCCAGGTCCGCAGCAGCTCGGCCACCTCGTCGGGCTGGCGCTCGACGAGGGCGGCGACCTCCTCCGAGCGCGCCGCGCTCTCCAGCGCCGCTGCCTCCTGCTGCTGCAGCTGGGCCCGGCCGGCGTCCATGGCGGTCTCGAGGACCGCCAGCTGCCGGGCCTCGGCCGGTTCCTCGAGGCTGGAGATGTCGAGCACGTCGACGGTGGTGCGGCGGCGCCGGGCGGCGACGAGGGTGACGACGACCACCACGACGACGAGCGCCGCGAGCACCGCGGTGCGGATGATCGAGGAGCGCTGCTCGGCGGCGGCCGAGCCCGCCGCCTCGTCCAGGGCCTGCTGGGTCTCCTCGGCGGCGGTGGTGTCGAACGGCAGCCGGGTGACGCTCAGCTGGTCCCCGCGGGCCGGGTCGACACCGGCGGCGGCCGCCACCGACTCCTCCAGGGTGGGGATGTCGACGGCGCCCGCAGCCGCGGTGTCCACGACCACGCTGACCGACAGCCGCTGGACCGCGCCCGGAGCCGCGACGGTGCGCTCGGTGACCTTCCCGACCGCGTTGGTCGCGGTCCGGGTCTCCCGGGTGTAGGCGCTGTCGCCGTCCCCGCCGATCGGGACCCCGTTGTTGTCGGGGCCCAGGATCCCGCCCGGCACCGTCCCGGCACCGGTGTACTCCTCGGTGGTGGTCTCCTCCTGCAGGGAGGGGGTCTCCTCCTCGGCGACGAAACGTTCGGTGGTGGCCTCGACCGAGTCGAAGTCGAGGTCGGCGGTCACCGACGCCACGGCGTTGCCGGGTCCGACGACGACGTCGAGCAGCCGCTGGATGTCGGCGGCCATGGCCGCCTCGAACTCCGCGGTGGCGTCGCCCTGGTCGGTGCCGGGCGCGTCGGCGCCGGGGGCGGACAGTAGCCGGCCCTCGCCGTCGACGACGGTCACGGCCCCCGGATCGAGGCCCTCGACACTGGAGGAAGCGAGGTTGACGATCGACCGGACCTGGTCGCCGGAGAGCTCGGCGCCGGGCGCGGTGTCGACCAGGACGCTCGCCGTGGGCTGGCGGCTCTCGTCCAGGAAGACGTCGCGGGCCGGGATGGCGAGATGGACGACGGCGGCCTCGACCCCGTCGATGGCGCCGATGGTGCGCGCCAGCTCGCCCTCGAGTGCCCGCTGGAACGCCACCTGCTGCTGGAACTGCGAGGTCGTCACGCCCTGCTCGTCGAGCAGCGAGTACCCCGACTGGGAGGAGTCCGGCAGGCCCTGGGCGGACATCGCGATCCGCTGGTCGTAGACGTGCTCCCGGGGCACGAGGATGGTCCCCCCGCCGTCGCTCAGCTCGTAGGGGACGCCGGCGGCCGTGAGCTCGTCCACGATCGCCTGGGCGTCCGCGCCGGCCAGGTTGCTGTAGAGCGGGGTGAACTGCGGCTGGGCCGCCACGCGGCTGAGGACGATCGCTCCGGCCACCAGACCGACGGCCAGCAGGACGGTCACGACCTTCTGGGGCAGCGGGAAGGCTGTCCAGGTCTCGGCGGCCCGCGACGCAAGGGCGCCGCCGCGCGCCTGCATGCCGGACCGGCCGGGCGCGTCGCCGCTGCGCCGGCCCGGTGCCGTGGCGGTGGCCATCAGACCTGCATCCGCATGATCTCGGAGAAGGCCTCGACGGCGCGGTTGCGGACCGTGGCGGCCAGCTGGGTGGCCAGTCCGGCCTCAGCGGCGGCGATGCTGTACTGGGTCGGGTCCGCGAGCTGTCCGCTGGCGGCCTGCACCGCGAGCGTGTCCGAACGCCCGTGCAGGGCCTGGAGATCGGTGAGAGCGGCGGTGAGACGGTCGCCGAAGGCCTCGCCGGTCGGCGTGGCCGCCGTCGCCGTCGGCTCCGCCGTCCCGGCCGGGGCGACCGCCGCGGTGGGCGTCGTCGGGGCCACCGGCAGGCCGGCCCCGACGCCGCCGAGGACGCCGACCGGTTGGACGCTCACAGCGACCGGCCCAGGTTGACGGCGGCCGTGTAGGCGTCCCGGGCACGTTCGACGACGGCGAGGTTGGCCTGGTACCCGCGCTGAGCCATGATCAGCTGCGTCATCTGGCTGCCGAGGTCGATGTCCGGTCGCCGGACGTAGCCGCCGTCGTCGGCCAGCGGGTGCTGCGGGTCGTACACCAGCCGCCCGACGGGGTCGCCGAGCTCGATGCCGGCCACCCGGGCCCCGCCCCGGCCGCTGCCGTAGTCGACCGCCTGGGCGACGACGTAGCGCGCCTGGAAGGCGTCCTCGGCCATCGGGCGGACGGTGTTGACGTTGGCGATGTTGTCGCTGACGGCGTCCAGCCACTTGCGGTGGACGGCCACGCCGGACCCGGCGATTCCGAAGACCCCGAACACGTGCTCCCCCTCAGCCGATGGCGCGCATCGCGGCGCGGACGTTCTGGAAGCGGTCGTCGATGGCGCGCAGCATGAGCTGGTAGCGCAGGCCCGTGTCGAGGCTGATGAGCGTCTCCTGGTCGAGGTTGACGTTGTTGCCGTCCTGACGGACGGGCTCCAGCGAGCGCAGCACCGAGGACCCCGTGAGGTCGCGGGAGCCGGAGTCCGCCGCCTCGGCGAGGGCGGCCTCGAAGGTCACCCGGTTGGCGACGAAGCCGGGGGTCTGGAGGTTGGCGATGTTGTCCGCGGTGGCGCGCCCCCGGGCGCCGAGGCCGGCGACGGCGGAGCGGAGCGCGGCACCGGTCACGCCCGGTGCGGTGCCGGGGATGCCGGGCACGGGTGTCGTCACGGATCGACCTCCGCTGCGGTCCCGGCGCGCAGGCGCGCGGGACGTCGGGGACGGGGCCGGTCCGTGGCCACGGGTGAGCGATCCGTGCTCGTGTGGTGTGTCGTCGCCCGCGGGCCCCGGCTTGAGGCGTCCGGTCGGGTGAGGGAGGCGCCGCTGATGGCTGATGGCTCTACCTTCCTCGCACGGTAGTTCCCGAGGTGACGCGAGGAGTCCGTGACCGGCAGTGAGGTCGGCTGCTGGCTGGCCCCCGAGCACAGGGCGGCCCGTCGGTGCTGCCGGGTCCGATCCTGCGTCCGTCTCCGGGTCCACTCTCGACGACACGGCTGTCGAGGCGCGCGTTGCCTCTCGTGCTAACCGCAGACCATGCTGACGATGTGCGTTCAGTCCGCCTCGACGACGGCAATCGGGTAGGCCGAGGGTTGGTCGAGGAGGGGCCGGATGGCCCCCGTGTTCGCCCGTGGGGGGGCGACGTGTTCTCGACGGAGCCTCGCACCGCTGAGGAGGCGACGCTCGGTCTTGATGAGGTCCGGCTGCTGGCTCCCGTGGTTCCGAGCAAGATCGTCGTGATCGGGCAGAACTACATCGATCATGCGGCGGAGTTGGGACACACCGAGCCGGAGACGCTCCGGGTGTTCTTGAAGGCTCCCTCGTCGGTGGTCGGGCCGGGTGAGCCGATCGTGCTGCCGGAGGATTCGGGGGAAGTGCACTACGAGGCGGAGCTGGGGGTGGTCATCGGGCGACGGTGCCGGCGCGTGACTCAGGCGGAGGCCCTGGATTGCGTGTGGGGTTACACGTGCGCGAACGACGTGACAGCTCGGGACATCCAGCGCAGCACCGGGCTGGTCAGCTACGCGAAGTCCTTCGACACGTTCTGTCCGTTGGGGCCCTGGGTGGAGACCGACCTCGACCCGGCCGATCTGCGGATCACGTGCACGGTGAACGGGTTGGTGCGGAAGGACGGGTCGACGGCGTCGATGGTGTGGGGCGTCGCGGAGCTGGTCGAGCGTGTCTCGGCGGCCATGACGCTCCTGCCCGGTGATGTCGTCGTGACGGGCACGCCGGCGGGGGTCGGGGCACTGGCGGGTGGTGACGAGGTGTCGGTGAGCATCGAGGGGATCGGCACGCTGACGAACCCGGTCATCGGCCCACAAGCCGGGACGCAGCGGTAAGAACCCCCGAGGCGTTCAGGCCCGGGTCTGGAGGACGTCGCGGAGGTGCTCGGCGTCGGGTGAGCGGCGGGCGTGAGCTGGCAGTGCTTGGTAGAAGGCCGATCCGTAGTGCTGGACGAGCCCGTGGCGGTGCCCGTCAGGTGCGGCCTTGACGTCTCACGTCCCGCCGCGCCATGTCCGCCTCCTGCCGTCAGCGCGGGCATCGGCAGCGTAAACGGCCTGGTGAGGGAGTGGGTTCACGATTCTGGGTCCGGATCTCGTCGTTGGGATGGCGCTCGAGCTTGCGGGGGCGTGACAGCTCGCCGCGTCGCAGCGCCTCGTAGGCGGCGCGGAGGTCGGGTGCCTCGGGGAGGTCCCGCGCGGTGATCACGTGGACGACTTCGGCGGCCCGCCAGTGGCTGGACGGCACGATCCGGCCCGACAGGATCCCTGCGAGCGCGGACGCGGCGGCCTCGTCGAGCCTTCCCGCCGCGACCAACGCCAGCGCGAGATCGACCTGGGCCGTGGCCACCCGGCGCGGCCACCCGTGGGTGTCGGTCGCCGCGCCGAGGCGGGTGATGACGTCACGCGCGTGGTTCTCCGCGGCGGGGTCGCCCACCCAGGCGAGCGTCGTCGCGGTGTACGCCGTCGCCTTGTCCGGGTCGTAGCGGTAGTGGTGTTCGGGTCGGTCGGGGCGGGCCAGGTTCGCCACGGCCGCGTCGACCCGGCGCAGGACTCGTGCGGTCTCGCGACGACTCCCCAGCCGCGCCCAGGCTCGGCCCTCCTGGGCCATGGCCTGGATTCCGGCGGACGAGGCGCGGGGGGCCAGCTCCTGAGCCGCTCGTGACAGGTCCAACGCCTTCGGGTAGTCGCCGCTGGTGAGTGCCTGCCAGGCGCGGGTCTCATACGTCCACGCCTCCAGCTCCGGGTGCCCGGCCTGTCTGGCCAGAGCGGCCGCGGTCGACAGCCGGGCCCCGGCCTCGCCGGGGCGGGCGAGGTCGACGTGCAGGGTCCCGCCGAGCAGCGAGAGCCAGGCACCCACGACGAGCAGCCGCCGGTGCTCCTTCAAGGTCTTGCGGGTCGGAGCGTCGATGAGTTCCCCGACGAACCGCAACTGACGGCGCACCCGCGGCAGCAACTCCTCCGGGCGCGTGACGGAGTAGGCGCTCGCCAGGTCGTCGAACGTGGCCTCCAGGCGGAGCAGTGTCTCCTCCCCGACATCGCTGGCTGCGACCCGACGAACGAGTTCGAACGCGTCCTCCTCGTCATCGGCGACACCGTCGTCGGCCTCCGCCGGCCGCCCGGAGGAGTCGAGGACACCGCCGAGGTCGACGAGGGACACATCCGGTGCCCGGGCCCGTGGGCTCCGGATCGACGGCCCGGGGCCGCGAGTCCGCGGCTCCCTTCGACCGGACACCCCGGCCACCCGGGCCCCGCCCACCGTCGGCGACTCCGCCGACGAGTCCGCTGACGACTCCGGCTCGGCTTCTGCTCGGGGCTGCACCTCCGGCGGGGCGCCGTCGACGGCGTGGACCGCGTGGCGAGATCCCTCCACCCAGGGGAGCAGTCGGGCGCGCACTACAGGGTCGGCGCTGGTGAGGGCGGTGTCGAGGGCGCGTTGCAGTTCCGGTCGGGGGGTGATGCCGGCTCCGCGGGCTTCCCACTTGTCCACCGCCCGGGTCGTGACGCCCAGGTGGTCG
>JBHJOS010000075.1:0-35658 GCA_050329415.1 Kineosporiaceae bacterium
GTCGGCGTGTACGCGGCGGTCGGGTTCCAGGTGAGCCCCGCCTCGGTCATCGGGTTCCTCACCATCCTCGGGTACTCGCTCTACGACACCGTCGTGGTCTTCGACAAGGTGCGCGAGAACACCACCGACGTCCTCGACACCGACCGCACGACGTTCGCCGAGGCCGCCAACCTTGCGGTCAACCAGACCCTCGTGCGATCGATCAACACCAGCGTCGTGGCGCTGCTGCCGGTCGGGGGGATCCTCTTCATCGGCGGAGCGGTGCTCGGCACCGGCACCCTGCTCGACCTCGCTCTGGCGCTGTTCGTCGGGATCGCGGTCGGCACGTACTCGTCGGTGTTCCTCGCCACACCGCTGTTCGTGCACCTGCGCTCGCGTGAGCCGCGGGTCGCCGCGCAGGCCCGCCGGGTGGCGGCCAAGCGGGCCGAGCGGACGCCCGCCCCGGTTCCCGCGGTCGCGGCGACGGGCGGGGGCCCCGGGCTGCCGGCGGAGGGACCATCCGCCGACGACGGCGGGGAGGTCGGCAGCGGACCGGACGGCGACGCGGACGGCAGTTCCGGCGGCGCCCCCGGCCCGGTGGTGACCTCCGGTGGACGGCGGGCACCGCTGCGCCGGCCGTCGGGCGGGCAGCGGCCTCAGCCACGCCGCGGCGGGCGGCACTGACCTCCGCCGCCCCCACCTCTACACTTGACCCCTTGGGCAGCGGAAAGGGGCCGGGTGAGCACGCTGGAGGACGCGGGACGGGCGCTCGACGAACCAGCCGCCACGCCTCGACCTGACGCGGACACCCGCCCGCCTGGCACCCTGCCACCGTCGGAGCGGCCGGAGGTCCCGGTTTCGGGCCAGGCTTCCGGCGGTGGCTGGCGACTCGGTCGCCTCGCCCGGTTCGGGAGTCCCCGCCCGCCGGTCAACCACCTCATCGACCCGCTGCTCGCCGGGATGCGGGCGGCCGACTCCAAGGTCGACACCTCTCTCGTCGAGCGGGCCTTCGAGGTCGCGGACCGGGCTCACCAGGGCCAGATCCGCAAGTCCGGCCAGCCCTACATCACACACCCCGTGGCGGTGGCGACGATTCTCGCCGAGCTCGGGATGCCGTCGGAGGTCCTGGCGGCAGCCCTGCTCCACGACGTCGTCGAGGACACCACCTACGGTCTGGACACCCTGCGGGAGGAGTTCGGCGACGAGATCGCCCAGCTCGTCGACGGCGTGACGAAGCTCGACCGGGTCACCTACGGCGACGCGGCGCAGGCCGAGACGGTCCGCAAGATGATCGTCGCCATGGCCCGCGACATCCGGGTCCTCGTCATCAAGCTGGCTGACCGCCTCCACAACGCGCGCACCTGGCGCTACGTCTCGCCCGAGTCGGCCGAGCGCAAGGCTCGCGAGACTCTCGAGATCTACGCGCCGCTCGCCCACCGCCTCGGCATGAACACGGTGAAGTGGGAGCTGGAGGACCTCGCCTTCGCCACCCTGTACCCCAAGGTCCACCACGAGATCGTCCGCCTGGTCGCCGACCGCGCCCCGGCCCGTGAGGAGTACCTCGAGACCGTTCGCGAGCAGGTCGTGGCCGACCTCCGGACGGCGAAGATCAAGGCCTCGGTGACCGGCCGTCCCAAGCACTACTACTCCGTCTACCAGAAGATGATCGTCCGCGGGCGCGACTTCGCCGACATCTACGACCTCGTCGGCCTGCGCGTCCTCGTCGACAGCGTCCGCGACTGCTATGCGGTCCTCGGCACCCTCCACTCGCGGTGGAACCCGGTTCCCGGCCGTTTCAAGGACTACATCGCGATGCCGAAGTTCAACATGTACCAGTCGCTGCACACGACGGTGGTGGGACCCGGCGGCAAGCCGGTCGAGATCCAGATCCGCACGGCCGAGATGCACCGCCGCGCCGAGTACGGCGTCGCCGCGCACTGGAAGTACAAGGACGGGGCCGGGAAGGGCGTCGCCAAGACTGCCCACCGGGGCGCCCAGCCCGGCAGCGACCTGTCGTGGCTGCGCCAGCTGCTCGACTGGCAGTCGGAGGCCTCCGACCCGTCGGAGTTCCTCGACGGCCTGCGGTTCGAGGTCAGCGCCGACGAGGTCTTCGTCTTCACCCCCAAGGGCGACGTCATGTCGCTGCCGGCGGGGGCGACCCCGGTCGACTTCGCCTACGCGATCCACACCGAGGTCGGGCATCGCTGCATGGGCGCCCGGGTCAACGGTCGCCTCGTCCCCCTGGACCGCAAGCTCGACAACGGCGACGTGGTCGAGATCTTCACGTCCAAGGCGGCCGGGGCGGGGCCCAGTCGGGACTGGCTCGAGATCGTCGCAAGCCCTCGCGCCCGCAACAAGATCAAACAGTGGTTCAGCAAGGAGCGGCGCGAGGAGGCGGTCGACGCGGGCCGGGAGGCGATCGCCCGCACCCTGCGCAAGCAGAACCTCCCCGTCCACCGGCTGCTCACGCACGAGACCCTGCTCGGGGTCGCCAACGACCTGCGCTACGCCGACGTGTCGGCCCTCTACGCCGCGGTCGGCGAGCACCAGGTCTCGGCACAGTCGGTCGTGCAGCGACTGGTCTCCCTGCTCGGCGGGGAGGCCGGCGCCGAGGAGGACCTCGCCGAGGTCGCCACTCCCACCCGGTCGGAGTCCCGGCCCCGCATCGGCGACGCCGGGGTCCTCGTCAAGGGGGACCCCGACGTGTGGACCAAGCTCGCCCGGTGCTGCCTGCCCGTTCCCGGGGACGAGATCGTCGGTTTCGTCACCAGGGGCCAGGGCGTCTCGGTGCACCGCGCCGACTGCTCCAACGTGGGGTCGCTGCGCCGCGAACCGGAGCGGTTCCTGCCGGTCGAGTGGGCACCCACCTCCGCCAGTGTCTTCCTCGTCCAGATCCAGGTCGAGGCGCTCGACCGCAAGCGGTTGTTGTCGGACGTCACGAAGTCGCTGTCGGACGCCCACGTCAACATCCTCAGCGCCGCGGTCCAGACCCGCGACGACCGGGTCGCCCTCAGCCGGTTCACCTTCGAGATGGGTGACACCCAGCACCTGGACCACCTGCTGGGCCAGGTGCGCCGGGTGGAGGGTGTCTTCGACGCCTACCGCGTCACCGCCGGCATGGCCCGCATGGACGGCTGAGCCGGACGTCAGCCGCCCAGGTCCGCCAGTGCCCGGCGGGCCTGGTCGAGCCACGCCTGACGGGTGTCCAGGGCGGTCCTCGCGCGCTCCCCGCCGCGGGTGTCGCCCGCGGCCTCCGCCGCGGCGACCTCGGTCCGCAGCGCGGCGACGCTGCTCTCCAACTGGCTGACGACGTCGCGCGCCCGCGCCAGCGCCTCCGGATTGGTCCGGGTCCACCGGGACCGGTCGGCGTCGCGGACGGCATCGAGCACCCGGGCCAGTCGCCGCTCGACCCGCTCGATGTCGGCCCGTGGCACCTTCCCGGCGGCGTCCCACCGGTCCTGGATCTCACGCAGCCGCTCCTTGGCGGCCCGGACGTCGGTCACCGGCAGCAGGGCCTCGGCCTCGGCCAGCAACTTCTCCTTGATCACCAGGTTCCCGCGGAACTGCTCGTCCTGGGCGGCGAAGGTCGCCGTGCGGGCCGCGTGGAACCGGTCCTGGGCGGCGCGGAACCGGGCCCAGAGGGCGTCGTCCTCGCCGCGGGCCAGGCGCCCGGCCGCCTTCCAGCGTTCCATGAGGGCCCGGTACGCCTCGGTCGTGGCACGCCAGTCGGTGGAGCCGGCCAGCGACTCCGCCTCGGCGATGATCTTCTCTTTGGCGACCCGGGTGGAGGTGCGCTGCTCGCCGATCACGCTGATGTGCTGCCGCCGCGCGCGGTCGACGGCCGAGCGCGCCGCCGACAACCGCTTCCACATCGGGTCCTCGACGACCTTGTCGAGCCGGGGACCTGCCTTCTGGTGAGCCTTCCAGTCGTCGATGAGTGACCGGATCCGCTCCGCCGCCGACTTGAAGTTGAGCTGCTCGGGTGGGGTGGCGGCGATCGCTTCGGCCTCGGCGACGATTGCCTCCCGGGCGGCGGCCGCCGTCGCCTTGGCCACCGCACGGCGCTCGTCGGCCTCGTGCGCGCGGCGCTCGACGTCCCCGGTGAGCCGGGCGACCCAGCGCTGGAGGCCGTCGAGGTCACCGACGGCGGCGGGCTCGGCGGTGGCCTCCCGCAGCTTGCCCAGAGCCGTCCGCGCGTCCTTGACGGACATGGCACCGGCCCGCAGGCGCTGGGTGAAGAGGTCGACCTGGCCCACGAGCTCCTCGAACTTGCGCACGTAGTAGACGAGTGCCTCGTTCGGAGCGGTGTCGGGGAACTGGCCGACGCTGCGGTCGCCGGAGCCCGTGCGGACGTAGACCGTGCCGTCGGCATCGACGCGGCCGAACGTCACGGCGCCCCGGAGGAGATCGGTCGCCTCGGCGCTCGGCCCAGGTGGCGGCGCCTGGTCGGTGCGGGGCCGGGGTGGCACCGCGCGCGGCGGGGCGGGTGACGGGGCGGGTGACTGAGCCGGGGTGGGGGTTTCCGCAGCAGGTTCCCGGGGCTCCGTGGGCTCCGTGGGCTCGGTGGGCTCGGTGGGCTCGGTGGCGGGAGCGTGCTCGGTGGTGTCGGTGGTCGGGCCGGCGTCGCTCACTGGGCCTCCTGGACGGTGAGGGACCGGATCCCGACCGACTGGGCGGGGGCCACCCCGTCAGCGGCCGTCCCCGCCGACGCGATCCGCTGGACGACGTCGAGTCCCGACGTCAGCGTGCCCAGGACGGTGTACCCACCGGCGGCGTCCGCCGGGATCGTGGAGTCCTGGTACACCACGAAGAACTGGCTGCCCATGCTCTGGGCGTCCCCGCCGACGCGCGCCATCGCGAGTGTCCCGGCCGGGTAGACGTCGTCCGCCGGGGCGTTCTCGACCGGGCCGAAGGTGTACCCGGGACCGCCGGTGCCGGTCGCCGTGGGGTCGCCGCACTGGAGGACGAAGATCCCCTCGGTGGTCAGCCGGTGGCAGGGTGTGCCGTCGTAGAAGCCGGCCTGGGCCAGGCCGACCAGGTTCCCGACCGCCAGGGGAGCTGCGGCGCCGTCGAGCTCGGCGGTCAGCGGGCCGCAGGTGGTGTCGAGGGTGACGGTGAGCGGGCCGGTCGCGGCCGGTGGCACGGCCTGGAGCTGAACCGGGTCGGTACGCGGCCCGGGCCCGGGCTCGGGGCACAGGCCGGGGTCGTCGGCCGGTGGCGCAGTCGAGGCGGGTAGCGCGGTGGCGTCGGCGGGGGTGGTGGCGGCGCCGTCCCCGGCGTCGCCTGCGATGCTGGCGTCGTCGTCGCGCCCGCCGATCCACAGCGCGACGGTGGCGACCAGCGCGACGGCGGCGCCCCCCGCGCCCGCGGCGACGGCGATCCGGCGGCGCCGGTCGGCGGCCGCCGCCTTCTCCTCCTGCCGCGCCTGGTACTCCTCGTACCGGTGCTGCGTGTTCGCACGCTCGCGCTTGCGGTCCACTGGTGCCCCTCCGCGTTCCGGCCGTCGTCCGGCCGTGCGGAAGCATAGGCATGTCTCGCGCCTAGGCTGGGCCGGTGCTGGTCCGCCACGTCCCCGCCACGGCCTTCGGGACCAACTGCTGGGTCCTCGCCGCCGCCCAGGGCGCGGACTGCCTGGTCGTCGACCCCGGGTTCGGGGTGACCCCGGTCCTGCACCGGGTCCTGAGCGAGGACCGCCTGCGCCCGGTCGCGCTGCTGGTGACCCACGGCCACGCCGACCACGTCTGGTCGGTGACGCCGCTGTCGCGGTCGTCGGACCCGCCGCTGGCGGTGCACGTCCACGCCGCGGACCGCTACCGGCTGCGGGACCCGCTGGCCCAGCTGGACACGGCCTTCGGGGCCGGCCTGGTCCCCATGCTGACCGCGCACCTGGGTCCGCAGGCCTCCTGGACCGAGCCCGACGCCGTCGTCGACCTGCCGGTCGGGCCCACGGGGGAGACGACACTGGCCCTGGCGGGGCTGGAGGTCGCGATCCGCCACACGCCCGGTCACACCGAGGGGTCCGTGTGCTTCCGCCTCGCCGCCGCCGGCCCCGCCGACGAGGATCTCCTGCTCAGCGGGGACCTGCTGTTCGCGGGGTCGATCGGGCGCACCGACCTGCCGGGCGCCGATCCCGCCGCGATGGCCCGCTCGCTCGACGCGGTGCTGGCGGCCCACCCGGACGACACCGTCGTCCTGCCCGGGCACGGCCCCGCGACGACCATCGGCGCCGAGCGGGCGGCGAACCCGTTCCTCGCCGACATCACGGCGGCCGGCCGACGGGGGAGCGTCCTGTGAGCGCCGCCCGCCGATCGGGGCTGTCGGGCTTCCCGGAGTGGAGTCCTGCGCAGCAGCGAGTCGAACTGGACCTGCTGGACCGGCTGCGCCGGACCTTCGAGCTCCACGGGTTCGCCCCGCTGCGGACGCGGTCGGTGGAGCCGCTGTCCCAGCTGCTGCGCAAGGGAGAGACCGACAAGGAGGTCTACGTCCTGTCGCGGCTCCAGGCCGACGACGAGCCGGGTGCCCCGGCCGGGGACGACGCCGACCGGGACGACCGGCTGGGCCTTCACTTCGACCTGACCGTGCCGTTCGCGCGCTGGGTCGTCGAGAACGCGGGCCACCTCACGTTCCCGTTCAAGCGGTACCAGATCCAGCCGGTGTGGCGGGGGGAGCGACCCCAGGACGGCCGCTTCCGCGAGTTCCTCCAGGCCGACATCGACGTCGTCGGTTCCGGTGACCTGCCGGATCACCACGAGGTGGACGTCGCCCTGGTCATGGCCGAGGCGTTGGGCCGCCTCGGCGTCGGCGACGTCCGGATCCGGGTGAGCCACCGCCGGCTGGCGGAGGGGTTCCTGCGCGGCATGGGGGTGCCGGATCCGGCGGCGGGGCTGGCGGCGCTCGACAAGCTCACCAAGATCGGCCCGGACCGGGTGGCGGAGCTGCTGGCCGGCGCCGGCGCCGGCCCCGACCAGGCCCGGGCGTGCCTGGAGTTCGCGCGGTTGCGCGGTCCCGGAGCCCTCGACCGGGCGCTGGCTCTTGCCGGGCGGCACGGGGCGGGCAACGCCGACGTCGAGGCCGGGGCGAACCGCCTCGCCACGTTGTTGGCGGCCGCCACCGAGGTGGCGCCCGGGACCGTCGAGGCGGACCTGTCGATCGCCCGCGGCCTCGACTACTACACGGGCACCGTCTACGAGACCGAGCTGGTCGGTCACGAGTCGCTGGGCTCGATCTGCTCCGGCGGGCGCTACGACGACCTGGCCAGCGTCGGGTCCGAGCGCTACCCGGGGGTCGGGCTCAGCATCGGCGTGACGCGGCTGCTCTCGCGGGTCTTCGCCTCCGGGGTGCGGGCGTCGCGCCCCGTGCCGACGTGCGTCCTCGTCGCTGTGGACACCGAGGAGCGCCGGCCGGTCAGTGCCGCCCTGGCCCGCGCGCTGCGGGCGCGTGGCATCCCGGCCGACACCGCGCCCGCCGCCGCGAAGTACGGCCGCCAGATCCGCCACGCCGACCGGCTCGGCATCCCGTACGTGTGGTTCCCGGCTCGCGACCCCGGCGCGCCCCACGAGGTCAAGGACATCCGCTCCGGGGAACAGGTCGCCGCCGACCCCGCGGTGTGGCAACCGCCCGAGGCCGACCGGTGGCCCGTCGGACTCGACTGACGGCCAGGCGGGCATCGACGACGCCTCGGGCAAAGGGTGCGGATTCCGACAGGATGACGCGGGGATCGCTATCGGATCGGTGCCGTAGTGCCTATGGTGATGCGCATGTCCGTCGTGGTCGGTGTCCCGCGTGAAGTCAAGACCGCTGAGTACCGCGTCGCCCTGACACCCGCCGGCGCCCACGAGCTGGTCGTCCGGGGCCATCGGGTGGTGGTCGAGTCCGGCGCCGGCGTCGGTTCCGCCATCCCCGACGCGGAGTACGCGGCCGCCGGGGCCGAGGTGGTGGACGGGCCGGACAAGGTCTGGGGCAGCGCCGACCTCGTCGTCAAGGTGAAGGAGCCGATCGCCGAGGAGTACGACCGGCTGCGGCCGGGTCTGCTGCTGTTCACCTTCCTGCACCTGGCCGCCGACCGCCCGCTCACCACGGCGCTGCTCGAGCGACGGGTGTCGTCGATCGCCTACGAGACGGTGACCGGCCGCGGCGGGGGCCTGCCACTGCTGTACCCGATGAGCGAGGTGGCCGGGCGGCTCGCCCCGCTCGAGGGGGCCCACACCCTGATGCGGGCGCACGGCGGGCGGGGCATCCTCATGGGCGGGGTGTCGGGTGTCCGGCCCGCCGAGGTCGTCGTCATCGGGGCGGGCGTGGCCGGCATGAACGCCGTCGCCACCGCGGTCGGGATGCACGCCGACGTCACGGTGCTCGACCTCGACGTCGACCGGCTGCGCGCCGCCGACCGGGTGTACCAGGGCCGGATCCGCACCGTGGTGTCCAACCGGTTCGAGGTCGAGGCCGCCGTCACCCGGGCCGACCTCGTGATCGGCGCCGTGCTCGTCCCCGGCGCCAAGGCTCCGACGCTGGTGAGCAACGAGACGGTCTCCCGGATGCGCCCCGGCAGCGTGCTCGTCGACATCTCCATCGACCAGGGGGGGTGCTTCGAGGACTCGCGACCCACGACCCACGACGACCCGACGTTCCGGGTCCACGACAGCGTCTTCTACTGCGTGGCCAACATGCCCGGCGCGGTGCCGCACACGTCGACCCGGGCACTCACCAACGTCACGCTGCCCCACCTCACCGCACTCGTCGACCGCGGGTGGACGGCGGCACTGCGTGCCGACGCCGGCCTCGCGGCCGGGCTCACCACTCACGACGGCACCCTGTACAGCGGACCGGTCGGCGTCGCCCACGGCATCGAGGCCGCCGCGCCGGCGGCCCTGCTGGGCTGACCGGGACGCGGGGGGGCCCGCGGCCCGTCGGCACCGGCGGGCCGCGGCTGCCCGACGCCCTGCGGGCCTACCTCGACCACCTGGTGGTCGAGCGGGGCCGGGCGGCCAACACGGTGGCCGCCTACCGCCGGGACCTCACCCGGTACCTCGACCACCTGGCCGGCCTCGGCCGGGCCACGCCGGGCGACGTCACGGCCCGCGACGTCGCCGACTTCGTCGTCGCCCTGCGGACGACCCCCCCGGCGCTGTCGGCGGCGTCGACCGCCCGGGCGCTGGCCGCGGTGCGCGGCTGGCACCGCCACTGGAGCGCAGCCGGGTGGGCGGGCGACGTTGCGGCCGAGGTCCCCGGTCCCCGGCCACCGGACCGGTTGCCCCGCGCCCTGTCCGTGGACGACGTGGACCGTCTCCTCGCGGCGCCGCCGCAGGACACTCCCGCCGGGCTGCGGGACCGGGCGCTCATGGAGACCCTCTACGCCACGGGCGCCCGGGTGTCGGAGGTGGTGGCCCTCGACGTCGCGGACGTCCGCCCGGTGCTGCGGGACGCCGTGGCCGGCCGGGTGGCGGAGCCGCCGTTCGTCCTCGTCCGGGGCAAGGGCGGCAAGGAGCGCCTGGTACCCCTCGGACGGGGGGCCCGGGCCGCGCTGGACGCCTACCTGGTCCGGGGTCGGCCGGTCCTCGCCGAGCGCCGGCGCAGCGGGCTGCCCGCGCGGGAACCGCTGCTGCTCAACGCGCGCGGCGAGCGCCTGAGCCGCCAGAGCGCGTTCGCCGCCCTCGCCTCGGCGGCGCGGCGTGCGGAACTGCCGGCGCCGGCGTCACCCCACGTGCTGCGCCACTCGTTCGCCACGCACCTCGTCGAGGGGGGCGCCGACGTGCGCGTCGTGCAGGAGCTGCTCGGGCACGCCTCGCTCGCGACGACGCAGGTGTACACCAGGATCACCATCGACACGCTGCGGGAGGTGTGGGCGACCAGCCATCCCCGGGCCCGCCGCTCCTGACTCCCTCCCGATTCCCTCTCGATTCCCTTCCGATTCCCTTCCGATTCGCTTCGCATTGCCCCGCGAGCCTCGTTCGTCTCGGGCGCGGCCGGGGCTAGTGTCGGGGCCGTGGAACCGGCCCTGCGCCTCGCCGACGCCCGGGGGGACACTCTGGACGTCTCGGTCGACGCGCCCGCCGTGGCGTCCCTGGCCACCACCGGGTCGGCCGACGACTTCCCGCTGCCCGCGCCGCTGGACCGACACGGACCCGCCCGGGTGATCGCCGTCTGCAACCAGAAGGGCGGCGTCGGCAAGACCACCACGGCCGTCAACCTCGGGGCCAGCCTGGCCGCGTACGGCCGGCGTGTCCTGCTCATCGACTTCGACCCGCAGGGGGCGCTGTCGGCCTGCCTCGGGGTGCGTCCGGCGTCGTCGCCGTCGCTCTACCAGATGCTCATCGACCGGGGCGACGTCCGCGACGCCGTGGCCGGGGAGGTCCTGCCCGGCCTCGACGTCCTGCCCACCGACATCCACCTGTCGGCGGCCGAGGTGAACCTGGTCTCCGAGGTCGCCCGCGAGCACGCGCTGAGCCGACTGCTCCGGCCGGTCCTGCCGGAGTACGACGCCGTCCTCATCGACTGCCAGCCCTCGCTGGGACTGCTCACCGTGAACGCCCTGACCGCGGCGCACGGCGTGGTCGTCCCGGTCGAGTGCGAGTACTTCGCCCTGCGCGGCGTCGTCCTGCTCATGCAGACCATCGAGAAGATCACCGACCGGCTGAACTTCGACCTCGCCGTGGACGGGGTGCTGGCCACGATGTACGACCCGCGGACCCTGCACAGCCGGGAGGTCGTCGCCCGGCTCCAGGAGGAGTTCCGCGACCAGCTCTACTCGACGGTGATCTCGCGGACCGTGAAGTTCCCCGACTCCACTGCCGCGGGTCAGCCCATGACCGAGTTCGCCCCCGCCCACCCGGGCACGCTGGCCTACCAGAGGCTGGCGCGGGAGCTCGTGGCCCGCGGGCAGGTGGCCTGACCCCCGACGACGACGGCTCCGGCTTCGAGGTCCACCTCGACGTCTTCACGGGACCGTTCGACCTGCTGCTCCGGCTCATCGCCCAGCACCGGCTCGACGTCACCGAGGTGGCGCTCGCCGCCGTCACCGACGAGTTCATCCGCCACCTGAGGGCGGCCCCGGCGCTGGACCTCGACGAGGCGTCGGGTTTCGTCGTCGTCGCGGCCACGCTGCTCGACCTCAAGGCGGCGCGGCTGCTGCCCGGTGCCGAGGTGGACGACGAGCAGGACCTCGCCGCGCTCGAGGCCCGTGACCTGCTGTTCGCCCGGCTTCTGCAGTATCGCGCCTACCGGCAGGCAGCCGACCACCTCGCGGATCGGCTCGCCGCCCACGCCGGCCGGGTGCCCCGCTCGCCCGGTGCCGACCCGGTGCTGGCCCCCGCCATGCCGGAACTGGTCTGGACACTGAGCGCCGACGACTTCGTCCGGCTGGCGGCCGAGGCGCTGCGCCCACGGCCCGCCGCCGAGGTGGCGACCGGTCACCTGCACGCGCCGGTGGTGGCCGTCGGCGACCAGCGCCGCCTCCTGCTCGACCGCCTGACCCCCGGCACCAGCCTGACGTTCGCCGCGCTCCTGGCCGGGGCCGGGGACACCTCGACGGTGGTGGCGCGCTTCCTGGCCCTGCTCGACCTCTACCGTGACGGGGTGCTCACCGTGACGCAGGACGGGCCGCTGGGCGAGATCGTCGTCCGGCGCCCCCGCGAGGAGGGATCGTGACGGCCGGACCGGTCCCCGGACCCGCCCTGGACCCATCCCTGGACCCAGGCCCCGACGACCCCGCCGCCCCGGTCGACCCGGACGGCCTGCCGGGTGGCCTGCGCGCCGCGGTCGAGGCGGTCCTCATGGTGTCCGACGAACCGGTTCCGCCGGGGGTCCTCGCGGCCGCCCTCGGCACCGGCGTGGCCGTTGTCCGGGATGTCGTGGCCGCGCTCGCCGCGGAGTACGACCGGGACCGCCGCGGGTTCGAGCTCCGGGAGACCGACACCGGGTGGCGGGTGTGGTCGCGCCGGGAACTCGCCCCCGTCGTCCGGCGCTTCGTCGCCGAGGCCACCCCGGCGCGGTTGTCCCGCCCGGCGCTGGAGACGCTCGCGATCGTCGCCTACCGGCAGCCCGTCACCCGGGCCACCATCGCCTCGGTCCGAGGGGTCAGCGCGGACGCCGTGCTGCGCACTCTCCAGCTGCGGGGACTGGTCACCGAGGTGGGCCAGGACCCCTCCACGGGGGCGGTGCTCTTCGGGACCACGTCGGAGCTCTACGAGCGACTCGGCCTGCGGGGTCCGGACGACCTGCCGCCGCTGGCGCCGTTCCTGCCCGAGCTGGAACCGGAGGGGGGACCGTGACCGACGACGACCAGGGGACCGCGGAGCGGCTGCAGAAGGTGCTCGCCCGGGCCGGCGTCGCCTCCCGCCGCCAGGCCGAGCAGCTCATGACCGCCGGCCGGGTGAGCGTGGACGGTCGCCCGGCCACCGAGCTCGGCACCCGGGTCCGCCCCGGTGCCGTCATCCACGTCGACGGGCTGCGGGTCCGCACCGAGCCCGAGCTCGGGTACTTCGCGCTCCACAAGCCGCGGGGCGTGGTGTCCTCCATGCACGACGAGCAGCACCGGCCTGCGCTGGCGGACCTGCTGCCCGGCGGGGTTCCGGGGCTGTTCCACGTCGGGCGGCTGGACGCCGACACCGAGGGCCTGATCCTGCTCACCAACGACGGGGAGCTGGGGCACCGGCTCGCCCATCCCCGCTACGGGGTGCCCAAGACCTACGCCGCCGAGATCGCCGGCCCGGTGCCACGCGACCTGGGGCGCCGCCTGCGGGCGGGCCTCGACCTCGACGACGGGCCGGCAGCCGTCGACTCGTTCGCGGTCGTCGACTCCGCACCCGGCCGGGCGCTGGTCGAGGTGGTCGTCCACGAGGGCCGCAACCGCCTGGTGCGGCGGCTGCTGGAGGCGGCCGGGCACCCGGTGCGGCGTCTGGTCCGCACCCGTTTCGGCGAGGTCGGGCTGGGCGGGCTGAAACCGGGCCGCCACCGCCCCCTCACCCGCGAGGAGGTGGGACTGCTCCACCGCGCGGTGGGTCTGTGACACCTCCCGGCGGGTACTACTCTCACCCGCCGTGACCGTGCGGGCGATCAGGGGCGCCGTCCAGGTGGACTCGGACCGCCCCGAGCGGGTCGCCGCCGTCACCGGCGAACTCCTGGCCGAAGTGATGACGGTCAACGCCCTCACCCCCGACGACATCGTGTTCCTGCTGTTCACGGCCACCCCGGACATCACCAGCCAGTTCCCGGCCGTCGCCGTGCCCGGCGCCGGCCTCGCCGGCGTCCCCCGGATGTGCGCGACCGAGATGGCGGTCGTCGGCTCCCTACCGCGCACGATCCGTCTCGTCGTCCTCGCTGAGGGTGACGTCCCTCGGTCCGCCGCCCGGCACGTCTACCTCGGCGGCGCCAGCGTCCTGGCACCCGGCCCCGGGACCGGCGATGACGACGACTGACCCGGTGCCCGCAGCGCCCGCCCCACCCGCCGAGACCTCGGGGCCCGTCCTGGTCGTCGGCACCGGCCTCGTCGGCACCAGCGTCGGCCTCGGACTGCGCCGGCACGGGGTGGAGGTCCTGCTCGACGACGCGTCCCCGACGGCACTCGCGCTGGCCCGCGACCTCGGCGCCGGGACCCCGGTCCGCGAGCGGCCCGGCGCCGCTCCGGTGCTCGTCCTGGTCGCGGTGCCCCCCGACGTCACCGGCCGCGTGGTCCGGAGCCACCTCGACGGCTGGCCGGACGCCGTCGTCACCGACGTCGCCAGCGTCAAGGCGCCGGTCCTGGCCGCGGTCTCGGCCACCGGAGCCGCCGACCGCTTCGTCGGTGGACACCCGATGGCCGGGCGCGAGCGCAGCGGACCGCTGGCGGCCCGCGCCGACCTCTTCGACTCCCGGCCCTGGGTGGTGACGGCGACGCCGGCCACCTCGGCCGCGGCGCGGTCCCGCGTGACCGCGCTGGCGCGCGACCTCGGTGCGGTGGTGGTCGACATGTCCCCGGACGAGCACGACGACGCCGTCGCCATCGTGTCGCATCTCCCGCAGCTCGCCGCCAGCCTGGTCGCGGCCCGGTTGCGGACGGCGGGCGAGCGAGCGGTCGGACTCGCGGGACAGGGGCTGCGGGACGTCACCCGGATCGCGGCGAGCGACCCGGTCCTGTGGGCACAGATCCTCGCCGCCAACGCCCTCCCGGTGCGCCGGGCGCTGGCGGGACTCCGGGCCGACCTCGACGACCTGCTCGCGGCCCTGCACGCGCTGGCGGAGCTGCCGCCCGGGGACGAGGCCCCGGGCGCCCTGGCGGTCCTCGCCGGGATCGTGCGCGACGGCAACGAGGGCCAGCGGCTCATCCCCGGCAAGCACGGCGGCGGTCCGGTCGAGTACGCCGTGGTGGGTGTGCTGGTGCCCGATCGGCCCGGCGAGATCGCACGCCTGCTCGCCGACGTCCACGCGGTCGGCGTCAACCTCGAGGACATCCGCATCGAGCACTCCCTCGGCCGGCCCACCGGACTGGTCGAGATCGCCGTGGCGTCCGCCGTCCGCGGCAGCCTCGTGACGGCGATGGCGGGCCGCGGATGGCGAATCGCCGCCTGATGACGGCGAGGGGGCCGGGGGGCCCGGTCCGGGCGACTACCCTCGCCCCCGTGAGCATCCGGCCGCGACTCGTCGTCGCGGTCGACGGCCCGTCGGGGGCGGGCAAGTCGACGGTCTCCCGGGCCGTCGCCCGCCGACTGGCGCTCGCCTACCTCGACACCGGCGCGATGTACCGGGCGGTGTGCCTCGCCTGCCTGGAGGCGGGAGTGGATCCGGGGGACGCCGCGGCCGTCGAGGCGTGCGCCCGCGGGATCGACCTCGACGTGGGCCTGGACCCGGACCGCCCCCGGGTGGTCCTGGGCGGTCGGGACGTCACGACGGCGATCCGGGCCTCACAGGTGTCCCTGGCGGTGTCGGCCGTGGCCGGCATCCCCGGGGTTCGCGCGGGGATGATCCGCCGTCAGCGGCTGCTCATCGCCGCCGCCCCGAGGGGATGCGTCGCGGAGGGGCGCGACATCACCACGGTGGTGGCCCCGGACGCCGACGTCCGGATCCTGCTCACCGCCGACGCCGAGGCCCGCGTCGCCCGGCGCGCCCGGGACCTCCACGGCAGCGACAGCGGGACAGCCCGGGCCACCACGGTCGCGGAGGTCCTCGACCGCGACACCCGGGACTCGGCGGTGACCGCCTTCCTGTCGCCGGCGGACGACCGCGTCGTCGTGCTCGACACCTCGCGTCTCACGCTCGACGAGACCGTCGCGACCGTCGTGGACCTCGTCGAGGCCTCGCTGGCCGCCCGGGCCCGCGCGTGAGCACCTCGCGGACGGGGGCGGGGCGACGGGGCGGGGCGGGGCGGGTGAGCGACATCGCCGACGGCACGCTCTCGACGCCCGGGTGGTGGTGGTCACGCGGCGTGGCCTTCGCCCTCACCCGGGTGCTGTGGCGGGTCCGGACGACGGGCCCGACCGGGCGCCCTGAGGCGTTCCTGCTCGCCGTCAACCACGTCAACGTGCTCGACGGCCCGCTGGTGTGGGCGGTCCATCCGCGCCCCACGCACTTCCTCGTCAAGACGGAGATGTTCCGGGGATTCTTCGGCTGGGCCCTGCGCCAGGTGGGGCAGATCCCCGTCGACCGCTCCCGCCCGGACCGGGCGGCGCTGTCCACCGCGGTCCACGCCCTGCGCACCGGTCGGGTGGTCGGGGTGTTCCCCGAGGGCGCCCGGGGGCGGGGAGACGTCACCGAGGTCCGCACCGGCATCGCCTGGCTCGCGCTGCAGGCCGGTTCGCCGGTGGTTCCGGTCGCCGTGCTGGGGACCCGGCGCAGCGGGGAGCGGTCCGGTCGCCTGCCGTCGCTCGGCCGTCGGCTGCACGTCGTGATCGGCGAGCCGTTCGTGGTGGTGCGGCCGCAGGGCCTGACCGGACGGGCGGCGCTCACCGCCGCCGCGGAGCAGGTCCGGGTGCGGCTGGCGGCTCACGTCCGGGATGCGGTGGAGCGGACCGGCATGGAGTTGCCCGACGACGCGGGGGAGCGGCGATGACGGACCGGCCGACCGACGCCCCGCTCGACGGCGCGGCGGACCTCGAGGACGACCTCGGGGACGACTATGAGGACGACATCGAGGACGCCTACGAGGACGACCACGAGGACGACCTCGCCGATGCGGCGGGGCCTTCGGGTCCCGTCGTCGCAGTCGTCGGGCGTCCCAACGTCGGCAAGTCGACCCTCGTCAACCGCATCCTGGGCCGACGGGAGGCGGTCGTCGAGGACGTTCCCGGCGTCACCCGCGACCGGGTGACCTACCCGGCCGAGTGGGCGGGACACGAGTTCACGCTCGTCGACACCGGAGGCTGGGACTCCCGGGCGGCCGGGTTGGCGGCCCGGGTCGCGGCCCAGGCCGAGACCGCGGTCTCCCTGGCGGACGCCGTGCTCTTCGTGGTGGACGCCACCACGGGCCCGACCGCCACCGACGAGGCCCTCGTCCGGGTCCTGCGTCGCAGCGGGCGGCCCGTGGTGCTGGCCGCCAACAAGGTGGACGACGCCCGCGGCGAGGCGGACGCGTCGGCGCTGTGGTCGCTCGGGCTCGGCGAGCCGCACCCGGTGTCGGCGATGCACGGCCGCGGAACCGGCGACCTGCTCGACGCCGTGCTCGCCGCGGCGGAGTCGGCCCCGCCCCGCCCCGCCCCGCCGGCCGGACTGCGCCGGGTGGCGCTCGTCGGACGACCCAACGTCGGCAAGTCGAGCCTGCTCAACGCCCTGGCCGGGAGCGAGCGCGTACTCGTCGACGCGGAGGCGGGGACGACCCGGGACGCGGTGGACGAGGTGGTCGAGGTGGACGGACGGCCGTGGCTGTTCGTCGACACCGCGGGCATCCGCCGCAAGGCCCGCGAGGCGGAGGGCGCGGACTTCTTCGCCTCCCTGCGGACCCGGGCCGCGATCGAGCGGTGCGAGGTCGCGGTCGTCGTGCTGGATGGTTCCCAGCCGCTCGCCGAGCAGGACGTCCGGGTGGTGTCGATGGCCGTCGACGCCGGCCGCGCCGTTGTCCTGGCCATCAACAAGTGGGACCTTCTCGACGAGGAGCGTCGGCACTACCTGGAGCGGGAACTCCAGACCGATCTCTCGCACGCGGACTGGGCGCCCCGGGTCAACCTCTCCGCCCTCACCGGGCGGCACCTCGCCCGCCTGGCACCCGCCCTCGACCAGGCCCTCAGCTCGTGGCAGACCCGGGTCTCGACCGGCCGCCTGAACGCCCTCGTGGCGGAGATCGCGGCCGCCCATCCGCACCCGGTGCGCGGGGGCCGCCAGCCGCGCATCCTGTACGCGACCCAGCCCGCGGCCCGGCCGCCTCGGTTCCTGCTGTTCACCTCGGGATTCCTGGAGGCCGGGTACCGGCGTTTCGTCGAGCGGCGGCTGCGCGAGGCGTTCGGTTTCGAGGGCACGCCGATCCGGCTCGGCATGCGGGTGCGGCAGCGCCGGTCCGCCGAGCGCGGCCGCCGGGTGTGAGCACCCTCCGGCCTGCGGTACGGTGACGCCTGAGCGGCGACGCTCACCGGGACGTGGCGCAGTTTGGTAGCGCACTTGACTGGGGGTCAAGGGGTCGTGGGTTCAAATCCCGCCGTCCCGACCAGGTGCTGTCGTACCCGGGGTCCGGTCCCGGGAGGGGGCACCGGGTGAGCGCTCCGGAGGACCGACCATCAGCCAGACCGCTGGGACGCAGTCCGTCGGCAGTCGGGTCCTCACCGTCCCCAACGTCATCAGCGCGGCGCGCCTGGTCGCGGTGCCGGTGTTCGGCTGGCTCCTGCTTCAGGGATCGGACCTCGCGGCCTTCGTGCTGCTCCTGGTCGCCAGCGCCAGCGACTTCGTCGACGGGTGGCTGGCGCGCGCGCTGGGTCAGGTCAGCCGGCTCGGGATCCTCCTCGACCCGGTGGCCGACCGGCTGTACGTGATCGTTGCCGTCCTCGCCCTGGCCTGGCGGGAGACGGTGCCCTGGTGGGTCGTCGTCGCCCTGCTGGGGCGGGATGCGGTGCTCGCGGTCAACTTGCTCGTGCTGCGCCGCCGCGGCATCGGCCCGTTGCCGGTCCACGTCATCGGCAAGGCGGCGACGTTCGCGCTCTTCTGGGGCTTCCCCCTGCTGATCCTCGACGAGGCGACGAGCGGCGCCTGGACCCGGGCGATCGGTTGGGCGCTGCTGCTGTGGGGGCTGTACCTGTACTGGTGGGCCGGGGCGGGCTATCTCGTGCACGCGCGGCGGTTGCTGCGCGCGGGGGTGGCGGCATGAACTCACCCACTCCGCCGGCGGCCGGCGCCCCCGGCACCGGGTCCGGCCGGGCGCGGCCGTCGGTCGCCGGCCATCTCCTCCGGGACATCACCTACAACTCGCTGGATCCCGGGTACTACGCGGCCCGACGCGCGTCGGTGGGCCGCCCGCCCGGGCGCAGCCGCCGCTGGCTGCTGGCGCCGGTCGTGGCGGCCATCGCGGTCGCCGGCCTGCTCGCCGGCGGTGCGGTGGCGCAACTGCGGACGTCGCCGCCGGGATCAGGGACCCGCGACGCGCTGACGAGTCAGATCGACGAGCGCACCGAGGTGGCCGACGACCTCGCCGCCGGGAACCTCGAGCGGCGGCAGGAGATCGAACGACTGGAGGCGGAGGTCCTGGCGGAGAGCGGCGCAGCCCCCGCCCGGGCCGTCGAGATCCTGGCGGTGCCGGCGGCCGCGGTGCCGGTCACCGGACCCGGTGTCCGGGTCACGCTCCAGGACTCCGCGGGCGGCTCCGAGCTGTTCGAGGGCGAGGTCGACCCGGAGCTCGTCCGTGTCCTCGACGTGGACCTCCAACAGGTCGTCAACGGGCTCTGGGCGGCCGGTGCCGAGGCGGTCGCGATCAACGGCCAGCGGCTCACGACGCTGAGCGCGATCCGCTCGGCCGGCAGCGCCATCCTCGTCGACTACCGACCGCTGGCGCCGCCGTACGTGGTCGAGGCGATCGGGGACCCGCAGCTGCTCACCGACGAGGTGACGGTCGGGCTGAGCGGCGGTTTCCTCGAGTGGCTGCGTACGAACTACCGTGTCGAGGCCACCGTGGAGACCGAGGAGTCGCTCGGGCTGCCGGCGGCCTCGTCCGTCCTGCTCGACCACGCCCGGCCGTACCGTCCGACCCCTGCCTCGGACGGCACGGCAGCAGACGCCCCCGGGAGCCGCTCGTGATCGCCCTCATCGGTCTCGTTCTCGGCGTCGTCGCAGGTCTGGTGCTTCAGCCCACCGTCCCCCCGGTGCTGCAGCCGTACCTGCCGATCGCCGTGGTCGCCGCGTTGGACGCCCTGTTCGGCGGGATTCGCGCCCTGCTCGAGGGGGTGTTCGACGACCGGGTGTTCGCTGTCAGCATCGTGTCCAACGTCCTCATCGCGGCCTTCGTCGTCTTCCTCGGTGACCAGCTCGGCGTGGGCGCCCAGCTCTCCACGGCCGTCGTCGTCGTGCTCGGCATCCGGATCTTCAGCAACGCGGCGGCCATCCGGCGTGGGCTGCTGGGCGCATGACGGCCGGCAAGCCCCGGGCGGACCCGGAGAGCGCGGAGCCGCCGCCGGAGACCCCGGAACGGCCGGAGACCCCGGAAGGCCCGGAGGCGGCGGAGCCGCAGCGGGTGGCGTCCGGATTGCAGGCGGCACCGGGGCTGCGGCGGCTGGGGTCGGCCCTGACGACCCGCCCGAACCGGACGCAGGCCATCCTCGCCGTCCTCATGTTCGGTCTGGGCCTGGCCGTGGTGACGCAGGCCCAGCAGACGGAGGCTGCGGGGCTCACGGGTCTGCGCCAGGCCGACCTCGTCCGCCTCCTCGACGATGTGAGCGCCCGGGGGGACCGGCTGGAGGCGGAACGGCTGGAGCTCGAGGCGCGCCTGCGCCGCCTCAACACGGACTCCAGCAGTGCCGAGGAGGCGCGCCGGGCGGCCGAGGAACGCCGTGACGCCTACGCGGTCCTCGCCGGCACCGTGCCCACGGTCGGCCCGGGCATCACCGTGACGATCCGGGACTCCGAGGGGCAGGTGCGCGCCGCGGTCCTGCTGGACGCGGTCCAGGAGCTGCGTGACGCGGGGGCCGAGGCGATCCAGATCGGTGACGTGCGGGTGGTCGCCTCGACGGCGTTCCGCGACGCGTCCGGGGGCATCCTGCTCGGTGGGCAGCTCGTCGAGTCGCCGTACCGGATCGTCGTCATCGGAGACCCGCCGACCCTGGAGACCGCCTTGCGCTTCCCGGGCGGGGTGAGCGACACCGTGAGCGGTCTCGCCGGGGCCGACCTCAGCGTCGTGTCGGGCGACACCGTCCTCGTCGATGCGGTAGTCACGCCCGGCGAGGCGCGCTTCGCCAGCCCGGACCCGGTCGACACCGACGCCGAGGACACGTGACGGCAACCGGACCGTCACCGGGGAGGCCCCGGGGCCTCCCGCGGCCCGTTAGGCTTGCGACAGTGGAGGGACGGAGATGAGCGAGACACCCCCCGGGCGGCCCCGCGGGACGGCGGCGATTCCTGCCCCCGGGCAGGGGGTCGACACCGGCATCACGTACAGCCACGTGGACCACGACCCCGTGACAGGTCTCTCACCCGAGGATCAGCGGGCCGTCGACGCGCTGCCCCCCGGGTCCGCGCTGCTGATCGTCGAGCGCGGCCCGAACAGCGGCGCCCGGTTCCTGCTGGACGCCGACCGCACCACGGCCGGGCGGGCGGCCGACAGCGACATCTTCCTGGACGACGTCACCGTGTCGCGGCGGCACGCGGAGTTCAGCCGGGTCGGCCACGGGTTCCGGGTCGTCGACATCGGCAGCCTCAACGGGACGTACGTCAACCGGCGCCGGATCGAGTCCGCGGTCCTCCGCAGCGGTGACGAGGTCCAGATCGGCAAGTACCGGCTGGTGTACTACCCGTCGCAGCACGACGCGACCACCGGGCCCGGCGCTCCCGAGTCTCCGCCAGTGGTCGGCGAGGGACCGGGTCCGGCCGGGGACTGAGGGGTGGGCGTCGCCGGCGAGGGCAGGGCCGCAAGCCGGGTCACCGTAGGCTCCGACGACCCCGAGGACCTCGCCGTCGCCTTGAACTCCGGGCGGACGGTGACCATCGGCGACGTCATCGCCCTGCTCCGGCCGGAGTTCCCGGACGCCACCATCTCGAAGATCCGCTTTCTCGAGGACCAGGGCCTCGTGACGCCGGAGCGCACCCCGGCGGGCTATCGCAAGTTCGGGCTCGCCGACGTCGACCGGCTCCGGCGCGTCCTCACCCTGCAGCGCGACCACTACCTGCCCCTGCGGGTCATCCGGGAGGTCCTGGGCGAGGGGCCGCCCGGGGGCCCGGCGGGCAAGGGCGGGGCTCGGGTCACGACCACGGGCGGCCTCGTCGTGCTGCCGGCCGGCCGGCCGGCAGCCGGGAACGGCCCGGCGGGCCCGTCGGGGCACGGTAGCGGCGGTCTGCGGGTTCGTCGGGACCGCGAGTGGTTGGCGCGCGAGGGCGGCGCGGCCGGTGTCCCGGCGAACGACGTGGTCACCGAACTGCTGGAGCACGGGCTGGTCGACCCGGCGCGGGACGGCCGCTACGACGCCGACGACCTGGAGACCGTGCGAGCCGCCGTCGAACTCGCCCGCCACGGGCTGCGGCCACGGCACCTCCGGCTGGTCCGCACCGCCGCCGACCGCGAGGCCGATCTCGTCGAGGGCGTCGTCGGCTCCCGCCGGCCCGCCCGGGGGTCGCGGGGCGACACCGGCCGGGCCGGGGCCGTCGAAGCCCGGCGCGAGGTCGCCGCCGCGCTGCTCCGGCTGCACGCCGCCCTCGTCGCGGGTCGCCTGCGATGACGGTGCTGACAGTGCTGATGGTGCCGCCCCATCCCGGCGGGTACCGTTCAGTCATGCGAGAACTCGACGTCGTCGGGATTCGCGTCGAGACGCCCTCCAGCAACCCGATCGTCCTGCTGCGCGAGCGCAACGGGGATCGCTACCTGCCGATCTGGATCGGCGCGGCCGAGGCCAGCGCGATCGCCTTCGCCCAGCAGGGCGTGGTCCCGCCCCGGCCGCAGACCCATGACCTGCTCGTCGATGTCATCACGGCCCTCGGCCGCCGCCTCGAGCAGGTTCGGATCACGGAGTTCCGCGACAACATCTACTTCGCGGAGCTGGTGTTCGACCAGGGCCTCACCGTGGGATCGAGGACGTCGGACGCCGTGGCCCTGGCGCTGCGGGTCGGCTGTCCGATCGTCAGTGCCGACAGCGTCCTGGACGATGTCGGAGTGGTTGTCGCAGACGAGGAGGAGGGAGAGGTCGAGCGGTTCCGCGAGTTCCTCGACTCCGTCTCGCCCGAGGACTTCGGTCAGGGCGGTGCCCCCCGGCCCGGTCCCAGCGGGGAGTGAGCGCGACACCCGAGGCAAACCCTCCAGTGGTGATTGACCCTTGGGAGACCCATGCCTACCGTCGGAGTGTCACCCGACATGCGAGTGGCGCATGCAGGCCGCGTCCGGCAGGGGCGGCACGGAAGGAGTCCGGCTGTGGCACCTACTGACGGCACCGACGCCACGGGTGCCGAGGCGACCGGCCGTGCCCAGGGGCTCCTCTTCGACGACGACCTGCCCACCCTCGACGCCGGCGCCGGGTACCGGGGACCCATCGCCGCCCGCGCCGTCGGCATCACCTACCGCCAGCTCGACTACTGGGCCCGCACCGGGCTCGTCGTGCCGTCGGTGCGGTCGGCCTCGGGCTCGGGCTCGGCGCGCCTCTACAGCTTCCGCGACGTCCTGGTCCTCAAGGTCGTCAAGCGGCTGCTCGACACCGGCGTCTCCCTCCAGCAGATCCGGGTGGCGGTCGACGTCCTGCGGCGCCGCGGGATCGAGGACCTCGCCCAGATCACCCTGATCAGCGACGGTGCCAGCGTCTACGAGTGCACGTCGCCCGCCGAGGTCGTCGACCTGGTCCAGGGTGGGCAGGGAGTCTTCGGCATCGCGGTCGGCCGGGTCTGGCGCGAGGTCGAGGGGACCCTGTCGAGCCTGCCCAGCGAGCGCGAGGAGGCGGTTCTCCAGCCCGACGACGAGCTGGCGGCCCGTCGGGCGCGGCGCGCCGCGGGCTGAGCGGGGGCGCCCGCCCCGGGTCGGCCGCTAGCGTGTCGGCGGTGTTCGACAAGATTCTCGTCGCCAACCGGGGGGAGATCGCGGTCCGGGCGTTCCGGGCCGCGGTGGAACTCGGTACCCGCACGGTGGCTGTCTTCCCGTGGGAGGACCGCAACGCCGTCCACCGGATCAAGGCCGACGAGGCACACCTCATCGGTCGGCGTGGTCACCCTGTCCGGGCGTACCTCGACATCGCCGAGATCATCCGGGTGGCACGGCTCAGCGGGGCCGACGCCGTCTACCCCGGCTACGGGTTCCTGTCCGAGAATCCCGCCCTGGCCCGGGCCGCGTCCGAGGCCGGCATCGCCTTCATCGGCCCACCGGCCGCAACGCTCGAGCTGACCGGGGACAAGGTGCGGGCCGTCGCGGCCGCCCGCGCCGCCGGCCTGCCGGTGCTCGACTCCACGCCGCCGGGCGACGCCGTGGCCGCCGTCGCCGCCGCGGGCCGGGAACTCGGCCTGCCGCTCTTCGTCAAGGCCGTCTCCGGCGGCGGGGGCCGGGGGATGCGCCGGGTGGAGCGGTCCGACGACCTCATCGCGTCGGTCGAGGCCGCGATGCGCGAGGCGGCCGGTGCCTTCGGTGACCCGCGGGTCTACTGCGAGCAGGCGGTCACGGCGCCGCGCCACGTCGAGGTGCAGGTCCTCTCCGACGGCCGCTCGGTCGTTCACCTCCACGAGCGCGACTGCTCCATCCAGCGGCGCCACCAGAAGGTCGTCGAGATCGCCCCGGCCCCTGCCCTCGACGCGGGCGTCCGCGCCGCTCTGCACGCCGACGCCGTGACCCTGGCCCGCTCCATCGGGTACGTCAACGCGGGCACCGTCGAGTTCCTCCTCGCCACGTCGGGTCCGGACGCGGGCAGGCACGTCTTCATCGAGATGAACCCCCGGATCCAGGTCGAGCACACCGTGACCGAGGAGGTGACCGACGTCGACCTGGTCGCCGCACAGATCCGGATCGCCGCCGGGGAGTCGCTCGCCGACCTGGGGCTCACCCAGGATCGGATCCGCGTCGAGGGCGCCGCCATGCAGTGCCGCATCACGACGGAGGACCCGGCGAACGGGTTCCGACCCGACGTCGGCCGGATGACGACGTACCGGACCCCGGGAGGTGCCGGCGTTCGTCTCGACGGGGGCACCGCGCACGCGGGCGCCGAGATCAGCCCCTACTTCGACTCCCTGCTCGTCAAGCTCACGACTCGCGGCCGGGACTTCCGCACCGCCCGGGCACGGGCCCGGCGCGCCCTCGCCGAGTTCCGGGTCCGCGGGGTCGCGACCAACATCCCCTTCCTCCAGGCCGTCGTCGACGACCCCGACTTCGCCGCCGGGCGGTTCACGACGTCCTTCATCGACGACCGGCCCCACCTCAGCGCGGCCCGGCCGACCGCCGACCGCGGCACCCGCCTGCTGACGTGGCTGGCCGACGTCACGGTCAACCGCCCGCACGGGCCCTCCCCGGCCGGTCCCCACCCCCGGGTCAAGCTGCCGCCGACGGACCTCGCCGGGCCGGCGCCCGCGGGGTCGCGCCAGCGGCTGGCCCGCCTGGGACCCGCCGGGTTCGCCGCCGACCTGCGGGCCCGCACCATCCCGGCAGTGACCGACACCACTTTCCGCGACGCCCACCAGTCCCTGCTGGCGACCCGGGTCCGCACCCGCGACCTGGTGGCTGTCGCTCCGCACGTCGCCCGGACCCTGCCCGGGCTGCTGAGCCTGGAATGCTGGGGCGGGGCGACGTACGACGTCGCGCTGCGTTTCCTCGGCGAGGACCCGTGGGAGCGGCTGGCCGCCCTGCGCGAGGCGGTGCCCAACGTCTGCCTCCAGATGCTGCTGCGAGGGCGCAACACCGTCGGGTACACGCCGTACCCGGTCGAGGTGACGGACGCCTTCGTCGCCGAGGCCGCCCGCACCGGCGTCGACATCTTCCGGATCTTCGACGCACTCAACGACGTCTCCCAGATCCGTCCCGCCGTCGATGCGGTGCTGGCGGCCGACGGTCCGCTCGCCGAGGTCGCGCTGTGCTATACCGCCGATCTCCTGAACCCGGCCGAGAGGCTCTACACCCTCGACTACTACCTGGGGCTCGCCGAGCAGATGGTGGCCGCCGGGGCACACGTCCTCGCGATCAAGGACATGGCCGGGCTGCTGCGCCCGGCGGCCGCGCGTCGCCTCGTCACCGCCCTGCGGGAGCGGTTCGACCTCCCGGTGCACCTGCACACCCACGACACGCCGGGGGGTCAGCTCGCCACGCTGCTCGCCGCGGTCGAGGCCGGCGTCGACGCCGTGGATGTCGCGACCGCCTCGATGGCGGGGACGACCAGCCAGCCGCCGCTGTCCGCCCTGGTGGCCGCCCTTGCCCACACCCCGCACGACACCGGGCTGTCGCTGCGGGCGGCTCAGGACCTCGAGCCCTACTGGGAGGCCGTGCGCCGGGTGTACCGGCCCTTCGAGTCCGGGCTGCCCGGGCCGACCGGCCGGGTGTACGACCACGAGATCCCCGGTGGACAGCTGTCGAACCTGCGACAGCAGGCGATCGCGCTCGGGCTCGGCGAGCGCTTCGAGGACGTCGAAGCCATGTACGCCGCCGCCGACCGCATCCTCGGCCGCCTCGTCAAGGTCACTCCGAGCTCCAAGGTGGTGGGTGACCTCGCCCTGCACCTGGTCGCCGTCGGCGCCGACCCGGCCCGCTTTGCCTCCGACCCGGGCGCCTTCGACCTGCCCGACTCGGTGGTGGGGTTCCTCGCGGGCGAACTCGGCACCCCGCCGGGTGGCTGGCCCGAACCGTTCCGCACCCGCGCCCTGGCCGGCCGGACGGCACCGGCCCCGCGGACCGAGCTGACCGAGGCCGACCGGGCGTCCCTCGCCCCCGACGGGGACCCGCTCGGCCGGCGCCGGGCCCTGGACCGGCTGCTGTTCCCAGGGCCCGCCGCCGAGTTCCACCGGATCCGGGAGACCTACGGGGACGTCTCGGTGCTCGAGACCCGCGACTACCTGTACGGCTTCCGGGCGGGGGAGGAGCACGAGATCTCCCTGGCTCCCGGGGTGCAGGTGTTCGCCGCCCTGGAGGCCGTCGGTGAGCCGGACCGGCGCGGCATGCGGCGAGTCATGGCCACCCTCAACGGCCAGCTGCGGCCGATCGAGGTCCGCGACCGTTCCGTCGAGGTCGACTCGCGGACGGCGGAGCGGGCCGATCCCCATGACGCCCGTCATGTCGCGGCGCCGTTCGACGGGGTGGTGACGGTGCGGCTGGCGGAGGGCGAGCAGGTCGCTGCGGGGGACGTCGTCGCGACCATCGAGGCGATGAAGATGGAGGCCGCGATCACCGCCCCGGTCGCCGGCACGGTCGCCCGCATCGTGGTCCCGCGGGTCCAGCCCGTCGAGGGCGGGGACCTGCTGGTCGTTCTCGCGTAGCGGGTCGTTCTCGGGCGCGGGTCTCAGCCGGACGTCGGACGTCGGGCTCAGGTGCGCCGACGCAGGGCGTCGAACAGGACGGTCTGGAAGTCCTCCGGTCGCTCGGCCAGGTAGGCCTGGCCCCCGGTGGCGTCGGCGATCGCCCGCAGGGCGGGACCGTCGGAGTCCTGGGCCAGCCCGACGACGATCACCCGCACCGGCCGTTCCGGGTCGTTCTCCGCGGTGAGGGTGGCGACCAGGTCCTCCTGGCTGGGCCCCTCGGCGTCGTTGCGCCCGTCCGTGACGACGACGACGACGTTCGACGCCTCCGGGTCGTAACCCTCGCGCATCGTGCGGACGGCGGCCAGGATCGTGTCGTTGAGGCCCGTCCCGCCGGGTGTCAACCGGTCGACCAGGGTGTCGGTGCCCGCGAGGACCGCTGCCCGTTGCGACACCCCCCCGGCGTCCTCGGTCATGGGGCGTGTCGGGATCACCTCGACGTGATCCTGCCCGCCGGGGCCCATGTCGACGGCGAAGAACCACAGCCCGACCGTCGCCGAGTCCGGGAACAGCGCCACCGAGGTCTTGACGGCGTCCCGGGCAAGGGTGGCCCGGGTGCCGGAACCCGTGGGGGCCTGCATCGACAGCGAGGAGTCGACCACCAGCAGGGCACGCGCGGGCCGCGACAGCCGCTCCAGGTCGGCCAGCAGGGTGTCGATCTGCTCCGCCGTCGGCGGCGGCAGGAGGGGGGCGGTCGCGGGCGCGGCGAGCGACGGCAGCATGCCGGGTCCGGAGGGGGTGTCCTCGGACGGGGGTGGTGACGCTGCCGGGGACGCGGCGGCGGCGGCCGTGGCGTCGCCCGGCAGGGCGGCCGGCTCCGAGAAGCCCCACGCCCTGGCCCGCTGGCGGCCGTCGTCCTCCAGGACCCGGATCACGCCCTCGACGGCCTCGACGTCCTGCCCCGCCTGCTGCCGGTCGACCCGGACGAGTGGGTAGTCGAGCACCACCGAGCCGTCCCGGGGCCGGATGGCGACGGTCGACGGGACCTCCGCCCCCCTGGTCCGCAGGAACCACTGCTGCTCGCTGGTGGGGACGACCGGCGCGGCGGCCCCGCCGGCCGCCGCCGCCTCGAAGCCCTGGTCCAGACTCGTGACGTCGGCTGCGTCGATGGCGTTGGCGACGGCCGTGAGGGCCGTCTGGACCGCCACCGGCCCCTGCTCCGGGGGGTCCGCCGCGGCCAGCACCGACTGCCGCAGGGCCACCAGCGCCGACACCCCGGCCGCTGACCCCGCCCGGTCCGGCAGTGCCACCGGGCGCCCCGAGGTGAGCACCTCCGCCCAGGTCGGTGACGTGGCCTCCCACCCCAGCTCGGCGACGGTGGCCGGAGCGGTCGCGACGACCAGGGGCGAGGAGGCGAGGCTGCCCACGGCCACGAGCGGGACGTCGCCTCCGGCGGCGTTGGGCGCCACCCGGTCGAGCCACGTCGACGAGTCCGGCACCCACAGGTCCGGCAACTGCTGCGGCGGGAGGGTGCTGATCTGCGAGGCCGTCCGCAGCGGGTCCTGGGCGGTGACCACGACGTCGAGGCATCCCCCGACCTCCAGCGGGCTCCGCCCGAGCCCCGCGGTGGCCTCGCGCAACGGCTCGGCAATGGTCGGGTCCGCCGCCACGACGACGGTCTTCGGGGGCGCCCCCTCGCACGTCTCGGACGTGCCGGAGGTCCGTTCGTCCACCCATGCCTGCCCGGCCGCCCCGGCCACGGCCAGCATGCCCACGGTCACCAGACCCGCCGCGACCGGGACGCGGCGGCGGGGCCTGGGTGGTGAGACCTCGGCGGCTGTCCGGCCGCCCGGGCCGTCGTCGGGAGCTGAGCCGTGACGTGTCATTGCGCCCGCACTCTACGTCGGACTGCGCCGTGGTCTCCGTCTACCGTGACCCGGGTGACGGTGGCGACCCGGGTGATCCCCTGCCTCGACGTCGACGCGGGCCGGGTCGTCAAGGGCGTCAACTTCACGGGCCTGCGGGACGTGGGAGACCCGGTCGCCCTCGCCCGCCGCTACGACACCGAGGGCGCCGACGAGGTGACCTTCCTCGACGTCAGCGCGACGGTCGAGGGTCGCGCCACGATGCTCGACGTCGTCTCGGCCGCGGCGGCCCAGGTGTTCGTCCCCCTGACGGTCGGCGGCGGGGTGCGCAGCGTCACCGACGTCGCCGACCTGCTCCGGGCGGGTGCGGACAAGGTCGGTGTCAACTCCGCGGCCGTGGCCCGCGCCGAGCTGCTCGCCGAGATCGCGGACCGGTTCGGCCGGCAGGTGCTCGTGCTGTCCGTCGACGCCCGTCGCGGCGGCCCGCACGGGGCACCGACCCCCAGCGGGTTCGAGGTGACGACACACGGCGGGCGGCGTGGCACCGGCCTCGACGCCGTGGCCTGGGCACAACGTGCGCAGGCACTGGGCGCCGGCGAGATCCTCCTCAACTCCATCGACGCGGACGGCACCCGCGCCGGGTTCGACATCGACATGATCACCGCTGTCCGGACCGCCGTCACGGTCCCGGTGATCGCCAGCGGCGGCGCCGGGCGGGTCGAGGACTTCGCACCGGCCGTGGGGGCCGGGGCCGACGCGGTGCTCGCAGCGAGCGTCTTCCACTTCGGCACCGTCGACATCGCCGACGTCAAGCGGGACCTCGCCGGGCACGGACACGTGGTGCGCGAGCCCGCCCGCCCGGTGGTCCCCGGCCCGCCGGGGCCCGTCACACGCTGAGGTCGCCGCCGGCGAGCCGCTGCCGTGCGGCCGGCGAGCCCTCGATCGCGACCCGGGCCGCCCCCCGGCGGCCGTACAGGTAGAGGGCCAGCTCCACCGGGGAACCGACGAGGGTGACGGGATCCTCGCCGCCGCGCAGGACCCGCTCGCCGGCCACTGCCCCCGCTGCGTCGTCCCGGCGCAGGGCCAGTCCGCCCGGCACCCGGCGGGTCAGCAGTCGCCCGGCCGTCCCGATCGCGTCCCACACCGCCTCCCGCAGGCCGGGCGGCTCGGCCTGCGCCGGGCGCGGCCCGGTCCCGTCCCCCCGGCGGACGTCCTCGTGGTGGACGACGTACTCCAACAGGTTGGCCCGGGCGTCGACACCCGGCAGCCCGAAGGGTGACCACGGCGGCGGGCCGGCCCTCAGCTGCGCCGCCAGGGCAGGCAGCCCGCGGGCGGCGGCGCCCCGCCGGACCCGCTCGGTGTACCCCTGCAGCGGTCCCCCCGCCAGTCCCGGGAGGGAGTCGGGCCGGTACTCGCGGATCACCACGTGCGCCGCCAGGTCGAGCACGGTCCACCCCTCGCACAGGGTGACCGTGTCGGGACCGGCGGCCAGCAGGGCGGCGGCCAGCCCCTCGCGCTCGGACCGGGCCAGGGTCGGGGTGCGGGGACGGGGGCGTGTCATGCCAGCATCCTCGCAAGGCCCGGCCGGGCCCGCGGAGCGAGGGAGGCGGGAGTGGGAGAGCTGCTGACGGCGGACGCCGCGCCACCCCTGGACGCGCTGAGGTGGAACGACGACGGTCTGGTTCCGGTGGTGGTCCAGGAGCACTCCGGCCGGGACGTGCTCATGCTGGCCTGGGCGGACGCCGCCGCCCTCGCCGAGACCCTCGACAGTGGCTGGGCGACGTACTTCAGCCGCAGCCGCCGGGCCCGGTGGCGCAAGGGGGAGACCTCGGGGAACGTGCAGCGGGTCGTGCGGGTCAGCGTGGACTGCGACGGCGACACGGTCCTGTACGAGGTCGAGCAGACCGGTCCGGCCTGCCACACCGGGACGGCTACCTGCTTCACGGACCGCGCCCTGCCTGTCGCGACGGTGAGCGCCCGATGACCACCTCGGTCCCCACGGTCCCCGCCGCGAGGCTCGGCGAGGTCTGGCCGGACCTCCCGCTGTTCCGCCGGCTCGCGGTCGACCATCGCGTGGTGCCGGTGACACGCCGCCTGCTGGCCGACACCGAGACGCCGCTGTCGCTGTACCTCCAGCTGGCCGGCGACCGGCCGGGCACGTTCCTGCTGGAGTCCGCGGAGAGCGACGGCACCTGGGGCCGGTGGTCGTTCGTCGGCGTGCGCTCCCAGGCGGTGCTGACCTCCCGGGGCGGGCGGGACGGGGCCTGCTGGACCGGCGCCCCACCGGCTGGTGTACCCGGGACCGGGAACCCCGTCCAGGTGCTGCGCGAGACCCTCGCCGTGCTCGCCACCGCCCCCGTGCCCGGGATGCCGCCGCTCACCGGCGGGCTGGTGGGGTACGTGGGCTGGGACGCCGCCGGGCTGTGGGAGCGGCTGCCCCGCGCCGCGACCGACGACCTCGGGCTGCCGGACCTCGCGCTGTGCCTGGCCACGGACCTCGCCGTCGTCGATCACCGGGACGGCACCGTGTGGCTGGTGGCCAATGCCGTCAACCACGACGGCAGCGACCGTGGCGTGGACGCGGCCTGGCGCGCCTCGGTGGCGCGCCTCGACGCCATGACCGCCGATCTCGCCGCGCCCCGGCGGGCTCGGCGTCCCGTCGTCGAGGCGGCACCGGCCGGCCCGTCGCCCGAACCGACGAGCTCGGTGACTCGGCGGCGTTACCTGGAGATGGTCGAGAGCGCCCGGGAGGCCATCGCCGACGGCGAGGCCTTCCAGGTCGTCGTGTCGCAGCGGTTCTCGCTGCCTGCGCCGCGCCTGGACGCCGTCGCCCTCTACCGGGCGCTGCGGACGACCAATCCCAGCCCGTACATGTACCTGCTGCGCCTGGCCGACCCGGCCGGGCGGCCGTTCGACCTCGTGGGGTCGTCGCCCGAGGCCCTCGTGCGGGTCGCGGGTGGGGTGGCCACGAGCCGGCCGATCGCCGGCACCCGGCCCCGCTCCGGGGACGCCGCGGTGGACGCGGCACGGGCACAGGACCTCCTCGGCGACCCGAAGGAGCGGGCCGAGCACGTCATGCTCGTGGATCTCGCGCGCAACGACCTGAGCCGGGTGTGCGAGCCCGGATCGGTGGTGGTGTCGCAGTACATGGAGGTCGAGCGGTTCAGCCATGTGCTGCACCTCACGTCCACGGTCCACGGGACGCTGACCCCCGGGACGGGTGCCGTCGACGTCCTCGCCGCGACCTTCCCGGCGGGAACCCTGTCCGGGGCGCCCAAGGTGCGGGCGATGGAGCTGATCGACGAGCTGGAGCCGACCCGGCGCGGGGCCTACGGCGGGGCGGTGGGCTACTTCGACCTCGCCGGTGACGCCGACCTCGCCATCGCGATCCGGACCGGCCTGCTGCGCGACGGCGTGCTCCATGTCCAGGCCGGCGCCGGGATCGTCGCGGACTCGGTGCCCGAGTCCGAGCACGACGAGTGCTGGAGCAAGGCGGCCGCCGTCCTGCGGGCCGCCGACCGGGCCGCCCGGATGCGCCCGGTGGAGCCGGGCGGGACCTGGCACGATGACCCTCATGGCGCGTGAGACCCCCGACCCCGCCCCGACGGAGCACGAGGCCGGCATCGACGCCCCTGCCGGCGAAGCCGCCCCGGCGGCCTCGCCGGCCGACGCGGCCGTCGCCCACGGCGACCACGAGGGCAACACCCCCGCCGCCTGGACCGCCTGCGGCGGGGTCGTCGTCGCCTCGCTCGTGGGGGCCTTCGCCGTCGTGTTCGGGTCGTGGCCGCTCGGGGTGGTCGCCGCGGCGCTGACCATCGTGGCGCTGGTGGCCGGGTACGCCATGAGCCGCACCCCGGGTTCGAGTGGCGACGGCGCCCCCGGCGGGACCGGCGGGACCGGGCTGGAGGCGCACGGCGCTCCGAGCGGCACCCGCTCCTGACCGTGCGCCCCGGCGACCAGCCCCTGGCCGGGCGGCGGGCCGGGACGGCGGGCCCGGCACGACGGCTGACCGGTCCGGGGCTGGTCGCCGGGGCGGTGGCGGGGGGGCTGGCCCTCGTGCACGCCGTCGACCCCTACCGGCCGGGTTCCTACCCCGTCTGCCCGTCGCTGGCCCTCACCGGGGCGTACTGCCCGGGATGCGGCACGCTGCGGATGCTGCACTCCCTGACCGAGGGCGACCTCGCGGGCGCGCTCGCCATGAACCCGCTCGGGCTGCTGCTGGTCCCTGTCCTGTCGGCCGGGTGGCTGTGGTGGACGTGGCGCGCGGTCCGGGGCCACCGTGGCACGGTCCCGCTGTCCGCCGCGGCCGCCTGGGTGTTCCTCGCCGTCATGGCGGCGTACACCGTCGCCCGCAACCTCCCGGCCGGTGCCTGGCTCGCACCGGGGTGACCCGCGCCCGGGGGCGGGGGACGAGAGGGAGCGGACGGGATCGGGTGGTTTGCCGGATGCCTGTCAACCGGCCCTGCGGACCCGGACTACCATTCCTGTGACGGCCCGGTGAGCCGGACCGCAGCGACCCGACCACGACGGAGGTGCCGTGAGCGTCCTCGACACGATCGTCAGCGGGGTGCGCGAGGACGTGGCCCGGCGGCAGGCCGAGGTCCCCCTCGACCGGCTGAAGGAGGAGGCGGGACGGCGTCCGTCGGCTCGCAACAGCCTGGCCGTGCTGCGCTCCCAGGACGGCGTGAAGATCATCGCCGAGGTCAAGCGGGCCAGTCCGAGCCGGGGCACGCTCGCGGCCATCGACGACCCGGCCGCCCTCGCCGTGCAGTACGAGTCCGGCGGGGCTGCCGTCGTCAGCGTCCTCACCGAGGAGCGCCGGTTCGGCGGGTCCCTGGCGGACCTGCGGGCGGTGACCGGTGCCGTCGACGTCCCGGTCCTGCGCAAGGACTTCGTGGTCACGCCCTACCAGGTGTGGGAGGCGAGGGCAGCGGGTGCCGACCTCGTCCTCCTCGTCGTCAGCGCGCTCGAACAGCAGGTCCTGGTCGGTCTCCACGAGCGCATCGAGAGCCTGGGGATGCGTGCCGTCGTGGAGTGCCACGATGTCGAGGAGGTCCGGCGCGCCACCGACGCCGGGGCCCGGATCATCGGCGTCAACGCCCGGGACCTGCGGACCCTGCGGGTCGACCGGGACATGTTCGCCCGGCTCGCGCCCCAGGTGCCGGACGGCATCGTGCGGGTGGCCGAGTCCGGGGTCCGCGGGCCGCGCGACGTCATGGACTACGCCCGGGCCGGGGCGGACGCGGTCCTCGTCGGCGAGGCGCTCGTCACCGGGCGCGATCCCCGGTCGGTCGTCGCCGACCTGGTGGCCGCGGGGTCCCATCCGGCGCTGCGCGTGACGCGCCGGTGACGGTCACCGCGGGGTCGCTGCGGGCCGTCGACGGGCCGTACTTCGGCGAGTTCGGGGGCCGGTTCGTCCCGGAGGCGCTGGTGCCCGCCCTCGACGAGCTGGAGCGCGCCTTCGCCGAGGCGATGGCCGACCCCGGCTTCACCGGGGAGTTCCGGCGCCTGCTGACGACGTACTCCGGGCGGCCGACGCCGCTCACCGCGGCGCGTCGCCTCGGTGCCGAGGCGGGCGGGGCCACGGTGCTCCTCAAGCGCGAGGACCTCAACCACACCGGCAGTCACAAGATCAACAATGTGATCGGTCAGGCGCTGCTGGCCGTGCGGATGGGCAAGCCGCGAGTCATCGCCGAGACCGGCGCCGGCCAGCACGGGGTCGCGACGGCCACGGCCGCCGCCCTGCTCGGCCTCTCGTGCACCGTGTACATGGGTGAGGAGGACACCCGTCGCCAGGCCCTCAACGTGGCCCGGATGCGCCTGCTCGGCGCGGAGGTGGTGCCCGTGACCGCCGGGTCGCGGACCCTCAAGGACGCCCTCAACGAAGCGATGCGGGACTGGGTCGCGACCGTCGACGACACCCACTACGTGCTCGGCACGGTGGCCGGACCGCATCCCTTCCCGACCATGGTCCGTCGGTTCCACGAGGTGATCGGCGTCGAGGCCCGGGGCCAGGTCCTCGAGTTCACGGGTCGGCTGCCCGACGTCGTCACCGCGTGCGTGGGCGGCGGGAGCAACGCCATCGGCATCTTCCACGCCTTCCTCGACGACCCGGGAGTGGACCTGCTCGGGCTCGAGGCCGGGGGGGCGGGGGTGGCCTCGGGCCGGCACGCGGCTTCGGTCGCGGGCGGCAGCCCGGGCGTCCTCCACGGAGCCCGGAGCCTGGTGCTGCAGGACGAGGACGGCCAGACGATCGAGTCGCACTCGGTGTCGGCCGGCCTCGACTACCCAGGCGTCGGGCCCGAGCACGCCTGGCTGTCCGCCATCGGCCGGGTGCGGTACGAACCGGTGACCGACCAGGCGGCGATGGCGGCGTTCGCCACGCTCTGCCGCACCGAGGGGATCATGCCGGCGATCGAGACCGCGCACGCCGTGGCCGGGGCGATCACCGAGGGCCGGCGGCTCGGCCCGGGCGGCGTCGTCCTGGTGTGCCTGTCCGGACGCGGCGACAAGGACGTCGCGACCGCCACCGAGTGGTTCGGCCTGTGACGTCGCGAGCCGGTGATCGTCGACAAATCGATGATCATGATGGTCAGCGTCGGCGTGTCGCCCTCTGATCGTCGACAAATCGATGATCACCCAGATTTGATCCTCGACAAATCGACGATCACTGGTCGGCGGGGCGGTCCGGAGGCCCGGGGGCCGTCACACTCGTCCCCGTGACCGGTCCGTCGTCCCCCGCCCCCGCCCCTGCGCCCAGCCCCTCCCGAGTGCTCGACCGGTGCCGCGCCGAGGGGCGCGCCGCCCTGGTGGCGTACCTGCCGGTCGGGTACCCGGATGTGGCGACCTCGGTCGAGGCGCTGCGGGCGGCGGCGTCGGCCGGGGCAGACCTGCTGGAGATCGGCGTCCCGTACACCGACCCGGTGATGGACGGGCCGGTCATCGCGCGCGCCGTCGACGCGGCCCTGCGCGGCGGGGTCCGGGTCCGGGACGCCCTGACCGCCGCAGCCGCAGTCACCGAGGCGTCCCCGGGGACCGGGGTGCTCGTCATGACGTACTGGAACCCCATCCTGCGGTACGGGGTCGACCGGTTCGCGGCCGATGCCCGCGCCCACGGGGTCACCGGGCTCATCACTCCCGACCTGCTGGCGGACGAGGCGGGGGAGTGGCCGGCCGCCAGCGCCGCCCGGGGCCTGGAGCGGGTCTTCCTCGTGGCGCCGAGCAGCACCGACGCCCGGGTGGAGCTGGTCGCGCGGGCGAGCAACGGATTCGTGTACGCCGCCTCGACGATGGGGGTCACCGGTGTCCGCGGCGCCGTGGCCCC
>JBHJOS010000025.1:0-12074 GCA_050329415.1 Kineosporiaceae bacterium
CTCGGCGGTGTCACCGAACGCGACGAGCCCGATCTCCACCCGCCCGTCTTCCAGGAGTTCCTCGACGACGGCGGCCGTCGCGGCCTTGGCCTGCGCGAACTGGTCGTCGCTGACCGAACCGGACGTGTCGAAGGCCAGCACGAGGGTCGCCGACCCGGCACCCGAACCCGGTGCCCGGGTCTGTGCCTGCGCCCCCGCGGCCACCGCGAGACCGGCGGCCAGCGCCAGGGCGGTCGTCACGACCGCGAGGAGGCGCCTCACCACCGCCGGCCGGCCCGGCCGGGAACATGCCCGCCCGCGGGTGGCGTGAAGACCACCGGGTCCAGGCCGCCCCCGCGCATGATCTGGGGCAGGAACGCCGGGTGCAGACCGGTGGCCACGAGCGCCGGCACGCCCGCCGCGGCCTCGGCCCGGGCGAACGCGGAACCGGCCGGGTCACCGGCCGCCTCGGCGGTGCCGTGGTCGAGGACGAAGAGGTCCTGCATGGTGATGACGTCGCCCTCCATGCCGGCGACCTCGGTGACGTGGGTGATGCGCCGGCCGCCGTCCTTCATCCGGGACTGGTGGACGACGACGTCGATGGCCGACGCGATCTGCTCCCGGACGGCCCGGATCGGCAGCTCGACCCCGGCCAGCAGGACCATGGTCTCCAGTCGGCTCAGCATGTCGCGGGGGGAGTTGGCGTGCACGGTCGAGATGCCCCCGTCGTGCCCGGTGTTCATCGCCTGGAGCATGTCCAGGGCGGCGGCGTCGCGGACCTCCCCGACGACGATGCGGTCGGGGCGCATCCGCAGGGCGTTGCGGACCAGCTCGCGAATCCGCACCTCGCCCTTGCCCTCGATGTTGGGGGGCCGGCTCTCCAGCCGGAGCACGTGCTGCTGACGCAGCCGGAGCTCGGCGGCGTCCTCGATCGTGATGATGCGCTCGTCGTCCGGGATGAAGTGGCTCAGCACGTTGAGTGTCGTCGTCTTGCCCGCCCCGGTGCCGCCGGACACCAGGATGTTGAGACGTGCCGTCACGCACGCCTGGAGGAACCGGGCGACGGGCGATGTCAGGGTGCCGAAGCTGACGAGGTCGTCGACGGTCAGCGGCTCGGTCGAGAACTTCCGGATGGTCAGCAGGCTGCCGTCGACCGCCAGCGGCGGGATGACGGCGTTGACCCGGCTGCCGTCGGCCAGCCGGGCGTCGACCATGGGGCTGGACTCGTCGATCCGCCGGCCCACCTTGCCGACGATCTTGTCGATGGTGCGGCGCAGGTGCTCGTCGTCCATGAAGTGGGCGTCCACCTGGTAGAGACGCCCGCCCCGCTCGACGTACACCGACTCGGGGCCGTTCACCATGATCTCGGTGACGTCCTCGTCGCGCAGGAACGGTTCGATCGGCCCGTACCCGAGGATGTCGTCGGAGATGTTCTGCGCCAGGCGCACCCGGTCGGCCTGGGTCATCGGGTACGGGTTGACCGCCAGCTCGTCCTGCAGGGCGACGCGGACCCGGCTCTCGAGGTCCTCGACGGCGAGTTCCGCGTCGTAGAGCTTCGGGCCGAGGTTCTCCAGCAGGGTCTTGTGGACCCGTTCCCGCAGCTCGGCGAAGGGGTCGCGGGCCCGGGTCCGTCGCCGCCCCGCCACCCGCGGGGTCCGGGCGTCCCGGGCGGCCGCGATTCGCTCGCTGAACGACACGCGCTACCTCCCGAAGAAGTGGGACCGCCGCTTGCCCCCTCTGCCCTTGTGGGGCGGCGCTGCGGTGGGGCCCTCGGCCGGCGGCGGGGTCGACCCGGCGACGTGGTCCTCCGCGAAGTCCTTGATCGCCACGGAGACGGGGTGCCGCCCCTCGTCGAGCACCAGCGGCACCCCCCGGTTGATGGAGGCCGGCACGTCCCGGCTGCTGGGGACGTGCGCGGTGATGGGGACCCGGAGCGTGCGCTCGACCTCGGCGATGGCGAGCCCGACCTTGGAGTCCGCGCGGTTGAGGACGATCCGCCACCGGTCGCGGGGGTAGTTGAGCAGGTCGAGCGTCTCGAGCGTGAGCTTGAGGTTCTTGAGCGCCGGAATGTCGAGGGTGGCGATGAGGACCATGACGTCGGACAGGTCGAAGGCGGCGAGGACCTGGTCGTCGAAGGCGGGCGGGGTGTCGACGACGACGAAGTCGAAGTTCTCGCGCAGCACCTCGATGATCCGGGTGACGAGCGACGCCGGGATCGTCTCGGCCGCGCCGGGCTCCAGCGGCGCGACGAGGGTGGTGAGGCCCGGGGAGTGCGGCGTCAGCAGGGCCTGCAGGCCCGCGAAGTCGAGGTCGTCCTCGCCGAGCGGCACGGCGTCGGCGATGGTGTGGGCGGGGAAGAGCTGCAGGGCGATCGCGACGTCACCGAAGGCGAGGTCGAGGTCGAGGAGCACGACGTCGCGGCGGCCCTTGTCGGCGAGCGCGGCGGCGAGGTTGGTCGCCATGGTCGTCTTCCCCGCGCCCCCCTTGGCCGAGAACACGGTGACGACGGTCGCCCCGGAGCCCGGGCCGGTGTCGCCGACGCGTCCCGGGACGGCGCGCAGCGCGTCGGACAGCTCGTCGCTGCGCTTGACCGCCTCGGACAGGGCCGGCAGGTCCGACGTGAGGACTACCTCCCGGACCCCGCCGCGCAACGCCTCGGCGAGCAGGTTGGTGTCGATGGCGTCGCGGACCAGCACCACGCCGATGGCGCGCAGCCGCTGCTGCTCGGCGATGGCGACGGCCTCGTGGAGCGGGACCGAGGGGCCCAGGACCACGGTGAGCGGGAGCGGGTCGACGTCCAGCCGCTGCCGCAGCGCCGGCGTGGTCGTCACGGTCTCCGGCGTCGGGCCGCAGGCGTTCGCCATCCGCTGCGCCGTCACCACGTCGCCGTCCACGATCACCGTCCCCGTCATCCCGTCACTCCACCGGAACTGACGAAGAGGTTGTTGAGCTCGTCGTCGGTGTAGCACCGCCGGGTGAAGTCCGGGCCCCCCTCGTCCGGCCGCAGGACGAAGTAGAGGGACCCCCCGTCCTGCGCCCGGGTCAACTCGAGGGCACGGGTCTGGTCGACCTCGACGACGACGAAGCCGGGGGGAACCTCGGCCGCCCCGGCACCTGCCCCGTCGGCCGTCTCCGGCGGGACCCCGGCGCCCACGCCCGAGTCGGTCTGGGAGCCCACCGCGATGATCTGGGCGTCGGGCACCAGCACGCAGGTCCGCGGCCGGCCCTCGGGGGGTGCCGGCTCGTCCATGAGGACCGCGACCGTCGACCCGGCTCGCAGCCACGAGCTGCCGCGCTGGTTGTCGGGCAGGGCGAGCACCATGGCCGCACGGCCCCGGGCCGCCGCCGTGCCCGCCTCGGCCGCGGGGTCGGGACTGAGCCCGAGCAGGTCGCCGCCCCCGGTGACCGGGCCGAGCTTGGCGTCGGAGATCTGGTCGCCCGGGTACACGTCGGTGAGGAACGCCAGGTCCTGCCGACCGTCGGGGATGTCGCCCACCCACGCCTCGGGGATCAGAGCCGACTCGGAGACCGACTGCAGTGTGAGGGAGGTCTCCCCGTCGGCGCCGGCCTCGCCCACGACGTCGCCCAGGACCGTGCCCTGCCGGATGAAGTCGTTGGCCACGACCACCCGCACGTCGGCGAACTGCGCCTCGGCCCGCCGGTCCGCCTGCAGCGCGTAGAGAATCACCAGCGCCGCCCCGACGGACGCGACGACCAGGGCGACGACGAGTGTCACGATCCGCGCAGCCACGACCGACGGAACCTCCTTACCCCCGAGCGAAACAGTGTCGGCACCGGCGCCGATGCCTCCCGTGGGGGGCAGCGTACGTCCATCCGTGAAGTAGTAGGGCGATCGCCCCCGGATTCCGGGTCAGGCGGAGCGCCCCTGCCCACCACCGGTGGTCACTCGATGAGATGGACGTCCCTCGGGGCCGTCGCCGGCAGCGGCCCGGTGAGCCACGGGTGGCCGTTGTCCCGCAGCCGCACCCGATCGGCCAGATCGGGCAGGGCCGGCTCCATGACCTGGATGCGCAGCCGCGCGACCGGCCCGGACGGGTCCTCCACGGTGATCCCGGTGCAGGTGAGGGCGTCGCACCCGGGCAGTGGCTGCCCGGGGGTCTCGTCGGTGACGAATCCGAGCCGGTACCCGGTGACGGGAACGGTGACCGGCGACTCGGGGAACCGCAGGTCGGTGACCGCCGAGTCGAGGTCGACCACGGGGAGGAGGAAGAACCGCGGGTCCTCGACCAGCTCGGGCGCCGTGAACTGCCACCGGAGGTCGGGCGCGCTGCCCACGACGCCCCCGTAGCACCCGGCGCCGTTCGTCGCGGTGAGGGTCCGGCCCGCCACGGTCCAGTCGGGCCGGTCCAGCAGGGGACCGGCGGGGCAGGCCGGCCCCGGCGTCGACAGCCGGCTCAGCACGCCGCTCGACACGTCGGCGGCCCAGGCGCGCTGCTGGTCGGCGCCCGCCACGACGACGCTCTCGCCGACGGGCAGCGCGCGGGTGACGCCGGTGGCCGCGGTGCCCCGCGGGCTGGACCCGCGCGGCGTCGCCTCGTCGAGCAGGAGGACGTCGCCGTACCGGCCGGCCGGATCGCAGGCCGACGGCGGCGCGGTCGGCCCCGAGACGACCAGGTCGGCCGTGGTGCTCGCCCAGGCGACCGGCCGGGTCATGCCCAGGGCATCCGTGAACGGCGCGACGGGCGAGTCGCCCGCCACCGCGGCCCGGCCGACCCGCACCCGCCACGACCCACCGGCCTCCAGCACCTCCGCCGGGACGGTGAGCCGTAGCTGAGCGTCGAGCGGGTCCCCCACGAGCACCCCGGGCTGTCCGGGCTGGAAGGCCCCGGGAACCCGCGCCGGTGTCCCGTCGCGGACCGAGCGGTACTCCGCCACCCAGGCGCCGGTGCTGGCGGCGGGGAACGTCGGAGGGAAGATCGTGACGTCGGCGACCAGCTGGTCCCCCTCGAGACCCGGACGGTAGGTCACGCCGAGGATCTGCGGCGGCACCCCGGCCGGCACGAAGGACTCGGGCGCGTCCGGGACGGGCAGGACCGCGGGCTCCTGCGGTGACACGACATAGGTTCGCGGGCCGTCCGCCGGGCACTCCTCGGCGATCGCGAACGGCATCACCGGCAGCGGCGCCACGAGGGCCGCGCCGGCCGCGGCCGTCACCTCCACGGGGTCGACGCCCACGGCGGCGGCCAGCCCGACCTGGACCGTCGCCGGGGGAACGATCACCCGGGCCCGGGTCCCGACGTCGCCGCACGCCGACGGGTCGACGGCCGTCCCGCCCGATCCGAACTCCGGTGTGACGTCGTCCCCGTCCGGTCCGAGCACCTCGATGTCGCCGTTGCCCGGGTCGGCGTCGGTGAGCCGCTCCGCCATGTGCTGCCAGGTCGACACGTCCTCGCCGGGGATGTCGTCCACGACGGCGTTGCCCTCCTCGACGAGTGACGTCGCCGCCGCCTCGACCGCGGCGCACGGGTCCGGCAACGCGCCGGCGGCGGCCAGCGCTGCCTGGTCGGCGACGGCCTCCACCCGGGCGTGGCGGGTGTAGACGTTGCCGAGGTCGACCGCCAGCGCGCCGGCCGCGAACAGCCCCGTCGCGACGACCGCCGTGATGACCGCGGTGGCGCCACGGTCGTCGCGCGGCCGCAGCGGCCCGGCAGGCCACCGGACTCGCCACCCGGTCCGGCCGAGGGTCATGGCCCGGGGTCCGGGCAGCCGTAGGCCGGCGTGGTGTAGGCCTGCTCGGCACCGATCCGGGTGAGGGTGGTCGTCACCGTCGTCGTGCGTGGCTCGGTCCAGGGGATCGGGATCAGGCCGCCGGCGATCTGCACCGGCTCCCACCACACGGAGACCTCAACCCGCTCGTCGATCCGCAGGTTCCCGTCGTCCGGCGGGTCCAACGGACGCCAGGTCGTCCGATCCCAGTTCGCGCCCGCCAGGGTGGTCGACTCCGACACCGCCTGCCGCCACTCGTCGCAGGCGTCGCCGTCCCCGCTCTCGTCCGTCACCACGGCCGTGCGCACCAGCGAGGCGGCCTCGGCGGCGGCGTGCTGGGCGGTGAACATCTGGAAGAAGAGAATTCCGTACTGGAGGATTCCGAACATCAGAGTCAGCAGGATCGTGCTGATGATCGCGAACTCGACGGCGGCCGCGCCGGTGTCGACCCCTCGCCGGGCAGCAGACACGCGGAGGAGCCGGGCCACAACCGGCATGATGACACCGTTAGTCAGGCGCCGGACACCGCGGCGGTGACCCGGGCCCGGACCTCCAGCCGGTCGAAGGCCTCGAACGCCCGCCGGAACGTCCAGCCGCCCGCGATGAGGAACGGCAGGGTGAGGATCGCCGGCACCGCCGGGGTGGGCGCCGCGCTCGCGAAGGCGAAGAGGATCCCCGACAGCGTCGTCGCGGTGGCCAGGCGCATCGAGTACCCGGCGAGCGCCACCGGCGGGGCGGGGGCGTCCCGTGCCCCTCGCAGCGGGGCCGGGTAGGGCCGGTGCACCGACCACTGGGCGCACCGGCTGACCACCTGGACCACGCTGACCAGGCAGGCCGCGGCGACCGCCGTGGCCTGGGTGGCGGTCGGGGGAGTCCCGTTGCGAAGGGCGGCCGTCACCACGACCGCAGCGACGCACAGCGCGGACAGCTGGGCGAGGACGAGCACCCGGGAGTCCAGCCACAGCCGCGGCCGTTGCGGCAGGGAGTCCCGCCACACCGCCCCGGGGCCGTCCAGGGCGAAGGCGTTGACCCCGAAGAGCAGCCCGGTCGCCGAGGCGATGAGGGCGGGCAGCACGGTGATGCCCAGCCACGGCAGCGGCACCAGGGCGGCGGCCAGCACCGGCAGGGCCGTGAGCACGACGAGCCCCCGGCGCAGCGGGGTGCTGCGGGAGACCAGCCGCCGGTCCAGCCGGGCCAGCAGGGCGAGATCCCGCCCTCCCTCGGCCATGGCCGGCCGGGGCACGGTCTCCAGATGGGCCTGGGAGCCGGTCGGGCGCCGGCCCAGGAGGGCCACCAGCGGGACGGCCGCGACCGTGGCGGCGACGGCCGTACCGGCGAGGGCGGCGAGGGTCAGGGCGAAGCCCGGGTCGACGAAGGCCTCCCCCGCGATGACGGCGAGGTAGAGGTCCACGGTCGGCAAGGAGTCGAGGATGCGGCCGATCCGCCCGGAGATCACGGCCCAGGCGGCCACGCCGACCGCCGCCAGACCCGTGAGGCGGATCCCGAGCCCGCCCCCGGGAAAGGTCCGGGCCAGCTCCGTGGCCCAGCCCGCCAACTGGGCCACGGCGGTGGCGGCGAGCACCCAGAGCAGCGTGGCCACCCACAGCCGCACCCACACCCCGGGGACATCGGCCGCGACGATCCCGACGGCCGCGAACAACCCGGCCGCCTGCAGGCTCCAGGCGAGATTCAGGGGGGTCAGCAGGAGCGCGCCGGCATGGTCGGTGGCCGGGGAGACCGGGAACACCTGCGCCTGTGCCCGGGGCAGGAGCTCCCGCCCGCCGGCCGCCCCCACGGCGGCGACGAACGCCGACACCACGAAGAACGACCATGCCGTCGGCAGCACGAGCACGACCGTCGCCTGCACCGGATCGACGGCGGCGATTCCCGTCCGGGTCGCGGCGGAGGTCACCAGGGGCAGGCCGAGGGTGGTGGCCAGCACGACGGTCGCGGCGGCCGGCACCGCCCAGCGGCGACGGCGCTCACCGATCCGGAGCCGGAAGGCCAGCAGGGCGGGCAGCTCGTGGCGGACGCCGGCGAAGCCGAGACTCCCCGGTGCCGAGCCGGAAGCTGTCCCGTTCACCCGGTCAGCATCGCCCGGTACCGGCGCAGCCCCTCGGCGCCGCGCAGCTCCTCGGCCGGGCACCGGCCGACGGCCCGCCCGCCCCGCAGGACCACGGCGTCGTCGGCGACGACCACCGCGAGGTCCAGCAGGTGGGTGGAGACCAGCACCGTCGACCCGGTGTCCCGCAGCTCGCGCACGACGTCGAGGGTGGCGTCGACACCCAGCGGGTCGACCCCGTCGAAGGGCTCGTCGAGCAGCAGGACCGGCGGGCGGTGGAAGGCGGCGAGCAGCACCGACAGCCGCCGGGACATCCCGTGGCTGAAGCCGGCGGTCACCCGGTGGGCGACGTCGGCCAGCTCGAACCGGGCCAGCAGCTCCACTGCCCGCGCCCGCCACCCGGGAGCCGTGCGGTCGAGGCGGCGCAGCCGCGCGGCGAGGACCAGGTGCTCCCACGGGGTCGCGCCCGGCACCAGCCCGGCGACATCGGGGCAGTATCCGGTGAGGTGCTTGGCGCGCAACGGATCCGCCGCGACGTCGACCCCGGACACCCGCAACGTGCCGTTGCGCGGCGGCACGACACCGGCGAGCACCCGCAGGGTGGTCGACTTCCCGGCGCCGTTCCCGCCCACCAGCGCGAGCACCTGGCCCGTTCCGGCGTCCAGGTCGAGCCCGTCGACGGCGCGGACCTGGCCGAACTCGACGACGAGGCCTCGGACCTCGACCGACCCGGGCCCCCGGGGGCGACCCGCCGCGACGGACGACGCGGAGGGTGCGGTCACGGCGGTCAGTGTGCCGCAACGCCCCCGGCCGTCGCCCGGAGCCGGGCGGACCCGCTCAGCCGGCGTACATCCGGTCGACCTCGGAGCCGAACTGGTCGAGGACGACCGACCGCTTGAGCTTGAGCGACGGCGTCAGCTGCCCGCCCTGCTCGGTGAAGTCGACGTCGAGGATCTCGAACTTGCGGACCGACTCCGCCCGGCTGACGATCGTGTTGGCGTCGTCGACCGCGTCCTGGACGGCCGCGCGCACCGCCTCGTGGCCCGCGGCCTCCGCCACCGTCATCGCCGGCAGGTTCCGGTTGGCCAGCCAGGCCGGGAGCATCTCGGCGTCCAGCGTGACGAGTGCGGTGATGAACGGCCGGTTGTCCCCGACAACGAGGCACTGGCTGATGATCGCGTGGGCACGCATCCGGTCCTCGAGGACGGACGGCACGACGTTCTTGCCGTTCGAGGTGACGATGATCTCCTTCTTGCGGCCCGTGATCCGCAGGAACCCCTCCTCGTCGAGGTCGCCGATGTCGCCGGAGTGGAACCAGCCGTCCCGGATCGCCGTCGCCGTGGCCTCGGGGTTGCCGAAGTACTCCCGCAGCACGTTGACGCCCTTGATGAGGACCTCGCCGTCGTCGGCGATGCGGATCCCGACCCCCGGCAGCGGCTTGCCGACGGTGCCGATCTTCACCCGGTCGGGGGTGTTGACGGTGGCCGGGGCGGTCGTCTCGGTGAGTCCGTACCCCTCCAGGATGGTCACCCCGACCCCGCGGAAGAAGTGGCCCAGGCGCTCGCCGAGCGGGCCGCCGCCGCTGATGGCGAAGGCGACGTGACCGCCGAGTCGCGCCCGCAGCTTGCGGTAGACGAGCCGGTCGAAGACCGCGTGCTGCAGGCGCAGCAGCGGCCCCAGCCCCCCGGTGTCCTGGGCGCGGCTGAAATCGATGGCGACCCCGGCGGCCCTCCGGAAGATCGCGCCCTTGCCCTCGGACTCGGCCTTGGTCTCGGCGGCGTTGTAGACCTTCTCGAAGACGCGGGGGACGGCCAGCAGGAAGGTGGGCCGGAACTCGGGCAGGGTGTCGACCAGCTTCGTCGGGTCCTCGAGGTGGCCCATCGTCGTGCGCGTCGTCACGCAGAGGGTCTGGATGTAGCGGGCGAAGATGTGCGCCAGCGGCAGGAAGAGCAGGGTCGAGGCGTTCGTGCCCTCGAGCAGCTCCGTGAGGATGGTGCCGCCGCTGCGGCTGGTGTCGGCGAAGTTGGCGTGGGTCAGCACGCAGCCCTTGGGTCGCCCCGTCGTCCCCGAGGTGTAGATGATCGTGGCGGGGGAGTCCCGGTCGACGCCCGCGCGGGCGCGCGCGAGCTCGTCCTCGGCCAGCGACTGCCCGGCCTCGGTGACCGCATCGAGTCCATCGTCCATGATCCATGTGTGACGGAGGTCGGGCAGCCGGTCGGACACCTGCTTGACGATCCCGGCGTGCGACTCGTTCTCCACGATCGCGGCGACGGCCTTGGAGTCGCCGAGGATCCACGCCACCTGCTCGGCCGAGGAGGTCTCGTAGATGGGCACGGTGACCGCGCCGGCCGCCCAGATCGCGAAGTCGCAGAGCGTCCACTCGTACCGGGTCCGGGCCATCAGGGCGACCCGGTCGCCGGTCTGTACGCCGTGTGCGCGCAGGCCCCGCGCCAGGGTGTCCACCTCGGTGGCGAACTCGCGGGCGGTGACGTCGGTCCAGGTGCCGCTGACCCGGCGGCGGAACATGACGGTCTGGGGCGTCGTCGTCGCGATCTCGGCGACGATGTCGGCCATGGATCCGGGGTAGGGGTCGACGCGGGCCGCCACGCTGAACTCGCGCACTGGGGGCCTCCTCTTCGAGAGCCGGGTTGGGAGTCTGTGTCAGGCCGTGCTCCGAACGTCAGCTTCGTGACGCTCGTGATGAACCAGGATAGGGGTCCGTGCCGGTTCTCGACATCACTGATCAGGCGTTCGTGGCCTGTGCGCCCGCCGTGGTCCGTTCCCGCCCGGACGGACCGTGCGGGCTCGGCGGGTGGGTGCCGGGGCTCGGGCTCGACATGGTCGTGGACCGGGGGGACGAGGGAGTGCTGTGGCGGGCGGCCGCGCTCGACCCGGGCGGCGGCCGCTGGGCGGGAACCGCGGAGGTCTGGCTCCAGCCGTGGCACGACGGCACCGTCGTCCACCTCTACGTCCGGCTCGACCCCGCGGGCGGGCCCGCCGCCCGCTCCCCGGACGCGCGGGTCGTGGCGCGGTGGCGGGAGGCGCTGCGGGATCGCTGGCGCGCGATGTTCCTGACCTGGCGCCACGACGTGGACGGCCGGCGCCGGGCGGGTGAGCGGGCACACTGCGCTCCATGACCGGGCCGGCGAGGACCATCGGCATCGACATCGGCGGCACGAAGATCGCGGCCGGGGTGGTCACCGCCGACGGGAGGATCGAGCACCTGGCGCGCCAGCCGACTCCTGCCGGCGACCCCGAGGCCATCGACGTCGCGCTGGCCGAGTGCGTCGCCGAGTTGTGCGAGAAGTCCGAGGTGGGCGCCGTCGGGCTGGCCGCCGCAGGGTACGTCTCCGAGGACCGCTCGACGATGTCGTACGCCCCGAACCTCGCGTGGCGCGACCGCCCGCTCGCCCCGCCCCTGCGGGCCCGGACCGGCCTTCACGTCGTCGTCGAGAACGACGCGAACGCCGCCGCGTGGGCGGAGTTCCGCTTCGGGGCCGGCCGGGGCTGCCGGGACGTCGTCCTCGTCACCCTGGGCACCGGGGTGGGGGGCGGCGTCGTCGTCGGCGGCCGGCTGGTGCGGGGCGGCCACGGCTACGCCGCCGAGCTCGGTCACCTGCGCGCCGTGCCCCGCGGCCTGCCGTGCGGCTGCGGCCAGCTCGGCTGCTGGGAGCAGTACATCAGCGGCAACGCTCTCGTGGCCGAAGCCCGGCGCCGCGCCGACGGTGACCCCGTCCGGTGGGGCGGCGTCCTGGCCCGGGTCGGCGGCGACCCGGAACGGATCGACGGGCCGCTGCTCACGGACCTGGCGGCGGCGGGTGACCGCGCCGCGGTGGACCTCGTCCACGACCTCGCCACCATGGTCGGCGAGTTCTGCTCCTCCCTGGTCGCCGTCCTCGATCCCGAGGTCATCGTCCTGGGCGGCGGGCTGGGGAGCGTCGATCTCCTGCTCGAGCCGGCCCGGGCGGCGTTCACCCGGACCGTGAGCCCGCGCGGCCACCACCCGCCCGTCGAGATCCGGGCCGCCGAGATGGGCAACACCGCCGGCATCGTGGGTGCCGCGGACCTGGCCCGGATCCAGGCTTGAGGGTCGGTGCGCACGGCGAGTCGGAACCGTAGAACCACTCCGCGTGTGCTGCGTCGCGGCCGAAGCAGGCCCCTCGTTCGAGGAGGGGATGTCAGCGATTCACCACCCGGGCGGGGCGTTCGTGTCACAGCGCAAGCCGAACCCGATCAATCCACGGAACGCGCCTCGGACCCTCCCGGTGCTGTCGCTCGGTTCAGCCGGCGCGGGTCTTCCATTGGG
>JBHJOS010000162.1:0-10308 GCA_050329415.1 Kineosporiaceae bacterium
GTGGCCGCGTACTCGGCCTTGACGGGCTCCACGACCAGCCACGGCACCGGAGGATCCGCCCGGGCCAGCGACTCCAGCAGCTGCCTCGTGGTCTGGGACTTGCCCGAGCCGGTGGCCCCGCAGACGAACACGTGGCGGTTCACGGTCTCCGGCGTCACGCCGAAGGCCCCGACGTCGTGGAAGGTCTCGTCGACCACCCGACCCAGGACGATGTCGCCGGACACCTCCGGGGTGAGGTCGAACCTCGGCGGCACCAACGACCTGACCCCGGGCACCTCGCGCGAGGGGGGCGGAGCAAGGCGCGCCACGGTCTCGCCGCCGGCCGTGAACGGCGACGTCGTGCCGTCGGGTCCGGCGACCGTCCGCCGCCACGCCTCGTCCAGGGGACCCGCGTGCGAGTCGGGCACCAGGACCAGCGGGGAGGGCTGCGCACTGACGGCGTGGCTGAGCAGCGAGGCGACCAGCCGGGCATCGGCCGGGCTGAGCCCGCCGGCGAGGACATGGACGTCCCACAACCCGCCGGCGCGCGCCGTCACGAGCTCCCGGAACCGCCGACGGCCGCGCTCGAGGTCGACCTGATGCGACTCCGACGTGGCCTTCGCGCGCAGCAGCCCCAGGTGGGTCCGCCACCGCACGATCTCAGCTTCGAGGCGGTCGGAAGGGATGGGCTCGGCGACGACCACCCACCCGAAGGGTCGCCCCAGCGTCACGACGTGGTCCCAGTCGGCCATCGCGTCGAGCGAGGTGACGCGAGCGTCGCCGCCGGACTCTCCCCAGGCGGGCACCTGGTCCCCCCCGGCGCATCTCACCCAGTAGGGGTGCTCCTGCCACCACTCGGTGACGTCGGAGGCAGCCACCGGCTCGGACAGCGCACCGGGAGGCCACAGCACCCGACCGCCCTGTCGTCCGGGCGGCGACGTGGGCACACCTGCCACGACGACCCGGATGCGCTCCTCGGCCGGGCGCCGCAGCCACGACAGAACGAGACGTCCTCGACCTCCCGGCGGCCGTGGCACCCCCACGAGTGCCCCGTGGGCGGCGACGACGGCAGCCGCCAGCGCCGCCCGGGTCCGCCGGTCCGCATCGTCACCGTCGGCTCGCGGAACACCCGTGATCATCTGACAGTCGGCCAGTGCCGAACGCCACTCGGTCACGGTCTCCTCACCCGCTGCCGTCCGGTGGTGGCGCCGGCGCGTACCGAGGCCGCCACGCCGGACTCTCCCCGAACGTCGGCGCAACCCCGTCGACGGCGACCAGGAGTGGGTCACATGTCCCGGGCGTGACCGTCCGCCGACCGTCACGTGACGTCACGAGGACGAACCCGGTGGGGGGCAGCGCCTGCAACGCCGTCGGCTCGACCGTGAGGTCGTACACCCGCGCGTACACCTCGCCCGCGGTCGTGGCCTCGGCACGTGAGACTCCGGTGCCCGTGGACGTGGTGTGGCTCCGCTGCTGCAGCCACCTCAGTCGCGGGACGGAGTGGGACGTGCCCCGGGACTGGGTGTCGGACCGTGTCACGGTGTTCCCCTGCTGCACCGAGACCGTGGTCAACTGGAACCGGTGCCCGCGGCCGATGAAGTCGGCGGCAGCGGCGGCCTCCCGGCCGTTGCCCAGGCGCATGAAGGCGACTGCGGCACCGCCCTCCCCGATCAGCTGCTCGGAGTCCTGCCGCAGCCGTTGCATGAGCACGAGGCAGCGGACCCCGCTCCGACGGCACCGGGCCAGCAGGCCCTCGAGGGTCTCGCGGTCCAGGTCGTCGGCACCGGCCACGATCAGAGCCCGCCCGCCAGACCTGTCCGCCCTCGGGCCACCGAGGTGGTGCATGAGCGCGTGCGCGGCCAGACGCTGCACGAGCTGCCGCCGCTGCCGCCCGGCGTCGGTGGCCCAGAGGAGCGTGAGCCCGTCCTGGTCCCACGCCCCCGCGGCGCCGGCGGCTGCTGCCGGCCGACCGGCCGGACCGGCCGGACCGGGCGGATCAGGTTGATCGGGTCGGGTCGGGGCAAGGACGTCGAGCGTTACTCGCAACAGCTGGAGCTCCTCCACGGTGCGCTCATCGGAACCCAGGTGGTCGACCAGCTCGACGAGCCGATCCACCTCGGCGGCCGCGAGCGACGTCGCCGACGGCACCGCGGTGCGCTGGACGACGGCGAGGCCGGCGCGCAGCCGCTGAAGAGTCACCGGCGCGTCGAGCTGCTCGGCGACCGCTCGCAGCAGGTGGGCGTCGAGCAGCTGACGGTGGACCTCCCCCCCTCCGCCGCGCAGGGCGTGGGCCGACGACGCGACGATCTCGGCGAGATCTCCCGCCGGGATCGTTGCCAGCAGCCCGGAGTCGCTCAACCGATCGGGCAGCGGGAACCGGCGCACCGGGACGCCACCCTCCGCCGCCGCGCTGGCCAGCTGCGAACCGACTGCGTCGCTCGTGAGATCGAGCACGACCACGGAGTAGTCGGCGCCCAGCATGGACGCCCCCCAGGTGGTCAGCAGGGCCGCCCACCCGGCGGGCACCCCGCCCACCACGTCGACCCGGTCCACCTCCGAGGTGTCCGTGGGGAACCATCGATGCGACACCTCGGTCCGCACCCGCCATGCCTCGTGCTCAGCCTCGTGCTGGGCGCGGGCGGACTCCCACCGCCGGATCCTCCGCCGGTGGCCGACGACCCTGCCGTGCGCGCGCAACCAGGCGACGGCGAGGATCAGGGTGACGATCGTCAGCGGCCCGAGCGCGAAGAACGAGAGCAGCGGGACGGCATCGAGGACCAGGTCTGCGGTCGACGGCTCGGTCGGCGAGAGGAACTCCCGCCGGACCACGCCGAGATCGGGGACGACCACCCCGGCGAGCGCCAGGGCGGACAGTCCGGCACCGAGCAGGGCGAACCGACCGAGGATGCGGCTGCGCCGGACGGCCGACCGGAGCGGCGGCCGAGGATCCGGGCCGGGCGGGTGCCGTTGTGGCTCGGCCCCCGGCCCGGACGGGAGCGACGGCGGCGCCTGGTAGGTCCAGCCCAGCCGCTCGGGTGGGACGAACAGCCGAGGCGTGATCTCCCGCGAGGTGAGCACCCCACCTCCCCGACCGACCCGGCGACGGCCCTGGCTGCCGACCGTAGCGAGCCGCCACCCCGCGGCGGCAGGATCGATCGGCCGTCGCTCGCTGCCCCTTCGGGCCGAGCGGCCGCCTCCTCAGTCGCGGGGACCGGGACGCCAGACCACCAGCGCACGCGACGACGAGCGGCGCGGCTGCGGACGGCGGCCCGCGGCAAGGGCGACGATGTCACCGGCCGGGCCGGCCGCCCAGACGCGGCGGCGGTCCTCGCGCAGGTGGGCGACCTCTTCGCGCAGCCGCCGGGTCTCCGCCTGCAGCACATCGACCTCGGCCTGCAGCGACAGGATGCGGCGGATGCCCGCGAGGTTGACGCCCTCCTCCTGGCTGAGGCGCTGCACCTCCCGCAGCCGCTGGACGTCGGCGTCGTTGTAGCGTCGCCCGCCGCCACGGGTCCGGGCCGGGGTGACGAGGCCCTCGCGGTCGTACTGTCGCAGCGTCTGTGGGTGCATCCCGGCGAGCTGGGCGGCGACGGAGATGACGTAGACGGTCAGCCGACGTTCACTCACGCCGTCTCCTGACCGGCCCCCCGGCCGGCCGCCGCTGAGGCCAGGAGGGACGCCCGCGGGTCGGCGCCCCCGTCGAGCCTGCGGAGCGTCTCGACCGCAGCCCGGCCCTCGGCGTCGAGCCGTTGGGGGACCACGACCTGGACCGTGGCAAGCAGGTCGGCGGGCGCGCCCTTGACGACCGGACCTCGACCACGCACCCGGAAGGTGCGCCCGCCCGGGGTGCCCGCCGGCACCTTGAGCCGGGCCACCCCGTCCAGGGTCGGCACGTCGATCTCGGCCCCGAGCGTGGCCTCGGCGAACGTCACCGGGACGGTCACACGCAGCGCCGTCCCATCCCAGGCGAAGACCGTGTCCGGCTCGACCTCGACGGTGACGACGATGTCCCCCGGACCGCCCGGGCCCGCAGCACCCTGCCCGCGCAGCCGGAGCTTCTGGCCGTCGCGCACTCCGGCGGGGATCCGGGCGGTCACGGTCCGCTGAGTACCGCGCTGGTTGACACCGAGGCGGACCTGGGTGCCGGTGAGCGCCTGGCGCAGGGGAATCCGGACGGTGGTCGACACGTCGCGTCCGCGGGTCGCACCGGTGGAACCGAAGCTGCCCTCACCCGCGCCCGCGTTGCGGAGGATCTCGCCCAGCAGGTCGTCGTACCCCCCGGCCCCGCCGGTCCCGCCCGGCGGGGCGCCACCGGTGGTGAACCGCACCCGCTGCCCCCGGCCCCCGCCGAAGAGTCCGCCGAGCAGGTCGTCGAAGCCGGCGGCACCACCCGCTCCCGGGGCACCGGCCGTGAACCGCGCCCCGCCGCCCATGGCCCGGATCGCGTCGTACTGCCGCCGCTGCTCGGAGTCGCTGAGGACCGCGTAGGCCTCGCCGATGTCCTTGAAGCGGCGCTCGGCCGAGGGGTCGTCCGGGTTCGCATCCGGATGGTGAACCCGGGCAAGCTTGCGGTAGGCCTTCTTGATGGCGCCGTCGTCGGCGTCCTTGGGCACGCCGAGGACTGCGTAGAAGTCCTTCTCGAGCCAGTCCTGACCGGTCATCTCACCGCACAGCCTGCAAGGTTGCGTCGACCTCTGTCAAGTATGATCGCGCGAGTCGGTGGATTCAGCGTTCGATGCCGAGCGCGACCGGCATCGCCTGGCGGACCGCTTCGAGGTAGTGCCGCGAGACCTCGTAGGGCGTGAAGCCGTTGGCGGCCACGGCCTGAGGGTTGCCTCGCTCGTGCGCGAGCACGGCGCGCAGCGCGACGCCGGCGGCTCCCTCGCCGGAAATCAGGGCGTCCGCGACCTCCGGCCCCACACCGGTGGTGCGCACGGTGTCCACGGCGGACATGCCGAGGCTGTCGGACACTCCGGCGAGCAGGCCCACCGTGTAGGCGATGTGCGGGGCGGCCGGGGCGAGTCCGGCGCAGGTGCCCGCCCTGGCGAGCAGGGTGACCACGGTGTCCGCCGCCAGCGAGCCGGTGCCCCCCACCAGCATGAGGACGACCCACGAACTGAGCATCCGAGGGCCGATGAGCGCCAGCGCCTGGCGCAGCGACGACACCGGGCGCCCGGCGGCGGACGCGCTCGACGCCGTGCGGAGGACCCGTACGGCCAGCCCCGGGTCACCCGCCACGATCGCCTCGACGTCGGTCATCGAGACGTCCTCGCCGGACAGCATCCCCAGCAGCCGCAGGCACATCACCTTCGACGGAGCCAGCTGCGCGGTGTCCACGACCGGGGGGCGCTGCAGGTGGTACCCGGAGAAGATCTCGGCGCCGGCGTCCCGGGCGGCCTCGAAGCCCTCGCAGTCCTCGACCCGGTCGACGGCGAGGGTGGCCCGGGAATTCCCCCGCCGCGCCGCGGCCGCCACCCGGGGCAGCGCAGCGATGTCCACCTGACCGAGGTCGATCGTCACGACGTCGGACAGTCGGGCGACCTCGGTGCGGTCCTCCTGGCCGGAGTACCCCGCGACCGCGACCCGCAGGTCGCGGTCGAGCAGTCGCCGCAACCCGGCGAGCAGCTCGTCGTCGGCGGTGACGTCCGGCGGCACGGCCAGCACGAGGCGACCGGGCTCGACGTCCTCGGGGAGGGGCCGCTCGCCGACGAGGAACGGCCGGGGGACCGTGACGAACAACGGACGTTCGCCGGCCAGGTCACCCGTCCGGAAGGTGGCGAGCACGGAGGCCACCACGTCCCCGGTGGCACGCCACCAGTCGCCCTCGGTGGTCGATGTGGTGCCGGTGTCGAGGTGCCGGAAGCACAGGCCGTACCCGACGACCGAGCGCTGCCAGTCGTGGAGGGGCTGCCGGGCCACCTGAACCGCGCTCGTGAGTTCCAGCACCGTCACGACAGCGCTATCGGCAGCGCCCCCCGAGCACTTGACCGGGCACCTGTTCAGCCGGGCTCGGCCACCGCCACCCGGGCCGGCCGGATCACCCGCTCGCCGATCCGGTAACCCGGTTGCAGCACCCGGACACAGGTCGCCACGTCGATCCCGTCGGCCCCCGGCTCGTGGAGCAGAGCCTCGTGGACAGCCGGGTCGAAGGCGTCACCGACCTCGCCGTAGGCCCCGACCCCGAAGCGACCCAGCGTGGCGTCCAGCTTGTCGGCGATGGCCGCGAACGGGGTGCCGTCCAGGTCCCCGTGCTCCCGGGCGAGGCTGACGTCGTCGAGGACCGGAAGCAGCGCCTCCACGAGACGGGCCATCCCCTCGGTCGTGGCCGCAGCGAGGTCACGCTCGGTCCGGCGCCGGAAGTTCACGAACTCCGCTCGTTCCCGGTGGAGATCCCCGAGGCGGGCATCGGCCAGTGCCAGCGCCGCGTTCAACCGCTCCTCGACCGAGCCGGGGCCACCCGGCAGCGGCTCGGTCGACCCGCTCGCGTCGGGGGGGACGGGCGGGTCGAGCTCCGTGGCGATCGACTGCCGCACGGTGTCCTCGGGGATTGGGTCGATGCCGTCCACGTCGGGGCGCTCGCTGGTCACTTCCGCTCGTCCTCGTCGACGACCTCGGCCTCGACGACGTCGTCGTCCGCGGGACGCGGGCCGCCACCGTCACCGGTCGACGCGCCGGTCGCCCCGGGGCCGGTGTCCGCGCCGGCTCCGTCCGACTCCGACGACTGGGCCGCGTACATGGCCGACCCGAGACGCTGGCTCGCGGCACTCAGCTCCTCCATGTCGGTCTTGACCTTGGCCATGTTGCCGGTCTCGAGCGAGGTCCGCAGCTCACCGATCGCCTTGTCGACCTCGGTCCGGGCGTCGGCCGGGACCTTGTCCTCGTTGTCCGTGAGGAACTTCTCGGTCTGGTACACGAGCTGCTCCGCGGAGTTGCGCAGCTCGGCCTCCTCGCGGCGCTGCCGGTCCTCCTCGGCGTGCTGCTCCGCCTCGCGGACCATCCGGTCGATCTCGTCCTTCGGCAGGGCGGACCCGCCGGAGATGGTCATCGACTGCTCCTTGCCGGTGCCGCGGTCCTTGGCCGACACGTGGACGATGCCGTTGGCGTCGATGTCGAAGGTGACCTCGATCTGGGGCACACCACGGGGCGCGGGCGGCAGCTCGACGAGCTGGAACTTGCCGAGCGTCTTGTTGAACTGCGCCATCTCGCGCTCGCCCTGCAGGACGTGGATCTCGACCGAGGGCTGGCTGTCCTCGGCAGTGGTGAACACCTCGGTGCGGCGCGTGGGGATGGTGGTGTTGCGCTCGATGAGAGTGGTCATGACGCCACCCTTGGTCTCGATGCCGAGCGACAGGGGCGTGACGTCGAGCAACAGGACGTCTTTGACCTCGCCCTTCAGGACACCGGCCTGGATGGCGGCGCCGACGGCGACGACCTCGTCGGGGTTGACGCCCTTGTTGGGCTCCTTGCCCGTGATGGAGGTGACGAGCTCGCTGACCGCAGGCATGCGAGTGGAGCCGCCGACGAGGATGACGTGATCGAGGTCGGCGGTGGCGAGGCCGGCGTCGGAGATGGCCTGCTCGAAGGGCTTGCGGCAGCGCTCGAGCAGGTCCGAGGTGAGCTCCTGGAACTTCGAGCGGCTGAGCGCGTAGTCGAGATGCAGCGGACCGGAGTCGGTCGCGGTGATGAAGGGCAGATTGATCTGGGTGGTCTGGGAGGACGAGAGCTCGACCTTGGCCTTCTCGGCGGCCTCCTTGAGGCGCTGCATGGCCATGTTGTCCTTGGACAGGTCGACGCCATGGTCGCCCTTGAAGGAGTCGACGAGCCATTCCATGACCCGGCTGTCCCAGTCGTCGCCGCCGAGTTCGGTGTCACCGGAGGTGGACTTGACCTCGAACACACCGTCGCCGATCTCGAGCACCGACACGTCGAAGGTGCCGCCACCGAGGTCGAACACCTGGATTGTCTGCTCTTCGCCCTCTTTGTCGAGGCCGTAGGCGAGCGCCGCAGCGGTGGGCTCGTTGATGATGCGCAGGACGTTGAGACCTGCGACCTTGCCCGCCTCCTGGGTGGCGGTGCGCTGGGCGTCGTCGAAGTAGGCGGGAACGGTGATGACCGCATCGGTGACGGCGCCACCGAGGTAGGCCTCGGCGTCGCGCTTGAGCTTCATGAGCGTGCGCGCCGAGATCTCCTGGGAGTTGTAGGCCTTGCCGTCGATGTCGATCGACCACGACGTCCCCATGTGCCGCTTGACCGATCGGATGGTGCGATCCGGGTTGGTGATCGCCTGGCGCTTGGCGACCTCGCCGACGAGCACCTCGCCGTTCTTCGAGAAGGCCACGACCGACGGGGTGGTACGCGAGCCCTCGGCGTTGGCGATGACGGTGGGTTCGCCGCCTTCGAGGACGCTGACGACCGAGTTGGTGGTTCCGAGGTCGATACCGACGGCCTTTGCCATGTGGATCTCCGTTTCGCATGGGGTGCCGCCGGGCATACAGGCCGGCGGCATTCGTTTTCGGGGGGTGTCTGCGGCCCGGTCTACGGGCGCTGATGGGGCAGAACGCGAGAGTATCGCCCCCTATTCCACTCCCACCACGAAACTTGAGTGCGATCGACTCAGGGTCGGCTGGGACGCCCGAACACAGGGGTCAAGTCTTACTTTCCCACTTCTCGGGCCAACGAGGCCCGGGCCCGCGCCCCTCGGAGAAGTGGGAAAGTAAGACTTGACCCCAGCGCTACCGGGACCTCAGGCGGTGACGACCTGGGTGTTGGCGGCGCGATCGGGCAGGCCTCGCCCGTCGGGGGTGACCACGGCCGAACCCCAGATGAACACCGCGACGGCAGGGCCGACGGGGAGGATCAGGTGGACCAGCGCTGCGATGGCGACCACCGACAGGAAGCGGGTGCCCGCCTTCGACGTCGCGGGCTTGGCGCCGGTGTCGTGGTCGACCACCCGCAGACCCATGCGGCGCTTGCCCACGGTCGTGCCGGTCATCGAGACCATCAGGGTCTCGTAGAGGTACGCACCGAGCAACGCAGCGATCACCAGCCCCGGGCTGATGCCGCCGGTCAGAGCGGAGACGAGGGCCGCCGAAACCGCGACGATGCCGAGGTCGATGGCGCGGGCGATGGCGCGGGCGGCGGGGGGCGGGGTGGTCACGGTGCGAGGATCCTATGGTCTCGGGCGGACGCGAACCACCGGCCGGGCAGCGGCGTCGACCCGATCGGGTCGACGCCACCACCCTGGCCGGTGGTCGGTCAGGGGCTCGACGAGGGGGGTTTCGTCGTGCCGCGCTGCGTTCTGTCCGGAAAGCTCAGCTGTACTGCTGCACGTCGCTGGCGTAGCCGGGCACGCCGTGCTCGTGGAGGTCGAGGCCTTCCAACTCCACCTCGGGCGACACCCGCAACATGCCCGCGGACTTGAGCGCCGCGAACAGCGCACCGGTGGTGATGAGGACCCAGGCTGCGACGATGACGACACCAACGAGCTGCATGACCAGCTGGGAGATACCGCCGCCGTAGAAGAGGCCTGCGTCCTCACGCCCGAGGAAGGCGTCGTCGTAGGTGGCGAAGAAGCCGATGGCCAGCGTGCCCCAGACGCCGCAGATGCCGTGCACCGAGATGGCGCCGACCGGGTCGTCGATGCGGATCCGGTCGAAGAAGATGACCGAGAAGACCACGATCACGCCACCGATGGCGCCGGTGATGACCGCACCGAGTGGCGTCATGGCCGCCGTACCGGCGGTGATCGACACCAGACCGGCGAGAACGCCGTTGGCGGTCATTGCCACGTCGAGAGCACCGGTCTTGGCCCAGATGGTCGCACCCGCAGCCACACCACCGGCAGCGGCGGCGAGCAACGTGGTCACGCCGGCACGCACGACGATGTTGTCGGCGGCGAGCTCCGAGCCGGCGTTGAAGCCGAAACAGCCGAACCACAGGATGAACACACCGATGACGGTGAAGACGATGTTGTGACCGGGGATGGCCTTGGGCTTGCCGTTCTCGTCGTACTTGCCGAGGCGTGGGCCGAGGAAGTAGGCACCCATCAGCGCGGCCCAACCGCCGGTGGAGTGCACGATGGTGGATCCGGCGAAGTCACTGAAGGCGGCGTCGCCGATGGTGATCTCGTTGAGGATGCCGTTGCCGCTCCAGAACGAGTGCACGACCATCGGGTAGATGAAGGCCGTCATGACGGCGCTGAAGATCAGGTAGCCACCGATCTTCGTCCGCTCTGCCATGGCCCCGGAGGCGATCGTCACCGCTGCTGCAGCGAAGACCACCTGGAAGAAGAACGGCGTGTAGCCCGTGTTGTAGGCGGTCAGTGCACCC
>JBHJOS010000140.1:0-15761 GCA_050329415.1 Kineosporiaceae bacterium
AAGATGAACCGGTGGGCGTTGACGATCGCCGCCGGACCGAAGTACTGGCCGTCCACCCAATAGACCGGGCACGAGGTCGTGCACGCGGCGCAGAGGATGCACTTCGTCGTGTCGTCGTAGCGCTCGCGGTCGGCCTGGGACTGCACCCGTTCCCGGGTCGGCTCGTTGCCGCGGGTGATGAGGAAGGGCATGACCTCGCGGTAGGCGGCGAAGAACGGCTCCATGTCGACGACCAGGTCCTTCTCGACCGGCAGGCCCTTGATCGGCTCGACGGTGATGGGCTTCCCCGGGTTGAGGTCCTTGACGAGGACCTTGCAGGCCAGCCGGTTCCTGCCGTTGATCCGCATGGCGTCCGACCCGCACACGCCGTGGGCGCACGACCGGCGGAAGGTCAGCGACCCGTCCTGCTCCCACTTGATCTTGTGGAGCATGTCGAGCAGCCGGTCGGTGCCGTGGGCCGTGGTGCGGTAGGTCTCCCAGTGCGGCTCGTCGTCCGCCTCCGGGTCGTAGCGGCGGATGCGCAGGGTGACGTCGAACGAGGGGATGCCGCCGCCGGGGGTGCCGCCGGCCGGCGCCGGTGCCTCGTCGAGGGTCCCCGTCAGCACAGTCATTCAGTACTTCCGTTCCATGGGCTGGTAGCGGGTCGTGACGACCGGCTTGTAGTCGATCCGCACGGCGGTGCCGTCCCCGTCGCGCGCCGGGTACGCCATGGTGTGGCGCATGAGGTTGACGTCGTCGCGACGCGGGTAGTCCTCGCGGAAGTGCCCGCCGCGCGACTCGTTGCGGGCCCGCGCCGACACCACGAGCACCTCCGCGAGGTCCAGCAGGAACCCGAGCTCCACCGCCTCCAGCAGGTCGGTGTTGAACCGGCGGCCCTTGTCCGTGACCCCGACCCGGGCGTACCGGGCCTTGAGCTGGGCGATGTCGTTCTCGGCTTCCTTGAGGGTGGCCTCGGTCCGGTAGACCTGCGCGTTGAGATCCATCGTCTCCTGCATCGCCGAGCGGATCGGGGCCATCCGTTCGGTCGGCTGCCCGTCGGAACCGCGCGAGCGCAGCGCGTCGAGCATCCCGGCGACCCGGGCGGCGGGCTCCGCGGGCAGCTCGGCGGCCGTGGACCGGACGGCGAACTCCGCCGCCGCGACCCCCGCCCGCCGCCCGAACACGTTGATGTCGAGCAGTGAGTTCGTGCCGAGCCGGTTCGCGCCGTGCACCGACACGCACGCCACCTCACCGGCTGCGTACAGACCCTCGACCGCGGTGTCGTTGTCGAGCAGGACCTCGGCGTCCACGGTGGTCGGCACGCCGCCCATCGCGTAGTGGGCGGTCGGGAAGACCGGCACCGGCTCGGTGTAGGGCTCGACGCCGAGGTAGGTGCGGGCGAACTCCGTGATGTCCGGCAGCTTGGCGTCGATGTGGGCGGGTTCCAGGTGGGTGAGGTCGAGCAGCACGTAGTCCTTGTTCGGCCCGGCGCCGCGGCCCTCGCGCACCTCGGTCGACATCGCCCGCGCGACCATGTCACGCGGGGCGAGGTCCTTGATGGTGGGGGCGTAACGCTCCATGAATCGCTCGCCCTCGGCGTTGCGGAGGATGCCGCCCTCGCCGCGCGCGGCCTCGGACAGCAGGATCCCCAGGCCCGCCAGCCCGGTCGGGTGGAACTGGTAGAACTCCATGTCCTCCAGCGGCAGCCCGGCCCGCCAGGCGATCGCCATGCCGTCGCCGGTCAGGGTGTGGGCGTTCGACGTGGTCTTGAAGACCTTGCCGAAGCCGCCGGTCGCAAGGATGACCGAGGTCGCCCGGAACACGTGGAGGTCGCCGGTCGCCAGCTCGTAGGCGACGACTCCCGCGATCTTCCGCGAGGTCGACCCGGGCACGTCGCCGTCGGCCATGACCAGGTCGAGCACGTAGAACTCGTTGAAGAACTCCACCTCGTGCTTCACGCACTGCTGGTAGAGGGTCTGGAGGATCATGTGCCCGGTCCGGTCGGCCGCGAAGCACGACCGGCGCACCGCGGCCTCGCCGTGGTTGCGGGTGTGCCCGCCGAAGCGGCGCTGGTCGATGCGCCCCTCGGGGGTCCGGTTGAACGGCAGGCCCATCTTCTCGAGGTCGAGGACGGCGTCGATCGCCTCACGGCACATCACCTCGGCGGCGTCCTGGTCGACCAGGTAGTCGCCGCCCTTGACGGTGTCGAAGGTGTGCCACTCCCAGTTGTCGTCCTCGACGTTGGCGAGCGCCGCGCACATCCCGCCCTGGGCCGCGCCGGTGTGCGACCGGGTCGGGTACAGCTTGGTCAGCACCGCTGTCCGCGCCCGCTTGCCGGACTCCAGGGCCGCCCGCATGCCGGCGCCCCCGGCGCCCACGATGACGACGTCGTGCCGGTGCTCGTGGATCCTCACGTGTGCTCCTCCGCCTCGCTCAGTTGGCCCTGCAGACCTCGAGCGTCGACGCCGGGTCGAGGCACGGGTCGAAGGTCACGATGGTCAGCGTCCCCACGGTGATCATGACGAGGACCGCGAGGTACAGCAGCCCCTTCAGCCACAGCCGGGTGACGTCCCGGGTCGCGTAGTCGCTGATGACGGTACGCAGGCCGTTGGCGCCGTGCAGGGTCGCCAGCCACAGCATCGCGAGGTCCCAGACCTGCCAGAACGGGTTGGCCCACTTGCCGGCGACGAAGGCGAAGTCGACCTGGTTGATCCCCTCGCCCAGCATGAGGTTGACGAACAGGTGGCCGAAGACCAGGACGATCAGCAGCACGCCCGAGGCGCGCATGAAGATCCAGGAGTACATCTCGAAGTTGCCCTGCCGGCGGGCCCGGGTGCGCGGGGCCTCCAGCGGCGGCAGGGCGGGGGGCGTCGTGACAGCCACGGTCAGCCTCCGAACACGTTCATCAGGTGTCGGATCGTGAAGGGCGCCATCGCGGCGACCCACAGCACGACGACCGCGTACAGCATCTGCCGGTGGTACCGCGGTCCGGGACCCCAGAAGTCGACCAGCGCGATCCGCAGCCCGTTGAGGCCGTGGTACAGGATCGCGCCCACCAGGCCCACCTCGGCGAGGCCGACGATCGGGTTCTTGTAGGTCGCGATGACCGCGTCGTAGGCCTCGGGCGAGACCCTGACCAGGGCGGTGTCGAGCACGTGCACGACCAGGAAGAAGAAGATGAGGATGCCGGTGATCCGGTGGAGCACCCACGACCACATGCCCTCGCGGCCCCGGTAGAGGGTCCCGGCGGGAGCCCTGACGGCGGTTGCCACTGGCAGTCCTTTCCCCCGGGTCTGGGCCCCGTCGTTGGCGGGAGCCCGGGCGTCGTCGACGACCTGCCGAGGATAGGCCCGGCCCCTGCTCCAGGCGGCGGCGGGGTCCGGGGAGCGGGTCCGATGTGACGCACGCGACGGCACCTGTGGGCGGGGCGTGACCCGGGTCCCTACTGCCGCAGCGACAGCGTCGCCGCCGCCAGCCCGCCCAGGTCGATCGTCTGCCGCCGGTCGGTCACGGCGTGCTCCGCGATCGCCCGCCGGTAGTACTCCAGCAGCTGGTCGCAGACCGCCTCCCAGGACCGGGTGAGCACGACGCGGCGCCCGGCCTCGCCCATCCGCTCCCGCAGCCCGAGGTCCCCGGCCAGCTCCACCACCCGGCGCCGCAGGTCGCCGTCGTCCTCCGGGGCGTACAGGTACCCGGTCTCGCCGTGGCGGACGATGTCGCGCGGCCCGCCCGCCCCGGGGGCCACCACCGGCAGCTGGGTGGCCATCGCCTCCTGCAGGGTCTGGCCGAAGGTCTCCTCGGTGCCGGTGTGGACGAAGAGGTCGAACGCCGCGTAGGCGTCGGCGAGATCGTCCCCGCCGAGCATCCCGAGGAACGTCGGGTGCATCCCGTCGACCGCCAGCGCGCGCTCCACCGACCCCCGCGAGGGTCCGTCCCCGACGATCGCCAGCCGGATCCCCGGCGCCCCCGCCAGCACGGCCAGCCGCTCGACCCGCTTCTCGGGGAACAGCCGCCCGACGTAGCCCACGACCACGTCCTGCCCAGCGGGGTCGAGCCGCCGCCGCAGCGCGGCGGCTCCGGCGCCCTCGCGGCGGGTCGGGGTGAACCGCACGGTGTCGACCCCGCGGCCCCACAGCTCCACCCGCGGCACACCGTGGGCCTGCAGGTCCTCGACCGAGGCGCTCGACGGCGCCAGGGTCAGGTCCGCCATCTCGTGCAGCTGGCGCGCCCAGTCCCACAGGATCCGCGAGGCCGCGCGCGGCAGGCCGTGGTGCAGCGCGAAGCCGGCGATGTCGCTCTGGTAGATCGCCACGGTCGGCACGTCGAGGCGCTGGCAGGCCGCCAGCGCGATCCCGCCGAGAACGACCGGGCTGGCGATGTGGGCGACGTCGGGCTCGAAGTCCTCCAGCGTCTGGGCCACGTGCGCAGTCGGCATGCCGAGCGGGAAGTGCCACACCTTGAGCGACGTCACCTCCCGGACCGGGAAGTCGAGGTACGACTCCGGAGCCGGGCCCGGGCAGATGACCAGGGCCTCGTGGCCGCGGCCGTCCAGGTGGTCGAGGACCCGCAGGACGCTGTTGGTGACCCCGTTCATCGTCGGCAGGAACGACTCCGTGACGATGGCCACGCGCATGGTCAGGACACTAGTCGGCCGGTCGTGCCGCGCCCCTCGGCCGCGGGGGCTACGTTTCTTCCCCGTGGTCGCCAACCCCGCCCCGGACCGCCGCCGCACCGCGTCCGGCCTGCTCCCGGGCTTCCATGCCGTGGTCCCCGCCGGCGGCGCCGGCACCCGCCTGTGGCCGCTGTCACGTGCGGCGCGCCCGAAGTTCCTCCACGACCTCACCGGGTCTGGCCGCACCCTCATCCAGGCGACGTGGGACCGGCTGCAGCCGCTGACGGGAGAGCGGGGGGTGCTCGTCGTCACCGGCACGTCCCACGCGGTGGCGGTGGCTCGCCAGCTCCCGGGGCTGGAGGAGGCGAACCTTCTCGTGGAGCCCGCCCCGCGGAACTCCGCGGCGGCGATCGGCCTGGCGGCCGCGATCGTGGCCCGCCGGGACCCGCACGCCGTCATCGGCTCGTTCGCCGCCGACCACGTCATCCGCGACGTCCCCCGGTTCCACGCCGCGGTGGTCGAGGCCGTCGCCGCCTCGCGGGACGACCTGCTGGTGACGATCGGGATCGTGCCTTCGGGCCCGTCGACCGCCTTCGGCTACATCGACCCGGGGGAGCAGCTGGACCTGCCGGGAGCCCCGACGGCCTGCCGGGCGCGGGCCTTCGTCGAGAAGCCGGACGCGGCCACCGCGCAGCGGTACGTCGCCGAAGGGTGGCGCTGGAACGCCGGGATGTTCGTCGCCCGGGCGGGCCTGATCGTCGAGCTGCTCCACGAGCACCGGCCCGAACTGGCCCGTGGCCTGGAGACCATCGCGCAGGCGTGGGAGACCGACCGCCGCGAGGAGGTCCTCGCTGCCACCTGGCCGGGACTGCCCTCGGTGGCCATCGACCACGCCGTCGCCGAGCCGGCCGCCCTTGAGGGCCGGGTCGCCGTGGTGCCGGCCGACTTCGGCTGGGACGACGTCGGCGACTGGACCTCCCTGGGCGACCTGCTGCCGCCCCTGGACCGCTCGTCCGGCGAGGGCGACCGCGGACGCGTCACGGTGCTCGGGCCCGAGGACCGGGTCGTGACCAAGGAGTCGTCCGGCGTCGTCGTGCCCAACGGCGGGCGCCTGGTGGTCGTGGTGGGGGTGGAGGACGTGGTCGTCGTGGACACCCTGGACGCCGTCCTCGTGACCACCCGCGAACGGGCGCAGGAGGTCCGGGACGTGGTGGAGATGCTCAAGCAGGAGGGGCGATCCGACCTCGTCTGACCCGCGGCGTCTGCCGATAGGGTGCCCGGCGTGCCGGGGAGGGGCCCGGCCGCGCGTCGCAGGGAGGTCCCCGTGTCAGACCAGAATCCGTACGCCCCGCCACCCGGCGGCGCCCCGTCCCCGTCCGCGGGTCCGCCCGCGGACCCGCGGACGGCGGACCAGCCGCCGCCGCTGCCGCAGCCGTCCCATCAGCCGAGCCCTCAGCCCACTCACCAGCCTGGCCCACAGCAGCCCTACCAGCCGTACCAGCAGGCCGGCTACGACCAGCCGTACCAGCAGGCCGGCTACGACCAGCCGTACCAGTCGGCCGGCTACGACCAGCAGGTCGGCTACGACCAGCCGTACCAGCAGGCCGGCTACGCCGGGGCGCCGCCCTCCGCGGGCACCGGCGGTGTGGACGACCGGCCCATGAGTTCCCTGGCGGTCATCGGCTTCATCGTGTCCCTCGTCGGGCTGATCATCATCCCGGTGGCGCTCATCGGGCTGATCCTCAGTCTCGTCGCCCTGCCGGGCACGGGGTCCGCTCCGGGCAAGCGCAAGGGCCGTGGCTTCGCCATCGCGGGCGCCATCATCGGCGGCATCCTCACCCTGCTCGGCATCGTGTCGATCATCTTCTTCGCGGTGGCGTTCAGCCAGATCGACACCGACGGCGACGGGACCTGGAGCGACGAGGAGATCGAGGACTTCTTCGGGATCGAGTCGGACCCGGGCTTCGATCAGGAGAGCGACTTCGAGGACCTCTTCGAGAACACGGCCGTCGAAGGGGCCGGCGCCGCGGCTGTCCCGGCCGACCCCGCGGCTCTCGTCGTCGCGTGAGTTCCGAACCCGGGCGGGCCGTCACCCGTGACGGCCGCGAGCTCGAGCTGGCCGACGACCCGGACGGCGGTCAGTACGTCGCCCGGGTGGGCGGCGAGGTCGTTGCCATGGTCGGCTACCAGGTGACCGACGAGATCATCGTCTTCACCCACACCGGCACCGAGCCTTCGGTCGAAGGCCAGGGTGTCGGCAGTGCCCTCGTCCGGTACGCCCTCGACGACGTCCGGGCGACCCCGGCGCCGAACGGGGCTCCGCACCGCAAGGTGATCGCCGTCTGCCCGTTCGTCGCGGCGTATCTCGCCCGCCACGCGGACGCCTACCCCGGGCTGGACTACCGGTCGCGGACCCGCCACGTGACCGACTGACGAGGGAGAATCGGGGCGTGCAGCCCGTCCACGGACCCGACGATCTCGCCCCCGGCCTCGCTGACCGCGTCGGCGAGCCGGGGGAGTGGCCCTACACCCGTGGCATCCACCCGGGCATGTACACGACCCGGCCATGGACGATCCGCCAGTACGCCGGCTTCGGCACCGCCGCGGAGTCCAACGCGCGCTACCGGTCCCTGGTGGCCGCCGGGACCCAGGGCCTGTCCGTCGCCTTCGACCTGCCGACCCAGCTGGGCCTCGACAGCGACGACCCGGCGGCCCTCGGCGAGGTCGGCCGGGTGGGGGTGGCGATCGACTCGCTGGCGGACATGCGGGAGCTGTTCGCCGGGATCGACCTCGGCGCCGTGTCGACGTCCATGACCATCAACGCCCCCGCCGTGGTCCTGCTGCTGCTGTACGAACTCGTCGCCGAGGAGCGGGGTGTCCCGGCCGAGCGCCTCTCCGGCACGATCCAGAACGACGTCCTCAAGGAGTACGTCGCCCGAGGGACCTACATCTACCCGCCCGGACCCTCCATGCGACTGGTGGCCGAGACGCTGGCGTACTGCCACCGCCGCCTGCCCCGGTGGAACGGGATCTCGGTGTCGGGTTACCACATGGCGGAGGCGGGGGCGACCGCGGCCCAGGAGGTCGCCTTCACCCTGGCGAACGCCGTCGCCTACGTCGAGGCCGCCCGGGAGGTGGGGCTGTCCGCCGACGACGTGTGCCCGCGGCTCTCCTTCTTCTTCGTCGCGCGCACGACGCTGCTGGAGGAGGTGGCGAAGTTCCGCGCCGCCCGGCGGGTGTGGGCCCGGATCGCCCGGGACCGCCTCGGGGCGCGGGACCCGCGCTCGGCCCGGCTGCGGTTCCACACCCAGACCGCCGGGGTCCAGCTCACGGCCCAGCAGCCGGAGGTCAACCTGGTCCGGGTGGCGGTCCAGGCGCTGGCCGCGGTCCTCGGCGGCACCCAGAGCCTGCACACCAACGCCTTCGACGAGGCCCTGGCCCTGCCGACCGAGCGGTCGGCCCGCCTGGCCCTGCGCACCCAGCAGGTCCTGGCCCACGAGACCGACGTCACGGCCACGGTCGACCCGTTCGGTGGGTCGTGGGCCGTCGAGCGACTCACCGACGACCTTGACGACGAGATCTCCGCGCTGGTGGCCGCGATCGACGGGTTCGGCGGGGCGGTGGCCGCGGTCGCGGCCGGCTACCAGCAGCGCGAGATCGAGGAGGCGGCGTACGCGCACGAGAAGCGGGTGGAGTCCGGCGAGACCGTCGTCGTCGGCGTCAACCGCTACCCCGAAGGCGGGGCCGGGGCGCCCCAGACCGTGGGTGTCGACCCGGCGCTGGAGGCTGCGCAGCGCGACCGGGTGGCCGCGTGGCGGGAGTCCCGCGACGCCGCCACGGTGGCCGCGGCGGTGGACCGGATCCGGGAGGCCGCCGCCGGGTCGGGCGCGGTCGTCGACCGGCTCCGGGACGCACTCGTCGCCGGCGCCACGGTGGGTGAGGTCTGCGGTGCTCTGCGTGTGGTCTGGGGGACCCATCGGGGATGAGGCCCCCCGGCAGCGGATCACGGTCTCGTCACGACGTCCTCCGGCCGGGCGGAAGTCCCTTCCGTGCTGTTCCGACCTCCGTATGCTCCGCACAGCCGTGGCCCGCGGTTGCCCCGGTCGTGCTCCATGCCCGACCGGGAGCCGGTGCGGGTGCAGCGCGGCCTACCGACACCAGGAGGATCCATGACCACGTGGGCGCGGATGACCGCCGTCGCCGGGATCGCCGTCCTCGCCCTCGCCGCCTGCGGCGAGGCGCCCGAGGACGAAGCGACCGACACGGACGACACCGCCACTGCCGAGGACACGGCCGGCGGGGACGCGGCCGCCGACTTCAGGGGCTGCATGGTCACCGATGCCGGCGGCGTCGACGACCGTTCGTTCAACGCCTCCGCCTTCGCCGGGCTCCAGCAGGCCGAGGGCGAGCTGGGCGTCGAGCCGGTCGTGCTCGAGTCCTCGGCCGAGACCGACTACGCACCGAACATCGAGCAGCTGGTCGCCGACGACTGCGGCATCATCGTGACCGTCGGGTTCCTGCTGGCGGGTGCCACCGGCGAGGCGGCCGAGGCGAACCCGGACGAGCAGTTCGCCCTCATCGACTCCACGCCCTCGGACGCCGAGGGCAACACCGTCGAGCTCGACAACGTCAAGCCGCTGCTCTTCAACACCGCCGAGGCGGCGTTCCTGGCCGGCTACGTCGCCGCCGGGACCACCGAGACCGGCACCGTCGCCACCTACGGCGGCATCCCGATCCCCTCGGTGACCGTCTTCATGGACGGCTTCGTCGACGGGATTGCGTACTTCAACGAGCAGAACGGCGCCGACGTCCAGGTCCTCGGCTGGGACAAGGAGGCCCAGGACGGCACCTTCGCCGGCGGCTTCGACGACCAGGCCCAGGGCCGCACCATCGCCGAGAACTTCATCTCCCAGGGCGCCGACATCATCCTCCCGGTCGCCGGCCCGGTCGGTCTCGGCTCCGCAGCGGCGGCGCAGGACGCCGGCAACGTGCGGATCATCGGTGTCGACACCGACTGGTTCGAGTCGACCGAGTTCGGCCCGATCATCCTGACGTCGGTGCAGAAGAACATCGACGCCGCCGTGTTCGCCGTCACGTCCGCCTCCGTGGACGGTGAGTTCGCGAACGAGCCCTACGTCGGCACCCTCGAGAACGGCGGCGTCGGGCTGGCGCCGTACCACGACTTCGAGGACACGGTGCCCGCGGAGGTCCAGACGGCGGTCGAGGAGATCCAGCAGCAGATCATCGACGGAGAGGTCGTCGTCGAGTCGCCGAGCTCGCCGTCCGTCCGCTGACCCTCACGTTCCGTCAAGGTCCTTTCCGCCCGTCCGTCCGGTCCGTAAGGTCCGGGCGGACGGGCGCCGGCCGTCGGTGTCGACCGGGCCACTGACGAGGGAGGCCGCATGCGTCTGGAGCTCCGGGGCATCACCAAGCGCTTCGGTGCGCTGACGGCCAACGACGCCATCGACCTGATCGTGGAGCCGGGCGAGGTCCACTGCCTGCTGGGTGAGAACGGTGCCGGCAAGTCCACCCTCATGAACGTCCTCTTCGGGCTGTTGCGCCCGGACGAGGGACGGATCCTCCTGGACGGCGTCGAGCGGCGGTTCACCAGTCCCCGCGAGGCGATGCGGTCGGGGATCGGCATGGTCCACCAGCACTTCATGCTGGTCCCGGTGTTCACCGTCGCCGAGAACGTGGCGCTGGGCGACGAACCGGTGCGGGGGGTGCGGGCGGTCTCCGGCGGTGTGCTGGACCGGGCCGCGGCGGCCGCCCGGGTCCGCGAGGTGTCGGCGCGGTTCGGGTTCGACCTCGATCCGGACGCCTTCGTCGGCGACCTGCCCGTGGGCGTGCAGCAGCGGGTCGAGATCGTCAAGGCGCTGGTGCACGACGTCGGGGTGCTCATCCTCGACGAGCCCACCGCCGTGCTCACGCCTCAGGAGACCGACGAGCTGCTGCGCATCATGCGGGACCTCGCGACGGCGGGGACCGCGGTGGTCTTCATCACCCACAAGCTGCGCGAGGTGGCCGCGGTGGCGGACCGGATCACGGTGCTGCGGCGCGGGCGGGTCGTCGGCACCGCGCTGCCTCCCGTCGACACCCGGGATCTCGCCACGCTCATGGTGGGCCGCGAGGTGGTGCTCACCGTCGACAAGGGCGACGCGACCCCGGGCAGTGACCGGCTTCGGATCGACGACCTGCGGGTCGTGGACGAGCGCGGTGCCGTTGCAGTCGACGGCGTGTCCCTGGCCGTGCGAGGCGGGGAGATCCTGGCCGTGGCGGGGGTGCAGGGCAACGGCCAGACCGAGCTCACCCAGGCGCTGCTGGGGCTCCTCCCCGCCGAGGGGTCCGTGAGCGTCGACGGCGAAGAGGTGATCGGCCGGTCGATCCGGGACGTGCTGCGGGCCGGTGTCGGGTACATCCCCGAGGACCGCTCGACCGACGGCATCGTCGGGAGCTTCAGCGTCGCCGAGAACCTCGTCCTCGACCTGCACGACACCGCTCCCTTCGGGTCGGGCGTGACCTACCGGCCGGGGGAGGTCCGTCGCAACGCCGAGCAGCGCGTCGCGGAGTTCGACATCCGCACCACCGGCGTGGACCTGCCGGCCAGCTCCCTGTCGGGCGGCAACCAGCAGAAGGTCGTGCTCGCCCGGGAGCTCTCGCGCCCGCTCAAGGTCCTCGTGGCCAGCCAGCCGACCCGCGGCCTGGACGTCGGGTCCATCGAGTTCGTCCACCGGCGGATCGTCCGCGAGCGCGACCAGGGCGCCGCCGTCCTCATGGTGTCGACCGAGCTCGACGAGGTGCTCGCCCTCGCCGACCGGATCGCCGTCATGTGCGGGGGGCGGGTCGTGGGAGTGGTGCCGGGCGGGACGTCCCGTGAGGTCCTCGGCCTCATGATGGCCGGCGTCGATGCCGAGTCCGCGGCGAGGGCCGCCGCGTGAGCGCTCCCGTCGAGGCCCCGCAGGCTCCGTCCCCGGCGTCGTCGCAGGCCCGCCGGGACCCTCGCGCGTGGTGGGACACCGCGCTGCTCAACGTCCTGTCGGTGGTTCTCGCCCTGGTCGTGGGCGCGGTCCTGATCGCGGTGAGCGACGCGGACGTGCGCGGGGCGGCCTCGTACTTCTTCGCCCGGCCGTGGGACACCCTGGTCGCCGTCGGGCAGGCGGTGACCGAGGCGTACGCGGCGCTGTTCCGGGGTGCCGTCCTGGACACGCGGGCCGAGGACCTGGCCGGCGCGCTGAAGCCGCTCGCGGACACCCTGCTCTTCGCGACCCCGCTCATCGCCGGTGGGCTGGCGGTGGCGCTGCCCTTCCGCGCCGGCATGTTCAACATCGGTGCCGAGGGGCAGATCACGGCCGCGGCGGTCGGTGCCGCCTACGTCGGCTTCGCCGTCGACCTCCCGCCGGTGGTGCACGTCGTCGCGGCGATCCTGGCCGGGCTGGTCGCGGGCGCGGCGTGGGGCGGGATCGCCGGGTTGCTCAAGGCGGTCACCGGGGCCCACGAGGTCATCACGACGATCATGCTGAACTACATCGCCCGGTTCGCCCTGCTGTTCCTGCTCGGCACCGCGGCGTTCCAGCGCCCGGGCCGGGCCGACCCCATCAGCCCGCCGATCGACTCCGGTGCCGTGCTGCCCACGATCGTGCCGGACAGCCGGCTCAACGTCGGCCTCCTGCTGGCGGTGGCCGCCGCGGTCCTCACCTGGTGGCTGCTGTCCCGCAGCACGGTCGGCTTCCGGTTCCGGGCCGTCGGCGCCAACAACGAGGCCGCCCGCACCGCAGGGATCTCGGTTCCCCGGGTCTACGTCCTCGTCATGGTGGTGGCCGGCGGGCTGGCCGGCATCGCCGGGGTCAGCCAGGTGCTCGGCAGCGAGCGGGTCCTCACCCAGGGCGTGTCCGCCGGGCTCGGGTTCGACGCCATCACCGTCGCGCTGCTGGGCCGCGCCAACCCGTGGGGGGTGCTGGGAGCCGGCGTCCTCTTCGGCGCCCTCAACGCCGGCGGGATCACGATGCAGGCCCAGACCGGGACCTCCCTCGACATCGTCACCGTGATCCAGGCGCTGATCGTGCTCTTCATCGCGGCGCCGGTCCTGGTCCGGGCGATCTTCCGGCTCCGCCGGGCCGGTGGCGGCATCGGCCAGCTGTCGAAGGGGTGGAACGGATGAGCGCCACCATCGGCAAGGAGTCGCCGGCCGTGGGCCCGTCCCCAGGTGCTCCGGTGGCCGTGGCGGCCGGCGGCGGGCTCGTGGCACGGACCCGGCGCTGGCGCTCGCCCGTGGTGCTGTGGGCGGTCGCGGTGCTGTCGCTCGTGGGGTTCGCGGCCTCGGTGTCCGGGGACGAGCGGTCGGGCTTCTCGCTCAGCGAGACCGGGGCGGCGATCCCGCTGCCGGCCGTCGACGTGCCGAGCCGGGCGGCGATCCTCGTGCTCGGGGTGCTCGCGCTGGCGGTCGCGGCCTGGGCCACCTGGCGGGCGATCCGGGGCGCCCGGGTCGGGGGTGCGTGGCTGGCCGTCTTCGGAGTGCTCGTGGTCGCCGCCTTCCTCGTGTGGGCGGTGTCGGGCAACACCATCTCGCTGGTCAACCTGCTGCGCGGGTCGGTGTTCCTCGCGGTCCCGCTCGCCTTCGGCGCCATGTCCGGGGTGCTCTGCGAGCGGGCGGGCGTCATCAACATCGCCATCGAGGGCCAGCTGCTGGCGGGGGCGTTCGCCTCGGCGGTCACCGCGTCGCTCACCGGCAGCGTCTACGCCGGGCTGCTGGCCGCGGTGGCCGCGGGGGTCCTCGTGGCGTTCCTGCTGGCGGTGTTCGCGGTCCGCTTCGTCGTCGACCAGATCGTGCTGGGCGTCGTGCTCAACGTCCTTGTCATCGGGGTCACGAGCTTCCTGTACGGGCAATTGCTGGTGCGCGACCAGGACGTGTGGAACGCGCCGGAGCGCCTCCAGCGGCTGCGCATCCCGGTGCTCGCGGACGTCCCGGTCGTGGGTCCGGTGCTGTTCGACCAGACGATCATCGTCTACGCCATGTACCTCACCGTGGCGGCACTGGCCTTCCTGCTGTTCCGGACCCGCTGGGGGCTGCGGGTCCGGGCGGTCGGGGAGCACCCCAAGGCCGCGGACACCGCGGGCATCGACGTCAACGGGCTGCGGTTCCGCAACGTCCTGTACGGCGGCGCGGTGGCCGGCTTCGGCGGGTCCTTCTACACCCTCGGTGCCGTCGGCGCGTTCGGCGAGGAGATGACGGCCGGGCAGGGCTTCATCGCCCTGGCGGCCCTCATCTTCGGGCGCTGGACGCCGGTGGGGGCGCTGCTGGCGGCGCTGTTGTTCGGCTTCGCCACCAACCTCCAGTCGGTCCTCAGCATCATCGCCACGCCCATCCCCGGCGAGTTCCTCCTCATGGCCCCCTACCTGGCGACGATCTTCGCGGTGGCCGGCCTGGTGGGGAAGGTGCGCGCGCCCGCCGCCGACGGTGTCCCCTACCGACCGTGAGACGGACCGTGCCCTGGGGTGACCTGCGGGGGGATGCGGTGGCCGCCATGAAGCTCGCCTACGCGCCGTACTCGCGCTTCCCGGTCGGGGCGGCGGGGCTGGTCGACGACGGCCGGGTGGTGACCGGCTGCAACGTGGAGAACGCCTCCTACGGGCTGGGCCTGTGCGCCGAATGCGGCCTGGTGTCGGCACTGCACGCCGGGGGCGGCGGCCGACTGGTCGCCGTGTCGATCGTCGACCGGGACGGCGCCGCCTGCCCGCCGTGCGGTCGGTGCCGGCAGCTGCTGCTCGAGCACGGCGGACCCGGGTGCCTGGTCGACTCGGGTCCCGGTGCGGACCCGGTGACCGTCGGTGACCTACTGCCCGGGTGGTTCGACAACGGTCGCCTGGAGTCGCCGCCGCACTGAGCCGCCTGTGACAGCCGCCTGTGACAGCCGCCTGTGGACAGCCGCCTGTGGACAGCGGCGGCGGGAGTCGCCTCGGGGTCGCCACTCTGCCGGGGTGACAGCGGACCTGGGGGCGGCGCTGGCCGCCCACCGCGGTGTGGCCTCCGTCGCGGATCTCGTCCGGGCGGGTGTCTCCCGCAAGGTGTGTCACTGGGCCGTCTCCTCGGGAACCGCACTCAGGGTCGGCCGTGGCGTCGTCGCGGACCCCGCCGTGTGGGCTTCCCTGGACGACCGTGGGCGCCATGTCTCAGTCTGCCGGGCGCTGGTCGGCCGTTGTCGTTCGGAGGTCGTGCTGGCCGCGCACTCCGCTGCCGTCGCCTGGGGTCTTCCGACACGAGGCGGGCCGCCGCGCACCCCCGTGCTCCTCCAGCGGCGGACGGCAGGGCGTCCCGAGTTCGGAGGACGGTCGGAGTCCGCTGTCCGCCGCCGGGCCTGGGTTCGGGACGACGACCTCGCGGAGGTCGAAGGCCTCGCCGTCACGTCCCTCGCCCGCACCGTCGTGGACGTCGCCCGTCACGAGCCCGTCGTGTGGGGTCTTGCGGCGGCTGATGCCGCGAGGGCCCGCGGTGGGACGCGCGAGGACCTGCTGGCCGCGGTGCATGCCGTCGGCCCCGTCCCCGGCTCCCGCCGAGCTGCTCTGGTCGCCCGGTGGGCCGACGGCCGCGCCGAGAGCCCGCTGGAGTCGGTCGCGCGAGGAACCGTCCTCCTGCTGGGCCTGCCCCCGCCCGACCTGCAGGTGCGGCTGGACGTCGGTGATCGCAGGTATCGGGTGGACCTGCTGGTCCGCGAGTTCTGCACCGTCGTCGAGGTCGACGGCAAGGTCAAGTACGAAGATCGCGAGCAGTCCTGGCGGGACAAGCGTCGTCGGGACGACCTGCTGGAAACCGGGCACGAGGTCGCACGCTTCGTGGCGTCAGACGCCTACCGACCTGCCCGCTGGGGGCGGCGCCTGCTGCAGACCTTCCAGCGAGCCGCGGCGCGCCACGGCCTGCCCGACCCCGCCGTCGACCCGTCCTTCCCCTCTTACCACAGTCTCCCCCCCACCTGGCGCCTCGACGCCTAACCTCCGCCTGCCAACCCGTCCGCCCGCCCTCACGTCCCCCTGCCCTCACGTCCCCCTGCCCTCACGTCCGCCTGCCAAGCCGGCTTGGCAGGCGGATGAGCCATGAAATCCGCCCATCGACGGCGTGTCCCTGGCACAAGGACCTGCCAAGCCGGCTTCGGGGCGGGGCGGGGTGGGGCGGGGCGGG
>JBHJOS010000150.1:0-28091 GCA_050329415.1 Kineosporiaceae bacterium
TGACAGTCGACGGGTAGGAGGTCGAGGTGCCGCTCTCCGACCACGAGCAGAAGCTGCTCGCCCAGATGGAGCAGGCGTTGTACGCCGAGGATCCCAAGTTCGCCACGTCCCTGCGCGGCAGCCGGCGCGGCGTCCGCTCCACCACCCGGGTGACTGTCGGAGTGGTGGCCCTGGTCCTGGGCCTGGTCACCCTGGTCGTCGGCATCGTCGCTTTCCGCGGCGACCTCACCGTTCAGCTCGCGGTCGCGGTCACCGGATTCGTCCTGATGTTCGCCGGTGGCGTCGTCGCGATGACCGGTGGCTCGTCCCGCACGCGGCTGGCGGCGGTGTCGTCCGACGGGACGCGGTCGGCGCCGCGCCGGCCCAAGGCGCGCCCCTCCTTCATCCAGCGGATGGAGGAACGGTGGGAGCGCCGCCGCGACACCGGGTGGCAGTGACCGCGGGGGTCCCGGCCCGCCTCGATCCCCCGCTCACCCCCGACCAGGGCGGGTCGCCCCGCCCCGGCCGCTGACCACTGTTCGACGCCTGGTCAACTCCCGACCCGCTCGCCACCGCCGGTCCGCAGCGACTGCCCACCCGGTCCGGCGTCTCCCGTCGCGATCGCTTCCCAGGTCGCCGCGTCCCACGGCACGTCGCCGCTCTCCGGCCCCCGCCACGGCACCGGCGACGGCAGCCACCGGGCGCGCCGGCTCTGCCACCGGCCGCGCTGCCGGTCGACGCCCGAGACCACCGTGGCGACATCGGCTTCCAAGGTCGGCGCCGGCGCGGGCGCCGACGCGAACCAGGCCCGCTCCACCGCGGCCACCACCCGGTCCAGGGCCTTGCGAGCGGCCAGGTCCGGCTCCTCGGCCGCGATCAGGGCCGCGGCCTGCTCCCGCGCGGTCCCCGCCGGGGGACGGTGCCCCAGATCGGCGAGCCGTTCCCGCATGACGAGCCACGCCACCCCAGCCCGGGCGCCCGGGTCGGAGCCCGCCCGCCGCCACCGGAGCCGATCGTGGAGGTCCCGCCAGGCGCGGGGGGCCGCCGCGAGCACCGTGATCAGTGCGAGGGCGAGGGCGGTGAGGCCCGCCACCTGCAGGATCCGCCCGAGCGGTGAGCCTGCCGGCTCGGTCCCGCTCGTCACCGCCGGGGTCGGGACCGGCCGGGGCTCGGGGGCCGCCTCGACGGAGGGAGCGGGCGCGGCCACGGACGGCGGCGGGGCCTCCGGGGTCTCCGGCTGTGCCCACTCGGGCGATCCGCCGGTGCGAGTCGACGGGGTGGGCTCGAAGCGCACCCAGCCCGCACCCTCGAAGTACAGCTCCGGCCAGGCGTGGGCGTCGCGGATGCCGACCTGGCGGACCCCCGGCCCGGTCTCCTCGCCGGGGAGGAACCCGACGGCCACCCGGGACGGGATGCCGAGGGTCCGGGCCATGACTGCCATCGTCGAGGCGAACTGCACGCAGTAGCCCTGTCGCTGCTCCAGGAAGGCCGTCATGACGTCCAGCCCGCCGCTCTCCGGCGCCTCGAGGGAGTACACGAAGCCGCCGTCGGAGCGGAAGAACTGCTGCAGCGCCAGCGCCCGCTCGTAGTCGGACGATGCCTGCGCCGTCACGGTCGCCGCCGTCTCCGCCACGACCGCCGGCGTGTCCGGGAGCACCGGGCCGTAGCGCTCGAGCAGCGCCGCAGGTGGCGGCGCGGTGGCCCGAAGGGCCTCGGCGGCCGGGCGGACGTCGAGGGACTCGACGACATAGCGCTTGTCCAGGGTCGTGTCGGTACCGCTCAGCACGTTGAGCGTCTCGGGGTCGTACAGCCAGGTCCCGTCGATCTCCACCCGGGTCGCCGGGTACGGCAGCGGGAGGTAGCGCTGGTCGAGGCCGGTCACGCTGATCTGCGTGGTCACCGTCTCCGCCGCGGCCAGGACGTCCGGCGCCGTGCCGGGAGGCGGAGGGAGCCCCCGATCCACCGTCTGGGAGACGGGCAACTGCGGCTCCGACGGCTGCCAGGTGACGCCGTCGAAGACGTCAGCGGTGACGATCCGGAGCGGGTCGGGGCTCGGGTCGTCGGTCGCGTACTCCAGCACCACGACGTCCTCGGGCTGGGTGAGGTCGCGTCGCAGGTCGAGGAACGGGTTGACGGTCTGCACCCGCTGCACGCCGCCCTGGCCGAACCGGTCCTGCAGCGCCTCGGCCAGGTTGTCCTCGCCCATCGTCGGAACCAGGGCGGGCACGACGACCGAGGCCGCCAGCGCCACGGCGCCCACCGCGGCCGCCTGGGGGACGTAGGAACCTGCCACCGGCGCTGATGCCGCGCGGGACCCCTCCGACCGCCGCCGCAGCAGTGGACCCCACCTCGCCACCCGCCGGTCCGCGTCGGTCAGCGTCAGCAGCAGGTAGCCCGCCGCCGCGACCAGGAAGGGAGCGGCCGCCAGCCCGCTGGGTGCCAGCGCAGCCGCGACGAAGACGACCAGCATGAGCGGCAGGCCGGCCAGGCTGGACTGGCCCAGCCAGGCCGAGGTGGCGATGACGACGACGCAGACGTGCACCATGGCCACCGCCACGAGGGCCTGCAGTTCCGGACCCACGACCACGGGCGGCACTGCGCTGCGGCTGACCGTGACCCCGGCGTCGACCAGAACTCGCAGGTCAGCCAAGGAAGCCGGCGTGGGGACGAACCCGCCGAGCAGCGCCCGGCCGGGCGCGAACAGGGCCGTGCAGACGACGATGCCGCCGACCCAGGCCGCGACGACGACGACCGACCCGGGCAGCCTGGCCAGCGCCGCCGCGACCGCCGCGGTTCCGGTGGCCGCCAGGGCGACGAGCATGGGGGCCGCCCACGCCCCGCCGACCATGAGCCCGCCCAGGGTGAGAGCGGTCGCGACCGTGGCCACGGTGGCCAGGGCGGCCGCCCTGGCCCGACGACCGGCCTCGCGCAGTTCGGGCGATCGGGCCGGTCCGGCCTCGGTCTGCGGCACGGGGCGGGGCGCGACCGGGCTCACCGGGGGGCTCGATGGGCGGCGCACCGGGGGGCTCGGGGCGCTCATCGCTCGGTGGCCTGGACGGCGGCGGCCCAGGCCTGGGCGATGCCGTCCCCCGGCCGGACGCGAACGGTGCTCCAGCCCGCCGCCGCGAGCGTCGAGCGGACGCCCTCGTGGCGGTCGTCCCACGAGGGGTCGCTCACCCGGGCGAACTCCGGAACCTGGAGGAGCAGGGCCACCCGGCGGGCGCGAGGCGCGGCGTCCGCGATCGCGACGACGTCCCCGGGCGCCAGGTCCCCCAGGAAGGCCGCGACTGCCGTGGGTCCGGCGGCGTCGAGCCGTTCGGCGCCCTCCACGAGCAGCGCATCGGGCCCCGGCTGAACCACGGCCAGCCGGTCGAGCACGTCGTCGATCCCCTCGTCCACGGGCTCGACGCCGTCCCCGGCGAGCATCACGGCCTGCTCGTCGAGCGCGGCGCGCACCACCACCGAGGTCGCGGCCACCACCGCCCACTCCAGGGAGGACCCCGTCCGTCCCGGGTGGCCGCGCCGGCGGGCATCGAGGAGGACTCCCAGTCGCTGGTCCTCCGGTCGTTCGTCACGGCGCACCATGAGCTCGCCGCGGCGAGCCGTCGTGGGCCAGTGGACGCGGCGCAGGTCGTCGCCCTCCCGGTACTCGCGCACCGTGAGGTCCATGGAGCCGGCGGCCGCGGCGCCGCCCCGCGCGGTGTCGGAGTCACCGCCCCGTCGGGCCGGTCGCAGCGGGTCCGCCAGCGGGACCGGGCGAGGCCGGACCAGCAGCTGGTCGGTGCCGGAGGCGCGCCAGGTCCGTTCCAGGACGCCGAAAGGTTCGACGGCGTGCACCCGGGCCGGGCCGAGCAGGTACCGGCCCCGCGCCCGGGGCACCGCCGTGTACGACAGCCGGGCGGTGGCGCGCGCCGGCAGCGGCGGCGCCACCACACGAGTGGCGACGTCCAGCTCCTCGGGCATGGCGTCCTCGACGAGCAGGGTCGGTGTCCGCTGCCGGCCCCGGTTGGTCAGGGAGACCGTGACCGTGACCGGGTCCCCGGCGTAGACCCGGCGAGGGCGGGCGTCCCGACGGACCGTCACGTGCAGCGACACCAGTGACATCCCGACCACCACGGCCAACGGCAGCGCCACCAGCAGGACGGCGACCCGGAGCAAGTCGGTCTGGCGGAGCACGGCGGCGGCGAGCAGCGCGACCAGCCCGGCGGCGAGGAAGGATCCGCCGCGCGGCGTGAGACCCGCCCACGACGCCCGCAGGGAGAACCGGCGGTCACGCCGGTGTGCCACCGCGGGCGCGGGGCGGCGGCGTACGGCAATGGCCGATGGTCGAGCGGCGACGGTCATGGCACCTCCAGGGACGGGTGCCGGCCGCGCGTGACCGGCACGCGCCGTCGGCGTCAGCGGCGGGGACCCGGCACCGGGACCGAGCGCGCCACGTCGATGATGACCTCCTCCGGGTCCCGCCGCGACAGTCGGGCCTCGGGCGACAGCAGGACCCGGTGGGACAGGACAGGGCCGGCCAGCGCGAGGACGTCGTCGGGCAGGACGTGGTCCCGCCCCGCCAGGGCGGCGCGGGCGCGAGCCGCCTTCACCAGGTGCAGGCCGGCCCGCGGCGACACCCCCAGTCGCAGGTCGGGATGAGTGCGGGTGCGTGTCACGAGGTCGAGGACGTAGGCGCGCAGCGCCTGGGCGACGTAGACGGACCGGACCGCGGTGATGGCTCGCCGGACCCCGTCCGCCGTGGTGACCGGGCGGAGTCGGTCGAGCGGGTCGACCCCGGCGTGGGTGTCGAGCATCATCAGCTCGGCGTCCGGGTGGGGGTACCCCATGGCCAGCCGGGCCAGGAAGCGGTCGCGCTGGGCCTCGGGCAACGGGTAGGTGCCGTCCATCTCGACGGGGTTCTGGGTCGCGACGACGAGGAACGGCGGCGCCAGCGGGTACGTGGTGCCGTCGACCGTGACCTGGCGTTCCTCCATCGCCTCGAGCAGCGCCGACTGGGTCTTGGGCGAGGCCCGGTTGATCTCGTCCCCGATGACGACATTGGCGAAGACCGCACCCGGGCGGAACTCGAAGTCGTGTCGCTCCTGCTTCCAGACGCTGACCCCCGTGATGTCGCTGGGCAGCAGGTCCGGGGTGAACTGGATCCGGCGCACGGAGCAGTCGATCGACCGCGCCAGGGCCTTGGCCAGCACCGTCTTCCCGACCCCCGGGACGTCCTCGACGAGCAGGTGCCCTTCGGCCAGGAGGACGGTGAGCGCGACGTCCACGACATCGTCCTTGCCCACCACGACGGTCGTCACGGCCTCCCGGACGGCCGCGGCGGTCCGGACGGCGTCCTCCAGGGCGTCCTCGCGCGCGTCGACGGTCGTCATCCTCGCTCCCCTCGCGCCGGGGCGGGGCGCCGCCCGGCTGTGGCGAATCCTCACACACCGAGTGACCGGAGCAGCGGCGGGCGCCGGGACCGGCGGAGTGCCCGAAAGCCCGCTCCACTTCCCTCCACCGCGTTCCCGCCGTTCGGTCGACGGGCGCCCGTGGCGGCCGGTGCCGAGGTTCGCGGAACCCCCTGCCCGGCCTCGGCGCTGCCGGGCACTGTCCCTTGAGCACGCCGTACGCAGGGAACCGCCGGCGCACGGCCAGCGCGCGGGCGCCCGCCGGGCCGTCCTGGCCCGACTGGTGTCCTGCGTCCTGCCCGACGTCGTCGGCGGCTCCGACCCAGGAGCTGGATCGTCCCTCACCTGTGAAATCAGTGGCGAGTGGAGGGAAGTGGAGTAGAGTGGGGGGCAGCGGGGCGCCGTGGAGTCCCCCGGCGGGGAGGGGAAGGAGCGCGATGTGTTCCTCGGCACCTTTCCGCTCCGCCTGGACGAGAAGCACCGCCTCGTCCTGCCTGCCAGGTACCGCTCGGAACTGGCGGAGGGCCTCGTGATGACGCGAGGGCAGGAGCGCTGCGTCTACGTGTTCCCCCGCGTGGCCTTCGAGCGGCTCGTCTCGGACCTCTCCACGGCACCCCTCACCAACCGGGCTGCCCGCGACTACGCCCGAATGATGCTGTCCGGTGCCCAGGACGAGGTGCCCGACAAGCAGGGCCGGGTGACGGTCTCCCCGCTGCTGCGCACCTACGCGTCGCTGACGCGGGACGTCGCCGTCCTGGGGGTGGGCTCACGCCTGGAGATCTGGGACTCCGCGCTCTGGGACGAGCAGCAGTCCGGGGCCGAGCAGCCGTTCGCCGACCGCGACGGCGAGATCGTCCCGGGGCTGCTATGAGGGCGCCGGGACCGCGGTCCGCCCACCCGAGCGGCCCGTTGACCTGCGAGCGGTGGCCTCCCCCCGCCGGAGCCCACCTGGCGCACCTTCCCCGGTGCCAGGCGGACCGGCGGAGGGGGACCACCGCCCGCAGGCCGCCGCCGGGGCGTCCGCGAGGTGCGGGCGCCTGCGAGGGACGACACGAGGGACGACACGAGGGACGACACCACGGATGGAAGGGGGTGGCGGCGATGGCGGTGGACGCCGGTGGCCAGCGGCACGTCCCGGTCCTGGCCGACGAGGTCGAGAGCGCGCTGGCGCCAGCCCTCGACCGGCCGGGCCCCCGCGTGCTCGTCGATGGCACGCTGGGCCTGGGCGGCCACACGCTGCGCCTGGCCGCCGCGCGTCCGGACGTGGCCGTCGTCGGCGTGGACCTGGACCCCCGGGCGCTCGCCGTGGCCGCCCAGCGGCTCTCGGCGGCGGGTGTCGCCGGCCGCGTACGCCTCGTCGAGGCCGGGTTCGACGACCTGCCCGCGATCGAGGCGGGCGCCGACCTCCCTGCCCGGGTGGACGCCGTGCTCCTCGACCTCGGCGTGTCGTCGCTGCAGCTGGACAGTGACGACCGCGGCTTCGCCTACTCCCGCGACACGGCGCTCGACATGCGGATGGGCCGGACCGGGCCCACCGCTTCCGACGTGCTCGCGTCGTACTCCGCCAAGGCCCTGGAGACCGTGTTCCGGGAGCACGGTGACGAGCGCTTCGCCCGCGCGATCGCCGCCGCCGTGGTCCGCCGGCGCGCCGAGCGGCCGCTGCGGACGACGGCAGAGCTGGTCGACCTCGTCTACGCCACCGTTCCGGCACCTGCCCGCCGCACCGGTGGGCACCCGGCGAAGCGGGTGTTCCAGGCCCTGCGGATCGAGGTGAACGACGAGGCCGGGGCGCTGCGACGGGCACTTCCCGAGTGGGCCGACCGGCTGGGCCGCGGGGGCCGCCTCGCCGTCCTGACCTATCACTCCGGGGAAGACCGCCCGGTGAAGCACCGGTTCGGCGACCTGTCGCGGGTCGACGCCCCGCCTCGCCTCCCGGTCGAGCCGCCCTCGGCGCCGTTTCGCGTCGTCGGACGCCCCGTCGTGCCCGGCCCGGTCGAGATCGCTGCCAACCCGCGCGCCGCCTCCGCCCGGTTGCGGGTCCTCGAGCGGCTGGCGGAATGAGTGCCGCGACGGCCCGGGCTGCTGCCCCTGCCCGGGCCGGGGCCCCTGCCCGGGCTGCGGCCCAGGCGCCGACCGGCCGCCCGGCCGGCATCCCGCGCCCGCGACCCCCGGTCCGGCTCGTCCCCCAGCCACCGGCGCCGCGGCCGTCCGGCACGGCGACCTTCGTGGCCTCCTGCGCCGGCCTGCTGATCGCGACGCTGGTCGCCCTGCTCGCGCTCAACGTCGCAGCCTCCGGCAACGCCTTCACCCACGCCGAGCTGACGACGGAGGCCGATCGCCTGCGGGACGCCGAGGAGTCGTTGCGGCTCTCGGTGGCGGCGCAGGCTGCTCCCCAGCGGTTGGACAGCCGGGCCCGCGGCCTCGGCATGGTCCCCGCGCCGGCCCCCGAGGTGCTGGTCCTGCCGGGGCGATCGGAAGAGGGGCCACCGGCACCAGGCCCGTCCCCCGCGCCGAAGACCCCGGGGAGCGGCGAATGACCCGGCGGCCCGGTCGCCGCCCGCCCGGACAGCGCCCGCCCCGTCGCCGCCCGCCCGGACGGCGATCGGAGTCCCCGTCGCCCGGACCGTCGATCGCCGGGCGTCTGCTCTTCCTGCTGGCCGGGACGCTGGTCGTGGTCAGCCTGTATGCGGGGCGACTGGTGCAGATCCAGGCCGTCGACGCCTCGGTGCTGGCCGAACAGGCGCTCGAGAACCGCCTGGTGCAGCGGACCGTCCCGGCGCAGCGCGGCGATGTCGTCGACCGCCACGGCGAGGTGCTCGCGACCAGCGCCCAGCGGGTGACGGTGACCGCCGACCCGCAGCTCGTCGCCACCTGGACCGACCCCGAGGACCCTCGCCGGGCGGGCCCGCGCGCTGCCGCCGCCCGGCTGGCCCCCGTGCTCGGCCGGGACGTGGGCGAGCTGGCGGACGCCCTCACGGGGGACTCCCGCTACGCCGTCGTGGCGCGCGACGTCGACCCCCAGACCTGGCGCACGGTGTCCGACCTGGGCATCACCGGGCTGTTCGCGGAGGCGTCCACCTCCCGGGACCATCCGGCAGGCCCGGTGGGCGCGGCCGTCGTCGGCTTCGTGGGGGCGGACGGCGCCGGACTGGCGGGCATCGAGCTCGCCCACGACGACGCGCTCACCGGCACCGAGGGGTGGGTTCGGTACGAGCGCAGCAACGAGAACGGCGTCCGGGAGATCCCGGGCGGGGCGGCCGCGGACGAGCCGCCCGTCGACGGCGACGACGTCCTGCTCACCCTCGACCGGGATCTCCAGTGGCGGGCCGAGCAGGCGCTGGCCGAGGCCGTGACCGGTTCGGGCGCCCGCAGTGGCACCGCCGTCGTCCTCGACGCCCGGACGGGTCAGGTCCTCGCGATGGCCGTCCATCCCGGTTTCGACCCGCGCCACATCGACGGGGTGGACCCGGCGCGCCTGGGCAACAGCGCCGTCAGCGAGGTGTTCGAGCCCGGCTCGACGAGCAAGGTGGTGACCGTCGCGGCCGTGCTCGAGGACGGCCTCGGCGTCCCCACGACGCCGTTCACCGTGCCGGACCGGATCGAACGCGCCGGCCGGTCGTTCAAGGACTCCCACTCCCACGAGCCCTGGCAGCTGACCCTGGCCGGCGTCCTCGCCGAGTCGAGCAACACCGGGACGATCATGGCATCGGACGAGATGCCCGCCGAGCGCCTCCGCGAGTGGTTCGATCGGTTCGGGCTCGGCCGGCCGACCGGTGTCGGCCTGCCCGGTGAGTCCGGCGGCCTGCTCCCGCCCGTGGACTCGTGGTCCTCGGCGCAGCGCTACACGGTGACGTTCGGACAAGGACTCAGCGTCACGGCGCTCCAGATGGCGTCCCTCTACCAGACCCTGGCGAACGACGGCGTGCGGATGGCCCCGACGGTCGTCGCAGGGCACCGCTCGCCCGCGGGCCGGGTGACCCCCGCCCCTGGCCCGCAACCGGAGCAGGTGCTCTCGGCGGACACCGCCGCGACGATGACCCGGATGCTGGAGTCGGTGGTCGACGAAGGCACCGGAGGCGCGGCCGCCGTCCCCGGGTACCGGGTGGCCGGCAAGACCGGGACCGCCGAGCGGTACGACGAGGCCTGTGGGGGGTACTGCGGCTACACGGCCTCGTTCGCGGGGTACGCGCCCGCCGAGGACCCGCAGGTCGTGGTGTCCGTGGCGATCCAGGACCCCACCCGGTCGTTCTTCGGCGGCCAGTCCGCCGCTCCCGCCTTCTCCGAGATCATGCGGGCCGCCCTGGCAGGGGCACGGGTGCCCCGGTCGACCGTGCCCGCCGAGCCCTACCCCGTGCGCTGGTGACGTGGGCCGGCCGGCCAGGGCACGGCGGGCGCGCGGCGCACCTGCCCCCGACGGGTAGCCTCCAGCCCGTGCCGAACCGGTCCGGTCCCGTCACTGTCGGCGACCTCCTCGCGGAGTTCCCGGCCCAGCTCCACCTCCTGGCCGGCGGCCCGGCCGACGCGACCGCGACCGCCCTCTCCGGGGTGACCCACGACTCCCGGCGGGTCGCTCCCGGCGACCTCTACGCGGCCCTGCCCGGCGACCGGGTCCACGGCGCGCGCTTCGCGGTCGACGCCGTCGCCGCCGGGGCGGTGGCGGTGCTCACGGACCCGTCGGGTGCCGAGGCGTGCCCGGCCGGTGGCGTCGAGGTCCCTGTTCTTGTCCACCCCCGGCCGCGGGACGTGCTCGGTCCACTGGCCTCGGCCGTCCACCGGCACCCGTCCCACACCCTCGACGTCGTCGGAGTCACCGGTACCAACGGCAAGACCACGGTGACGTGGCTCATGCACCACATGCTCCGCAGCCGCGGGATCGGCGCCGGACTGGTCGGCACCGTCGCCGTCCGGGTGCACGACGACGAGGTCGCCAGCGTGATGACCACCCCCGAGGCGACGGATCTCCAGGCGACGCTCGCCCGGATGCGCGACGCCGGGGTCTCAGCCGTGGCGCTGGAGGTCTCCAGTCACGCCCTCGCGCTGCAGCGGGCCGACGGCACCCGGATGGCGGTCGTCTGCTTCACCAACCTGTCGCGGGACCACCTGGACTTCCACGGCGACATGGAGTCCTACCTGGCGGCGAAGACACGCCTGTTCACCGGTGGCTTCGCGGCCCGCGCCGTGGTCTGCGTCGACGACCACGCCGGGCGCGGGGTGGCCGCCGCGGCTCGCGCGGCCGGGCTCGACGTGTGGACCGTCGCCACCGCAGCCACGGCGGGTGCCGACCGGTCGGGCCCCCCGGCGGACGTCGTCCTGCTCTCCGCCGACACCGGCGTGGACGGCCGCCAGCGGGTCCGGCTGCGCGGCCCGTTCACCGCCGGCGATCACGACGAGCTGGCGTTCGACGTCCCGATGCCCGGTCGCCACAACGCCGTCAACGCCGTCCTGGCGCTCGCGCTCGTCGTCCGGCTCGCCGAGGGTTCCCCCGGGTCCCGGCCGCGCGACGTCGCGGCGGAGGCGGCGGCGTCGCTCAGTGCCTTCGCCGGCGTCCCCGGGCGCATGGAGCGGATCGTGGACCCGGCGTCGACCGGGCGCACCCCGCTCGTCGTCGTCGACTACGCCCACACCCCGGAGGCGGTCGCGACGGCGCTGGAGTCGCTGCGGGCCGCGACTCCCGGTCGCCTCGTCGTCGTCCTCGGGGCGGGGGGGGACCGGGACCCGGGCAAGCGAGGGCCGATGGGCGCGGCGGCCGCCGCGGCCGCGGACGTGGTCGTCGTCACCGACGACAACCCGCGCGGCGAGGACCCCGCCGCCGTGCGCGCTGCCGTGCTCGCGGGCGCCGTGTCCGTGCCGGGCCGCCGGGCCGGCGACGTCGTCGAGGTCGCCGACCGGGCCGGGGCGATCGCCCGCGGGCTCGCGGCGTGCGAGGGCCCGCGCGACACCCTGCTCGTCACCGGCAAGGGGCACGAGACCGGGCAGGACTACGGCGGGGGGCGGCGCGAGCCGTTCGACGACCGGGACGCCGCCGCCCGGGCGCTGCAGGCCTGGGCACGGGAGGCCGGGGTCGCCGACGGCGAGGTCGCCCCGGTCGGCGCCGCCCCGGCCGGCGCCGACCCGGGACCTGCGGCCGGTGCCTCCGTCGCGACAGGAGGTCGCTGATGCTCACGGTGACGGACGTCGCGAGGGCGACTGCCGGTCAGGTGACCGCCGGGGAGCCCGCCGAGGGGATCCACGGCGTCGCCATCGACTCCCGGACCCTGGTTCCCGGCGACCTCTTCGTCGCGCTCCCGGGCACCCGCGTCGACGGCCACGACCACGTGGCCGACGCCGCCGCCCGCGGGGCCGCCGCCGTCCTCGTGCACCGAGACCTCCAATCGTTGCCGGGTCCGGGAGGCCGGACGGTCGCGACCATCCGGGTCCGCGACACCGCGCGCGCCCTGACGGACCTCGCGCGGTCCGCCCACGCCGGACTGGCGGCCGGCGGCACCCGCACCGTCGGCGTCACCGGCAGCGCCGGCAAGACGACGACCAAGGACCTGCTCGCCCACGTGCTCGCCGGTCACCCCTGCCACCCCGACTCCGCCGTCGCCCCACCCGGCTCGTTCAACAACGAGATCGGGTTGCCGCTGACGGTCGCCAGGGCGGCGACGGCGGACGCGCCGCCGGCCTTCCTCGTCCTCGAGATGGGGGCCCGGGGCGTCGGCCACATCGCCGACCTCTGCCGGGTCGCCCGACCGGACGTCGGGGTCGTCCTCATGGTGGGCAGCGCCCACCTGTCCGAGTTCGGCAGCCGCGACGGCATCGCACGGGCCAAGGGTGAACTCGTCGAGGCGCTGCCCCCGACCGGGGTCGCCGTGCTCAACGCCGACGACGGACTGGTCATGGGGATGGCGTCGCGGACCGCCGGCCGGGTCGTCACCTTCGGGTCGGCGCCCGGTCCCGACGTGGCGGCCGTCGACGTCGAGGTCGGCCCGGACGCCCGGGCCCGCTTCGTCCTGGTGGCCGGGGGGGCCGAGGCGCCGGTCCACCTCCCGGTCCCGGGCGACCACCAGGTCGGCAACGCCCTGGCCGCCGCCGCCGTTGCGGTCGTCGAGGGCATGGACGTCGCAGCGGTGGCGGCCCGGATGTCGGCTCCCGGGCACACCAGCCCGCACCGGATGGCCGTCACCCGTCGGCCGGACGGCGTCACGGTGATCGACGACGCCTACAACGCCAGTCCCGAGACGGTCGCGTCAGCGCTGCGGTCGCTGGCGACCCTGGGACGGGGCGGGCGCACCTGGGCAGTGCTCGGACCCATGCTCGAGCTGGGAGGGGAGTCGGCCGCCGAGCACGACCGCATCGGGCGCCTGGCGGTCCGCCTCAACGTGTCACGGCTGCTCGCGGTGGGCCAGGAGGCCCGGGCCGTCGACCTCGCGGCCCGCCACGAAGGCAGCTGGGGCGGGGAGTCGACGTGGGTGGCCGACACCGCCGGGGCCGGCCAGATCCTCGACGCCGAGCTCGTCCCCGGCGACGTCGTGCTGCTCAAGGCCAGCAACGCCACCGGGCTGTGGCGGCTGGCCGACCGGCTCGCCGCCGGGCTGCCGGCCCGTGACCCGGAAGGGGAGGCCGTCCCCCGATGATCTCCGTCCTCGTGGCCGCCGGCGTCGCCCTGGTGGCCGCCCTCCTGCTGACGCCCGCCTTCATCCGGTTCCTCGTGCGCCGGGGGTACGGGCAGTTCATCCGGGACGACGGCCCGACGACGCACCACTCCAAGCGCGGCACCCCGACCATGGGCGGCACCGTCATCATCGGCGCCGTCGTGCTGGGGTACGCCGCCGCCCATCTGGTGACCTTCACCGTCCCGTCGTGGTCGGGGTTCCTCGTCCTCTTCCTCATGGGGGGCCTCGGGCTGGTCGGCTTCCTCGACGACTGGACGAAGATCCGTCGCCAGCGCAGCCTCGGGCTCGAGGGGTGGCAGAAACTGCTGGGACAGTCCATCGTCGCCGTGATCTTCGCCGTCGCCGCGCTGCAGGTCCCGGACGAGAACGGCCGCACCGCGGCGTCGACCGCCATCTCGTTCATCCGGGACACACCGCTCGACCTTGCGGTCGGCGGCCCGGTGGTCGGTCTGCTCCTGTTCATCGTCTGGGCGTACCTGCTCATCGCCGCCACCGGCAACGCCGTCAACCTCACCGACGGGCTCGACGGACTCGCGACGGGCGCCGCACTGTTCCTGTTCGCCTCGTACACCCTGATCGGGATCTGGCAGTCCGGCCAGTCCTGCGCGGTCAACCCGGGACCGCAGTGCTACGAGGTCCGGGACCCCATGGACCTGGCGGTGGTGTCGGCCGCCCTCCTGGGGGCCTGCTTCGGCTTCCTGTGGTGGAACGCCTCGCCGGCCAAGATCTTCATGGGGGACACCGGCTCGAACGCCCTCGGTGGGGCCATCGCCGGGCTCGCCATCACAACCCGCACGGAGCTCCTCCTGCCGATCATCGGCGGCCTCTTCGTCATCATCACGCTCTCGGTGATCGTCCAGGTGACGTCGTTCCGACTCACCGGCAAGCGGGTGTTCCGGATGGCGCCGCTGCAGCACCACTTCGAGCTCCAGGGGTGGGGCGAGGTCACGATCGTCATCCGGTTCTGGATCATCGCGGGACTCTTCGTCGCCGCGGGCCTCGGCATCTTCTACGCCGAGTGGGTCGCCGGCTCGGTCGCCTGACGTGGTCCGCGCGCCCGTCCCGGACGACCTCCGCGGACCCGACGCCCGCGTCCCGGGCCTGCCGGTGCTCGTCGCCGGGCTCGGGACGTCGGGGGCCGCGGCCGCCGGGGCGCTGGCCGACGCCGGGGCCGCGGTGGTCGCCTGCGACGAGCGGGCCCCGGACGAGCCCGTCCCGGCCTGGACCGAGCTCGCCGAGCAGGGAGTGCGGCTGGTCCGCGGACCCGGTGCGCGCGAGCCTGCCGTGCTCGACGGCGTCGCTCTCGTCGTCGCGTCGCCGGGGTGGCCGCCGCACCATCCCGTGCTGCGCGCGGCGGCCGCGGCCGGCCTGCCGGTGTGGGCCGAGGCCGAGCTGGCGTGGCGCCTGCGGGACCCCGCGGGAGCTCCGTGGGCGTGCGTCACCGGGACGAACGGCAAGACGACGACGGTGGGTCTGGTGGCCGACATCCTCCGGGCGTCCGGGCTGCGATCGCGGACGGCGGGCAACATCGGCACCCCGCTGGTGGCGGCGGTCCGGGACCCCGAGCCGGTCGACGTGCTGGCGGTCGAGCTCTCGAGTTTCCAGCTCCATGGCGTGGTCACCGTGGCGCCGGTGGCGTCGGCCGTCCTCAACGTCGCCGAGGACCATCTGGACTGGCACGGCGATCTCGAGGGGTACGCGGCCGCCAAGGGCCGGATCTACGACCGCACCCACGGCGTGTGCGTCCACAACGCCGACCAGCCCCTGACGGGGGACCTCGCCCGCCGCGCCGCGCCCGCGCCCGGCTGCCGCCTCGTCGCCTTCACCACCGGTGTCCCCGGACCGGGCATGCTCGGCGTCCTCGAGCAGCTGCTGGTGGACCGGGCGTTCGTGTCCGACCCGGCCCAGGCCCGGGAGCTGGGCGGGCTGGCGGACCTGGCGGGGCTGGGCGGGGTCTCGGGCGGGCCGCCCCCGCGTCACCTGGTGGCCGACGCCCTGGCGGCGGCGGCGGTGGCGCTCGGCGCGGGCGCCGACCCCGCGGCGGTGGCACCCGGGCTGCGGGGGGCCGCGCTGGCCGGGCACCGGGGCGAGGTCGTCGCGACGCTCGGGGGCGTCCGGTTCGTCGACGACTCCAAGGCCACGAACCCGCACGCCGCCGACGCCGCGCTGCGGGCCGCCGGCGGGGCGGGACACGTGGTGTGGATCGCCGGGGGCCAGGCGAAGGGCGCCCGGTTCGACGACGTCGTCCGGGCCCACCGCTCCCGGCTGCGGGCCGCCGTGCTGGTGGGCGCCGACCGGGAGCGGGTGGCCGAGGCGCTCGCCCGACACGCACCCGAGGTGCCGTGCATCCGGGTCGATCCGCCCGACACTGACCGGATGACCGGGACGGCGGCAGCGATGGCGGGTGGCTCCCGGCTCGACCCCGCGGCGACCGCCGCCCTCGCCGACCGCATGGTCGCGGCCGCCGCGGATCACGCACGACCAGGCGACGTCGTCCTGCTCGCCCCGGGCGGGGCGTCGTTGGACCAGTTCCCGTCGTACGCGGCCCGGGGCGAGGCCTTCGCGGACGCCGTCCGCCGCCGCGCCGCGGTCCCTGGCCCCGAGCGGGGACGGGGCGCCGCGCCGGGGACGCCATGAGTCCGGCTGCGCCCGCTCACCGGGCCGCTGCCGGGGGGACCCGGTCCGCAACCCGCGGCCCGGGTGTGCCCGGTCCCCGCGCCGCCGCCCCGGTGTCCCGCCGCAGCGCTGCCCGACCGGTCGCGGTGCCTGCGTCGCGCACCGCCGAGCCGGACCGCCCCCGCCCGGCGCCCACGGTGCGCCCCCGCCGGCCCACCCGTCCGTCGAGCCGCCCGCCCGCCGGCCGGTCCGGGTCCCGGCCTCGTGGCCTGCGGAGACTCCTCGGCCTGCCGCTGCGGCCCGGGACGGCGCACTGGGTGGTCCTCGCGTCCGGCTCGTTCCTGCTGGTCTTCGGCCTCGTCATGGTCCTGAGCGCGAGCAGCGTCGAGTCCTACGCCGCCACCGGGTCGCCGTTCGGCACCGTCGTCCGGCAGGCCACGTTCGCCGCCGTGGGCCTCGTGGCCGCGCTGGTGGCCGCGCGACTGCCGGTGCGGTGGTGGCGCCGCCTGGCGTGGCCGGTCCTGCTGGTCGCGATCGGCCTGCAGGCCGCGGTGTTCACTCCGCTGGGGTTCGAGTTCCAGGGCAACCGGAGCTGGCTGGACCTGGGGTTGGTCACGTTCCAGCCGGCCGAGCTGGCCAAACTCGCCCTCGTCCTGTGGGTCGCGCACGTCCTGGCGCTGAAGGAGCGCCGCCTCCACCGGGCCGGCCACGTGCTGATCCCGCTGGTGCCCGGGGTCGGGGTCGTCCTGGGGCTCGTCCTCGCCGGCCACGACGTCGGCACCGGGCTGGTGCTCATGGTCATGCTGGCCGCGATGGTCGTCTCGGCGGGGGTGCGATGGCGGCACATCGCGGCCGCGGGGACCGTGGCGGCGGGGGTGCTCGCGTACTTCCTGCTCTCCGCGCAGTACCGGGTGGACCGGGTGCAGGCGTGGCTGTCGGGCGAGTGCACCGACTACTACGGCATGTGCTGGCAGCTGGTGCACGGGGAGTGGGCGCTGGCCTCGGGCGGCTGGTGGGGATTGGGGCTCGGCGGGGGCCGGGTGAAGTGGGCGTGGCTGCCGCAGGCCAGTGACGACTTCATCTTCGCGGTCATCGGCGAGGAGCTGGGGTTGCCGGGCACCCTCACCGTGCTCGCCCTGTTCGCCGGCCTCGCGGTGGGAGCCGTCGGGGTGGCGCGGGCGACCGGCGACCGCTTCGTCGCCGTCGCCACCGCCGGGATCGTCGGCTGGGTCGTCGGGCAGGCCCTGCTCAACATCGGGGTGGTGCTGGGGATGCTGCCGGTCACCGGGGTTCCGCTGCCGCTGGTGTCGAGCGGTGGGTCGTCACTCGTGACCACCATGGTCGCGATCGGCGTGCTGGTGTCGTTCGGGCGGGCCGCCCGCGCCCGTCGGCCACCCGCGGGCGTCGAGCCGTGACGGCTCCCCCCGGCTTCGGGGTCGTGCTCGCCGGCGGGGGCACCACGGGCCACGTCGGGCCGCTGCTCGCGACCGCCGACGCCCTGCTGGCCCGGTGCCCCGACCGGCCGGTGGTCGCCCTCGGGACGGCCGAGGGGCTCGAGGCGCGCCTGGTGCCCGAGCACGGTCTGGCGCTGCACCTCGTACCACGGCTGCCCATGCCCCGCCGGGCCGGACCCGACCTGGTCCGCCTGCCGGGGCGGCTGGGTGCTGCCGTGGCCGCGGCCCGCTCCGCGATCGATGAGGTGGCGGCGATGCCGGGGGTCGACCGGGTCGTCGTCGTGGGTTTCGGCGGCTATGTCGCGGCCCCTGCCTACCTGGCGGCTCGTCGATCGGGGGCCGCGATCGTCGTCCACGAGGCCAACAGCCGCCCCGGGCTGGCCAACCGGCTCGGCGCCCGGCTCACTCCCTACGTCGCGACCGCCTTCCCCGGCACTCCGCTGCCTCGGGCCCGTCACCTGGGCCTGCCGATGCGCCGGGCGATCACCGCCCTCGACCGCGCGGCCCGGCGCGAGGAGGCGCTCGCCCGCTTCGGGCTGTGGCCGCAGCGGCCCACCCTGCTCGTCACGGGAGGATCCCTCGGTGCGCAACGCCTCAACAGCACGGTCGCCGCGAGCGCTCGGGACCTGGCCGGAGCGGGTGCCCAGGTGCTCCACCTCACCGGCGCGGGCAAGGCCGTCCTGCCCACCCGCCCGCCCGGTGCGCCGCCCTGGGTCGTCCTGGAGTACCTCGACCGGATGGACCTCGCGTACGCCGCGGCCGACCTCGTCCTGTGCCGGGCCGGCGCCGGCACCGTCAGTGAGGTGACCGCCGTGGGGCTGCCGGCCGTCTACGTCCCGCTGCCGGTGGGCAACGGGGAGCAGCGACTCAACGCGGCGCCCGTCGTCGACGCGGGCGGCGGACTGCTCGTCGACGACGCCGACCTCACCCCGCAGTGGCTGACGGAGCAGGTCGTCCCCCTGTTGCGGGACCGCGACCGGCTGGCGGCGACGGCCGCCGCGGCGGCCCGTTTCGGGATCACGGACGGGGACGACCGGCTGTGCGACCTCGTCGAGGAGGCGGCGGGAGGGCCCCCGTGACCGTCCGGGTACCGCCGTCGGCCAATGCCGCGGGCCGCGACGCGCAGGAGGCGGCCGTGACCCGCGCCGTCGCCGCGGGCACCCGGGTGCACCTCGTCGGGGCCGGCGGCGCGGGAATGTCGGCCATCGCGCGCGTCCTGCTCGACCGTGGCCTGCCGGTCAGCGGCTCGGACGCCCGGTCCTCGCCGACCACCGAGGCCCTGGCCGCCCGGGGTGCCCGGATCACCATCGGTCACGGGGCGGGCGCCGTCGCCGGGGCAGGCGTGGTCGTGGTCTCCAGCGCCGTCCGGGCCGCCAACCCGGAGGTGGTCGCCGCGCGGGCGGCGGGCGTGCCCGTCGTTCACCGGTCGGCCGCGCTGGCCGCTCTCATGGCAGGGGCGCGGGCGGTCACCGTGACCGGGACGCACGGCAAGACGACGACCACCTCCATGATCACCATGGCGGTCCGCGCGGCGGGGGTCGACGCCTCGTACGCGATCGGCGGTGACCTCGTCTCGGACGGGGTCAACGCCCGCCACGGCAGCGCGGACGTCTTCGTCGCGGAGGCGGACGAGAGCGACGGCTCGTTCCTCGCCTACGCCCCCGCCGTGTGCGTCGTCGGCAACGTGGAGGCGGACCACCTCGACCACTACGGCACCCCGCAAGCCGTCCGGGCCGCGTTCGCGGCGCTGGCCGGGAGGATCCGGCCGGGCGGGGTCGCGGTGGCCGGGACCGACGACGCGGGGGCGGAGGACTGGGCCCGGGAGATCGCGGCGGCCCGGCCCGACGTCCGGGTCGTCCGGGTGGGCCGCCGAGACCAGGACGACGTCCGGATCGTGGATGCTGCCCCGGCCAGCCCCGACCGGCCCACCGGGCCGCTGCCCGCGGCGTTGCCGGTGCTGGTGCACCCCGGCGGCCGGCACGTGCTGCGCCTGGCGGTGCCGGGTCGCCACAACGTGACCAACGCCGCCCTGGCCTTCGCGGCCGGCGTGGCGGGCCTGGGCCTGGCCCCCGCGGACGTCCTGCGGGGTCTGGCTGCCTTCTCGGGCGCCCGGCGGCGGTTCGACCGCCGGGGTGTCGTCGGCGGCGTGACCGTGGTCGACGACTACGCCCATCACCCGACCGAGGTGGCCGCCGTGGTCGCGACCGCCCGCGAGGTCGCCGGCCGCGGCCGGGTCCACATCCTGTTCCAGCCGCACCTGTACAGCCGCACCAGAATCTTCGCTGCGGACTTCGCCCGCGCGCTCACCGGTGCCGACACGGTGGTGTCCCTCGACGTCTACGCGGCCCGCGAGGACCCCGAGCCCGGGGTGGACGGCCGACTCGTCGTCGCCGGCGTGCCGCAGGGCCAGTTCGTCGCCGACCGCGCCCGGGCGGTGGCGGCGGTGGTCGCCGCGGCCGTTCCGGGCGACCTCGTCCTCACCGTGGGCGCGGGGGACGTCGGGGAACTGGCGGACGACGTCCTGGCCGCCCTGGCGGCCCGGCCGTGAGTTCCGGGACCCGGTCGCCGCGTTCGCGTTCGCGTTCGCGTTCGCGCTCGCGCTCGGGGCCGTCGGCCCGCCCTGCGGACGCGCAGGCGGACCGGGTGCGTCGGAGCCGGGCTCGGGCAGTCGGGGTCGCGGTGCTCGCTGCGTTCCTCGGCGGGCTGGTGGCAGCGGGATGGTGGGCGTGGCACCAGGGTGTGGTCGACGTCCGGACGGTCGAGGTGAGGGGCGCGGACCGCGAGGGCGACCAGGCCGTCCTCGAGCGCGTGGGGGACGTCGTGGGCCGTCCGCTCCCGCTGGTCGACGTCGCGGATGTCGAGGGCCGCGTGCGCGGGCTGCCGCTCGTCGCCGACGCGGAGGCGACGCGCCGGTGGCCGGGAACCCTGGTCGTGACGGTCCGGGAGCGGGAGCCGGTCGCCGCCGTCCCCGTCGCGCGCGGCCTGGCCCTCGTCGATGCCGAGGCGGTCGTCGTCGAGGTGGTGCCGCAGGCGCCCGCGGGACTGCCGGTGGTCAGGGTGGACCTCGCCGCCGGGCCCGGGCCCCTCACGGCGGCGCGCACGGTGGCCGACGACCTGCCGCCGGACCTCGCGGCGCTCACCACTGACGTGTCCGCGATGTCGCCGGCCGACGTGCGCCTGGTCCTCGACGGCCGGGAGGTCCGATGGGGGACGGCGACGGAGCCGACCGCCAAGGCCGAGGTGCTTCGTCTGCTCCTGGAGACGGTGGACGCTCGGGTGTACGACGTCAGCGCACCCGGTGCACCGGCGACGGTGCCCTGACGGCTTCGGCGGACGGGAACGCCGCCCCGATTGCCCCGGGTCCTGCGAAATCCGGGGACCGAACGGGGTCGGCACCCGTTCCGGCGCACCGACACGCGCCCCGGTTCGTTGCCGAGGTCATGGCTGGGACCTACCGTCGGGGGTGGTCCAGGACAGATAACAGTAACGGTAAACCCGAGGTTGAGCGTTTGGGTCGTCAGGCGACGGGTGTGTCGCACCCCCGGCGACGGACGCAAGGAGAGGCGGCCAACAGTGGCGGCACCGCAGAACTACCTGGCGGTCATCAAGGTCGTCGGAATCGGCGGGGGCGGGGTCAACGCCGTCAACCGGATGATCGAGGTCGGGCTGCGCGGCGTCGAGTTCATCGCCATCAACACCGACGCCCAGGCGCTGCTCATGAGCGACGCCGACATCAAGCTGGACGTCGGGCGCGAGCTCACCCGCGGCCTGGGCGCCGGGGCCGACCCGGACGTCGGCCGCAAGGCCGCCGAGGACCACGCGGAGGAGATCGAGGAGGTCCTCCGGGGCGCCGACATGGTCTTCGTCACCGCCGGCGAGGGCGGTGGGACCGGCACGGGGGGTGCCCCGGTCGTCGCGCGGATCGCGCGGGCCCTCGGGGCCCTCACGATCGGGGTCGTCACCCGGCCGTTCACCTTCGAGGGGCGGCGCCGCGCCGCCTCGGCCGAGACCGGCATCGCGGGCCTGCGGGACGAGGTCGACACCCTCATCGTCATCCCCAACGACCGGCTGCTCTCCATCAGCGACCGGGGGATCAGCGTCCTCGACGCCTTCCGCACGGCCGACCAGGTGCTGCTCTCCGGCGTCCAGGGCATCACCGACCTCATCACCACCCCCGGCCTCATCAACCTGGACTTCGCCGACGTCAAGAGCGTCATGCAGGGGGCGGGCTCGGCGCTCATGGGCATCGGTTCGGCCCGGGGGGAGGACCGCGCGGTCTGCGCCGCCGAGATGGCGATCTCGTCCCCCCTGCTCGAGGCCAGCGTCGACGGTGCTCACGGCGTCCTGCTGTCCATCCAGGGTGGCTCCGACCTCGGCCTCTTCGAGATCAACGAGGCCGCCCGGCTGGTCCAGGAGGCCGCCCACCCCGAGGCCAACATCATCTTCGGTGCGGTCATCGACGACGCCCTCGGTGACGAGGTCCGTGTCACCGTCATCGCAGCCGGCTTCGACGTGTCGGTCGGCGACGCTCGGCGTCCGGTGACCGCGCGCGCCGGGAACTCCTCCGCCTCGGCGGGTGCCACCGGCTCGGCCGGAGCCGCCGACCACGGTGACGACGGGGTGCTCGGTGGCGGGGGCAGCCTCGACGACCCGGCCCTCGACGGTCCGGCAGCCGGCGGCGCGGGCGACGAGCCCGCCCGGCCGCGGCGGCCGGGTTTCCTGGACGACGACGACCTCGACGTCCCGGACTTCGTCAAGCCGCGATGACGCCGCCGGGGTCCGCCCGGGCGACCGCGGGCGTCGTCACCGACGTCACCTGGGGCCGGGTCCGCCTGGTGGTCACCGGCCGCGGCCTGGGCGGCGGGGCCCCGCCGCTCGGTCCGGGCAACCTCGGCAGCGGAGTCGGCGACGACCCGGCGACGGTGGCGGCCAACCGGCGCACGCTGGCCGGGCTGCTGGGCGTCGGCCCCGACGGCGTGCACTTCCTCCGCCAGGTTCACGGTGCCCGGGTGATCGACGTCCCGCCCGGAGCGGTGGCGCCCGGCCCCGGCGACGAGCCGGCGGCGGACGGGGCCGTCGTGACCGCACCGGGCCAGGCGGCGGCCGTGACGGCGGCCGACTGCCTGCCCCTCCTGCTCGCCGACCCGGACTCCGGGCTCGCGGCGGCCGTGCACGTCGGGCGCCGCGGCCTGGTGGCCGGCATCGCGGGGGAGGCGGTGCGGGCGCTGAGCCGCCGCGGCGCACGACGGGTGCGCGCCCTCCTCGGTCCGGCCGTCTGCGGCGCGTGTTACGAGGTGCCCGCCGCGATGCGGGACGAGGTCGCCGCCGCCGCGCCCGGCAGCGCCGCGCTGACCCGGGCCGGGACTCCCGCCGTCGACATCACCGCCGGGGTCCGTCGCCAGCTGGCCGATCTCGGGGTCGACGACGTGGTGGCCAGCGGGCGCTGCACCGCCGAGGACCCGGCGCTGTTCAGCCACCGGCGGGACCGCCCGACGGGGCGGATGGCCGGCGTCGTGGCGGTGGTCGGGTGACCCCGGCAGAGGGCGGAGCCGGGCGCCGCGAGCAGATCGCGGCGGGGCTCGCCCGCACCCGGGAACGGATCGCGACCGCAGCCGCCGCGGCGGGTCGCGACCCGGCCGGGGTGCGTCTCGTCGTGGTGACGAAGGACCACCCGGCGCAGGACCTGCGCCACCTGGCCGACCTCGACGTCCTCGACGTGGGGGAGTCGCGTCAGCAGCAGCTCCGGGACAAGCACGCCGAGCTGGGTGACCTGGCGACGCGGCTGCGGTGGCACGCCGTGGGCCGGCTGCAGCGGAACAAGGCCCGGGCCGTGGCCCGGCTGGCGGACGTGGTCCACAGCGTGGACGACGTCCGGCTGCTGCCGCTCCTGGCCGCCGGGGCGCAGGAGGCGGGCCGGCAGCTGGACTGCCTCGTCCAGGTGAGCCTCGACGCGGCCCCCGGCCGGGGCGGTGTGCCCGCCGACGAGGTGGCCGCGCTGGCAGCGGCCGTCGCGGCGGCGGACGGCCTGGCGCTGCGCGGGGTGATGGCCGTGGCGCCCCTGGGGGCCGACCCCGACGAGGCCTTCGCCCGCCTCGCCGGGGTCTCCGTCGGGCTGCGGGGGGACCATCCCCGGGCGACGTGGGTGTCCGCGGGGATGAGCGGCGACCTGGAAGCGGCCGTCGCTCACGGCGCGACACACGTGCGTGTCGGGACCGCGATCCTCGGATATCGGCAGGTCACCCGCTAGCGTCGATCTCACGACGTCCTGCGTCGTGCGCCGGTCGGGCCTTCCGGGCGGCGTCCGGGCCACGGAGGGAGGCCGCGGTGGGAGCGCTGCGCAAGACCCTGGTGTACCTCGGCCTCGCTGACGAGGCCTACGAGGACGACCTGATCGGTGAGACCGACGACGACGAGGCTGGGCGTCCCGCCCGGACGGCGGAGCGCCATGCCGACCGGGGCGAGCGTCCCTCGGGCCGAGGATTGGACCGCCACGTGGACCGTCACTCCGACCGTCATGCGGACCGGTTCGGTGAGGGCCGCCCGGCCGAGCGCCGGGCGACGGTCACGCCGCTGCCGCACATCGTGGGAGCCCAGGGACCGATGCACCGGATCACCGCCGTCCATCCCCGGTCCTACAACGACGCCCGCGTCATCGGGGAGCACTTCCGTGACGGAGTCCCGGTGATCATGAACCTGTCCGAGATGGAGGACGGCGACGCCAAGCGATTGGTGGACTTCGCCGCCGGGCTGGTCTACGGCCTCCAGGGCGTGGTCGAGCGCGTGACGACCAAGGTGTTCCTGCTGTCGCCGGCCGACATCGAGGTGACCAACGAGGTCCAGGAGTCCTCGGCTGCTCCCTCACCCGGCTTCTTCAACCAGTCCTAGCCCGTAACCTGCCGGGGTGTCGCTCGTCTTCCAGGTGATCGCGGGGCTGCTCTTCGTCTTCCTCGTGCTGCTGTTCGCTCGTGTCGTCGTGAGTCTCATCACCGTCCTGGCGCGGGACTGGCGGCCGAGCGGTCCCCTCGTCGTCGTGCTCGAGGGGGTCTTCAGCCTCACGGATCCACCCGTGCGGGCGGTGCGGCGGGTGATCCCACCCCTGACGCTGGGCTCGATCCGGCTGGACCTGGGCTTCATGGTGGTGTTCTTCGTGACGTACATCGCCTACAACTTCTTCCGGGCGCTGGGGACGTGAACCCGTCCGGGCGGGCGGGGGCACCGGTGGGGCTGTGCGGCTGATCCCCAGGTGTGAGAAGGTGCCAACCGTGCGTGACCGACAGTGCACCGACGCTCCGGGGGGGTACCCTTCCGCGAGGTCCATACGTGCAAGGGGAAGCGGACATGACGGATCGGGGCTCGCTCCGGTCCCCGCTCCCGTGGGAGGGTCTAGCAGACCCCGATCCACTGGCGAGGTGACGAGATGCCGTTGACACCGGATGACGTGGTCAACAAGCGGTTCAACCAGACGAAGTTCCGAGAGGGGTACGACCAGGACGAGGTCGACGACTTCCTCGACGAGGTCGTGGCCGAGCTGCGGCGTCTCACCGACGAGAACGAGCAGCTCCGCGGCCAGCTGACCCAGTGCGAGGGACGCGTGGCGGAGCTGTCCCGCGGGGGTGGCGCGACCGAGCTCTCGCGTCCGGTGTCGCCGGTGCCTGCGCCGCCTCCTCCGGTGGAGGCGATGCCCTCGGTGATCCCGGCGGCGATGGTGGCCGACGCGGCGTCGACCTCGGACGTGGCCGGCATGCTCGCCCTGGCGCAGCGCCTGCACGACGAGCACGTGCGCAACGGCCAGGAGCAGCGAGACAAGATCGTGAACGAGGCGCAGGCCACGGCCGACCGTCTCGTGCGCGAGGCCGAGGACAAGCAGCGCCAGACCCTCGGCTCGCTGGAGCAGGAACGGTCCCTGCTCGAGCGCAAGATCGATGAGCTGAAGTCCTTCGAGCGCGAGTACCGCAGCCGACTCAAGAGCTATCTCGAGAACCAGCTGCGCGAACTCGACAGCAAGGGTCAGGTCATGCCGAACCGGACCCCGGTGGCCGCAGCGGCCGGCGGCCCGCAGCCGCTGCGCAACGCCTTCCAACCGGACGACGCGCCGAACGTCTCCAGCGGCGGCTTCCCCTTCGGCCAGGGCTGAGCCGTCGCCCGAACACTCCCGGGGCGGGCCTCCACCCGACCCCCGCGGCATCTCGCCCCGGTCCTCGTCGGCTACGCGCTGGCGGGGGCCTGGGTGGTCGTCGACCAGGTGACGAAGCGCTGGGCACTGACGACTCTCCAGGACGGCCCGATCGTCGCGATCGACGGGTACCTCCGGTTCCGGCTCACTTTCAACACCGGGGCGGCGTTCAGCACCGGCCAGACGATGACCGAGGCACTGTCGGTGCTCTCGGCCACCGTCTCGGTCATCCTGCTCGTCGCCATCGCCCGGGCCTGGTCGCTGCGCTGGGGCGTGGCCCTCGGTCTCCTGCTCGGCGGCGCGGTGGGCAACCTGGTCGACCGCCTCACCCGTCCGCCGGGGTTCGGCGAGGGGGCGGTCGTCGACTTCCTCGAACTCCTGCGCTTCCCGGGCATGGACTTCCCGGTCTTCAACCTCGCGGACGTCGGGATCACCACCGCCGCCCTGTCCATCGTCCTGCTCACCTTCTCCCGGGTCCCCTACCGCGAGGGCGAGGACGCCGGGAACCGTCGGGTCGGCCGGTGAGGCCGGCCCCGGCCCTGGCGTGAGCCCACGTCTCCTGCCCGTCCCGGACGGGCTGGACGGGGAGCGGGTGGACGCCGGTCTGGCCCGCCTGCTCGGGCTCTCGCGCACCCGCGCGGCGGACCTCGTCGCGGCCGGCGCGGTGATCGTCGAGGGCCGCCCCGTGGGCAAGTCCGACCGGCTCGTCGCCGGCACCCTGCTCGAGGTCGACCTGCCCGGCGCGGACACCGGACCGCCGACCCCGGCCGTGCCGGTGCCCGGAATGACCGTTCTCTTCGAAGACGACGACGTCCTGGTGGTCGACAAGCCGGTCGGTGTGGCGGCGCACCCCAGCCCGGGGTGGGACGGGCCCACGGTCGTCGGCGGGCTCGCCGCCGCCGGGCGGCGGGTCTCCACCAGCGGCGCCGCCGAGCGCCAGGGCGTCGTCCACCGGCTCGACGTCGGGACCACCGGGGTCATGGCGGTGGCCAAGAGCGAACGCGCCTACACCCACCTCAAGGAGCAGTTCCGCCGCCGCACCGTCGAGAAGCGCTACCACGCCCTCGTCCAGGGCCACCCGGACCCGACCCGGGGCACCATCGACGCCCCGGTCGGACGCCATCCGACGCACCCGTACAAGTGGGCCGTGGTGGCGGACGGCCGGCCGGCGGTCACCCACTACGAGACCCTCGAGGCCCATCCGGCGGCCACTCTCCTCGACATCCGCCTGGAGACCGGCCGGACGCACCAGATCCGGGTTCACATGGCGGCCGTCCGGCACCCGTGCGTCGGGGACCCGCTCTACGGCGCCGACCCGGTGCTCGCGCGGTCCCTCGGCCTCACCCGCCAGTGGCTGCACGCGGCTGAACTGGGCTTCGCCCATCCGGCGGACGGGCGGCGCATCGTGGTCCGCGCGCCGTACCCGGACGACTTGCGGGAGGCGCTGGCCCGGTTGTGACCGGGGGGCGACCTAGACTCGCCGCACCATGGCCGACGCCCCCTCCGCGACGACAGGCGACTCCTTCGTCCACCTCCACTGCCACACCGAGTACTCGATGCTGGACGGGGCGGCCCGGATCGGCGAGCTGGTGACGGAGGCCGCGGAGCAGGGAATGCCGGCGCTGGCCATGACCGACCACGGCAACGTGTTCGGTGCCTACGACTTCTGGTCGACCGCTCGCGCCGCCGGGGTGAACCCCATCATCGGGACCGAGGCGTACGTGACCCCGGGCACCAGCCGGTTCGACCGGGCGCGGGTGCGGTGGGGCGACGACCAGTCCACCCGCGGCGACGACGTCTCGGGGGCGGGCGCCTACACCCACCTCACCCTCCTCGCCGAGACCACCGAGGGGATGCGGAACCTCTTCCGGCTGTCCTCGCTCGCCAGCCTCGAGGGGTTCTTCTACAAGCCGCGGATGGACACCGAGCTGCTCGAGCGGCACCACCACGGGATCATCGCGACGACCGGGTGCCCGTCCGGGGAGGTGCAGACCCGGCTGCGGCTCGGCCAGTACGACGAGGCCCGGCGCGCGGCGGCCGAGCTGCGCGAGGTGTTCGGGGCGGGCAACCTCTACTGCGAGCTCATGGACCACGGGCTGGAGATCGAGCGGCGGGTTCGGGAGGACCTGCTGCGCATCTCCCGCGACCTCCGGCTCCCCCTGGTCGCGACGAACGACCTCCACTACACCCACCGCAGCGACGCGGCCGCGCACGAGGTGCTGCTGTGCGTCCAGTCGGGATCCCGCCTCGACGATCCCAAGCGGTTCAAGTTCGACGGCGACGGCTACTACCTCAAGTCCCCGGCCGAGATGCGACGGCTGTTCAGCGAACTGCCCGAGGCCTGTGACAACACCCTCGCGATCGCCGAGCGCTGCCATGTCGAGTTCGCCGAGGGCGCCGACCTCATGCCCCGCTTCCCGGTGCCCGACGGCGAGACCGAGGCCTCGTGGTTCGCCAAGGAGGTCGAGCGGGGACTGCACCGGCGCTACGGCGGGGAGGTCCCGGCCGAGGTCCGCAAGCAGGCCGAGTACGAGGTCGACGTCATCACCCAGAAGGGCTACCCCTCGTACTTCCTGGTCGTCGCCGACTTCATCGGCTGGGCGAAGGACCAGGGAATCCGGGTGGGTCCCGGCCGTGGCTCGGCCGCCGGGTCCCTGGTCGCCTACGCCATGGGCATCACCGACCTCGACCCGCTGCTGCACGGACTGATCTTCGAGCGGTTCCTCAACCCCGAGCGCGCGTCGATGCCGGACATCGACATCGACTTCGACGAGCGCCGCCGCGGCGAGGTCATCGAGTACTGCGTCCGCCGCTACGGCGACGA
>JBHJOS010000079.1:0-5478 GCA_050329415.1 Kineosporiaceae bacterium
CCTGCTCTCGACGTACCACCGGCTCGTCGACCTCACGATGACGCTCTGGCAGTACCACTTCGAGTTCCTCAACCTGGGGTACGCGGCGTACCTCGACTTCTTCGGGTTCTGCAAGGGCGTCTTCCCGGGCATCCCCGACCAGGCGATCGCCAAGATGGTGGCCGGCATCCACGTCGACCTCTTCCAGCCGGACGAGGAGCTCAAGGCACTCGCTCGACTCGCCGTCGAACTCGGCGTCGACGCCCGCCTGGACGAGGGCACCGCGGCCGACGTCCTCGCGCGCCTGGACGGTGACGACGCCGGGCGGCAGTGGCTGGCGGCGTGGGAGGCCGCCCAGCAGCCGTGGTTCAACTACTCGGCGGGCAGCGGCTTCTACCACTCCGACAAGGTGTGGCTGGACAACCTCGACATCCCCATGGGCTTCATCCGCGGGTACGTCGCCAAGCTGCGCCGCGAGGAGTCCATCGAGCGGCCGCTGGCCGACGTCCAGGCCGAGCGCGAGCGCATCGTGGCGGAGTACTCGGCGCTCATCACCGACGACGAGACGCGCGCGCAGTTCGAGGGCAAGCTCGGACTCGCCCGGACCGTCTTCCCGTACGTCGAGAACCACAACTTCTACGTCGAGCACTGGGGTCACTCGATCATCTGGCGGAAGATGCGCGACCTCGGCGGCGTCTTCGTCAAGGAGGGCTTCTTCGCCGACGCCGACGACATCTTCCTGCTGAGCCGGACGGAGGTCCCCGAGGCCCTGTTCGACATGTACCACGGCTGGGCCGTCGGCGCCCCGGCCCGCGGCCCGGCGTACTGGCCGCAGGAGATCGAGCGCCGCCACGGCATCATGAACGCGCTGCGGCAGTGGTCTCCGCCCCCGGCGCTCGGCGTCCCGCCCGAGGTCATCACCGAGCCCTTCACGGTCATGCTGTGGGGCGTCACCTCGGACAGCGTCAAGCAGTGGCTCGGCAGCGACTCCGCGGACGACGGGACGCTGCGCGGCTTCGCCGCGTCACCCGGCATCGCCGAGGGTCCCGCCCGGGTCATCCTGTCGGCCGACGGCATCGCCGACCTGCAGACGGGCGAGATCCTCGTCGCCCCACTCACTGCCCCGTCCTGGGCGCCGGTCTTCGGCAAGATCGCCGGCACCGTCACCGACGTCGGCGGGATCATGAGCCACGCCGCCATCGTCTGCCGCGAGTACGGCCTGCCCGCCGTCACGGGCACCGCCTTCGCCACGAAGACCATCAAGACCGGGCAGCGCGTGCGCGTCGACGGCAACACCGGCGACGTCACCGTCCTCGACTGACCGACGCGACCTGCCACGACCAGCCACGACCTGGAGGCACCGATGCTGACCGCCGAGCAGAACGACGAACTCACCCAGGTCGCGGCCGGGACCCCGATGGGCGACCTGCTGCGCCGCTACTGGTACCCGGTCGCGTTCACCCGGGAACTCGCGGAGTTCCCGGTCAAACGCGCGGAACTGCTCGGCGAACACTGGGCCGTCTTCAAGACCGGCAGCGGGGACTACGGCATCGTCGCCGAGGCGTGCCCCCACCGCCGCGCCTCCCTGGCGTACGGGGTGGCGGAGGCCGACGGCATCCGCTGTCCGTACCACGGTTGGCAGTTCGACACCGCGGGAGCCTGCATCGACATGCCCGCGGAGACCAACGAGACGGCGTTCCGGGAGCGCGTCTCGGCACGGGCGGGAAAGGCGCAGGAGATGGGCGGCCTGGTCTGGGCCTATGTCGGGCCCGACCCGGCCCCCCTGCTCCCGCGGTTCGACGTCTTCGTCATGGACGGCGTCCGCGACATCGGGTGGGTCGACCTGCCCTGCAACTTCGTCCAGATCATGGAGAACGCCGTCGACCCGCACCACGTCGAGTGGCTGCACGGCCGGTACTTCCAGTTCATGGGCATGCAGCGGGGATTCACCGCGCCGGCCTCGTTCGGCAAGAAGCACATCAAGGTCGGTTTCGACGCCTTCGAGTGGGGAATCATCAAGCGACGCGTCGTCGAGGGCGCCACGGAGGAGGACGACGACTGGAAGGTGGGCCACCCCCTGGTCTTCCCGTACAACATGCGGGTCGGCGGCGCCTACGTCGAGCAGATGCAGATCCGGGTCCCCATCAATCGCACGACGACCCGCTTCATGCTGTACACGACGCACGCCCCCCAGGGGATCGAGTTCCCCCATCAGCCCGTCATCCCCGACTACCAGATCCCCCTCTACCACGAGGACGGCAGCCACCGGACCGATTACGTCGAGGGCCAGGACATGATGGCCTGGGTGACGCAGGGACCCGTCACGGACCGGACCGTCGAGCACCTGGGCCGTTCCGACGTCGGCGTCACGATGCTGCGGCGCATGTTCAAGTCGGAGATGGCCAAGGTCGCGGCCGGCGAGGACCCCCTCGGCGTCATCCGGACCCCGCACGACCGCATCGACCTGCCGTGCGAGAAGAACAAGTTCGACGCCGGCCCCAAGTTCGCCCTCGACTTCATCGACATGGCCTCCATGCGGTTCAGCCCCCAGGCGGACGCGCTGCGCAAGCTCCACATCACCGCCTGGGAGAACATGGGGGTGTCCCTCACGTGAGCCCCGGCCCCGCGCCGGTGACGGCGCCCGACGTCGCACGGGGCTGGTTCCCCGCGGACGCCGCCGGCCACGTGCGCGATGCGCCGAAGTTCTGCCCTGCGTGCGGGGCGGCACTCCAGCTCGGCGCGGGCGGGCACGGCATCGCCGTGGAGTTCTGGGAGGGCCCCGACCGGGTCTTCGTCTGCTTCTGCGGCGACTGCCGGTGGTCCGGCGACATCCGCCTCACCAGCCGCGTCGTCGGACACGAGCCCGACGACGAGACCTGACCGACCCCGTATGGCCGATCCCGGATGACCGACCTCGTCGTCGACCCGGATGCCCTCGCCGCGGAGATCCTCGCGGCCCGGGCGTCGGGGCGTCCGATGCCGGTCCCCTTCACCTCCCGCGGCCCGTTCCCGCTGGACCTGGCGTACGCCGTGCAGGACCGCGTCACCGCCGCCCGGCTGGCCCGGGGCGAGCGGGTCGTCGGGTGCAAGCTCGGGTACACGTCAGCGGCCATGCGGGAGCAGATGGGCGTCGCCTCCCCCAACCACGGTCCCCTGACCGACGCCATGGTCCTCGCCGACGGTGCGGTGCTCCCGCCCGGCACCCTGCATCCCCGCGTCGAACCGGAGATCGCGCTGGTGTTCGGCGAGGCCGTCCCCGCCGACGCCGATGTCGACGCCGTCATGGCGGCCTGCGCCCGCGCCGTCGCCTGTCTCGAGGTCGTCGACTCGGTGTGGGAGGGCTACCGCTTCCGCCTCGAGGACAACACCGCCGACGGGTCCTCGGCCGCCTTCGTCGTCCTCGGTGACGACCTGCCGGTGGACGACCTGCCGGGAGTCGAGGTTGACCTGTCCGTGGACGGCGAGGTTGTCGAGAGCGGCACCGGGGCCGCGGCGAGCGGCCACCCGGCGGCGGGTGTCGCCTGGCTGGCGGCCCGCCTCGCCGAGCGCGGCCACGCCGTCGAGGCGGGTCACGTAGTCATCACCGGCGGGCTGACGAAGGCCCATCCGCTGGAACCCGGCGGCACCGTCTCCGCCCGCTTCCACGCCACCGGCACGGCGGTCGACGTCAGTGTCAGCCGTGGGTCGCCGACGCCGGGGAGGTAGGCGTCAAGGTCAGAGGCTGGCGCCGCCCGTCAGGCGAGCGCGAAGTAGCGCGAGTGCGAGCGACGCAGGGCGTCCTTGGACGCAGCGTGGATCACTACGACCTCGCAGTCAGGATCGTTGCCGTGCGCCCGCTCCTCGGCGAAGCGCGCCCTCATGGCCCCCTCCGGCGTGTCGAAGGACTGCAACCGGCTGAGATGACCCTTGGAGCGCTTGTAAACGATCAAGAAGTGCATGTCGCGCCCTCCTTCATGACGTCACGGTACCGGGGCTGTCCAGCGGACTACCCTGGGGATGTCGACACGTCCTCCGAACGGCTTGACATGGCGCGGATCCGGGTCGTGACCTGGTCCAGCTGGTCAGCGAACCCTCGTAGCTCCACCTCCAGCTCGCCCAGGGCTTCTTGCAGCCGCGGCAGGAGCCGATCCACCAGCGCTTCGGACACAGCGACCGCATCCACCTCCGGCCGTCCGGCCTCGGCGAGCCCGCTTGCTACAGCCTCCGCGACGAAGTCGACGTCGGCCACCAACGTGCTGTTCCTCCGCAGACGGTTCCAGTCCTCTTCCAGCGTCGCGATCCGCCGGCTGTGCTCCTGCATCGTCGTGACGATGTCCCCGATCACGTCCGCCTTCAGATCGTCCGGCATTGGCGCGTCCGGGTACCGGATCCAACGGCCGAGGATGTCGCCGAGGGCCTCGTACAGGTTGGCCCACGAGTGCTGAAGGTGCGTGCGCACCTGTACCTCGCACGGCAGGGTGTCGACACGAACGATCACGTGGAGAGCGCGGTAGCCCATCGTTGGATCGGGTCGCCGGTCCTTGAGCTTGGGGTCGTCGGGGAAGAGCTCGCAAATCTGCTCCCCCACGCGGTCCTGCTCGTCAAGACACATGGCGCCGTCGAGGCGCACTCCGGCCAGATCATGGATGCGGCCCAGCTGGAACCGCTCTTCCCTTCGAATCTTGTCGAGGAGCGTCCCTCGGGACTTGGTCCGAGAAGTGACGTTCAGGTCGGCGTCCCGCCCGAGCACAGCGCTCCAATCAACCCGGCCCAGGCGCTGCCAGACTGCCTCGCGCACCTGGTCGTAGACGAGCAGCGCACCCTGCAGCGCGTCCTCGTCCGCATCGGTTGCCTGGCCGTTCGCGACGCGCTCGCCGATGCGCGTGAGCGTCGTCTTCGACATCGGAAGGACAAGCACGGTCGCTGACCGTATCGTGCTCACGACCCGGGACCGGGAAGCGGCAACGCCCATGCCACTCACCGCGTCCGCCGCGAGTGACGTCAGATCTGGGCGACGACCGCTTTCGGCTCCGTGAAGAACTCGCGGCTGAACAGGCCGCCCTCGCGGCCGACGCCCGAGTCGCCCACCCCTCCGAACGGCGCCCGGAGGTCCCGGACGAAGAAGCAGTTGACCCACACCGTCCCCGCCCGAAGCCGGGCCGCGACGCGGTGCGCGCGGGACAGGTTCTCCGTGAACACCATGGCGTTGAGGCCGTACCGGGTGTCGTTGGCCATCTCGACGGCGTCTTCCTCACCTCCGGTCCCGCTGTCGAAGCCGTGGATCGTGACGACCGGGCCGAAGACCTCCTCCCGGCACACCCGCGACGACAGGTCCGGTTCGAGGACGACGGTCGGCCGCACGACCCACCCGTCCCCGAGACCGCCGGTCACCACGTCCGCGCCGGTCGCCTCCATTTCGTCCACGAAGCCGCGGACCTTCTTGTAGTGCTCCTCGGAGGCCAGCGGTCCCAGCTGGGTGTCGGCGAGCTTCGGGTCGCCGATCCGCAGGGACTCCGCTCG
>JBHJOS010000145.1:0-14208 GCA_050329415.1 Kineosporiaceae bacterium
GGTGGTCGTTCGTCGGCGATTGCCGTCACTCGCCGAGGGGGAGGGCGGGCCGGTGATGGCGCCGGCGGGGGCGGGGGACGGTGAGGGGGCGGTCGGGAGCCCGGCGGCGGGTGCGGCGCAGGGACAGCAGGAAGGCGAGGACCTGGGCGACCGCGCCGTAGAGCTCGGCCGGGATCTCGTCACCGACCCGGCAGCTGCGGTGGAGGGCGCGCGCCAGGGCGACGTCGCGGACCATCGGGACCCCGTGCTCGGCAGCGCGCGCCCGGATCCGGGCGGCCAGGTGCCCGGCGCCCTTGGCGACCACCCGGGGCGCGCCCCGGGAGGCCTCGTACCGCAGGGCGACCGCCACGTGCGTGGGGTTGACGAGCACGGCGTCGGCGGTCGCGACGTCGCTCATCATCCGGTTGCGGGTGAGCGCGACCGCACGGCTGCGCCGGGCGGCCCTGATCCAGGGGTCGCCCTCGGAGTTCCGCAGCTCCTCCTTGACCTCCTGCTTGGTCATCCGCAGATCGCGGCCACGCTTGCGGCGCCGGACCAGGTAGTCGACGACGCCGAGGAGGAGTCCCACCACGACGGAGGTCATCACGAGATCGGCGACGGCGCCCCGGGCCGCCTCGACGGAGGCGCTCAGCGGCAGCGTGCCCGCCGCCTGGACGATCGGGGTGATGTCGCGGACCGCCAGGACCGTGACGAGCACCAGGACCGCGGTCTTGACGGCGGTCTGCAGGGCCTGCCACCAGGCCGTCGGACCGTAGTGTTGCTTGGCGCCCTGGATCGGGTTGAGCCGCTGCCACTTGGGCTGCAGCGCCTTGGGGGCGAACCCGAGCCCCCCCTGGACGCCCCCGCCCACGACGACGGCGAGCGCGCAGGCCCCGGCGATCGGCGCCGCCACCAGTGCCCCGGTCAGCAGGCCGTGGCCCAGGAGCCCGACGGCGACCTCCGGCTCCGGGGACTCCGCCACGTCGGCCAGTCGGTGGAGGAACCCGCCGAAGCGGTCCTGGGCGACGCTCAGGGTCCACGGCGTCAGCGCCACCCCGGCGGCGACGCTCGCCCACCCGCCGAGGTCCGGCGAGCGGGGGACGTTGCCCTCCTCCCGGGCCTGCTTGAGCTTCTGGGGGGTCGCCTGCTCGGTCTTCTCCTGCCCGCCCTGGTTGCCGCTCACCCGAGGACCCGGCCCAGGGACACGACGATCCGCTCGGCGATCCCGACCACGGTCGACGGCATCGAGGCGAGGCTGAGGCCGAGCAGCGCCAGGGTGAGCAGGATCTTCAGGGGGAAACCGTTGGCGAACGCGTTGAGCTGGGGAGCGATCCGGGTCGCCAGCCCCAGCCCGACGTCGGCGAGGAACAGGACGGTGAGCAGCGGCCCGGCGATCTGGAGGCTGACGAGCGCCATCTCACCGATCCCGTCCGTGACGACCGTGGCGAACCGGGCCGGGTCCCCGGTGGCGTCGAGCGGGAGGACCCGGAAGCTCGCCAGCAGCGCCCGCCACACCAGCAGCCAGGCGTCGGTCACCAGGAGCAGTGTCGCGGCCATGAGGGCGTAGAACCGTCCGAGGACCGAGTTCATCGCCTGCATGAAGGGGTCGAACGCGAACGTCAGGGCGAAGCCGCCGCTCAGGTCGAGCAGGTCGCCGGCGGTCTGGAAGGCGATGAACAGCAGGTAGCAGACGAACCCGAGCCCGCCCCCGACCACCACCTGCCACGCCACGGCGACGCCGAGGCCCACGGCGTCGAGCGGCGGCAGGTCGGTGCGGACGGTGGGCGCCAGCGGCAGCGCCACCGCCACCGACAGCAGTGCCTTGACGGTGCCGGGCACCGCGCGTGAGCTGAAGGGCGGGGCGAGGACCAGCCAGGCCGCGATCCGGACGCTGGTCAGCAGGATCGCCACCAGCCAGTCCACCGGCAGGGCGACGGCCACCTCAACCGCCCTGGAGGATCGTGGGGATCGACCCGTAGAGCTCGGCGGTGAAGCCGGTCATCTGCCGCAGCATCCACGCCCCGCACACCAGCAGCGCAACCCCGACCCCCAGCAGTTTGGGGACGAACGACAGGGTGACGTCCTGCAGCTGGGTCACCGACTGGACGAGCCCGATCCCCAGGCCGAGGACCAACGACGTCAGCAGGATCGGGGCGGCCAGCTGGGCGGCGACCAGCGCGGCGCGGAGCCCGATCTCGAGCACGACGGCGTCCGTCACGTCTGGTAGCTCCCCACGAGGGCCGTCACCAGCAGGCCCCAGCCGTCGACGAGGACGAACAGCAGGAGCTTGAACGGCAGCGAGATGACGACCGGCGGCAGCATCATGATCCCCATTGACATCAGCGCCGAGCTCACGACGATGTCGATGACGAGGAACGGCACGAACACCACGAACCCGATGACGAAGGCGCTGCGCAGCTCGGACAGCACGAACGCCGGGATCAGCGTGGTCAGCGGGACCTCGTCCCGGGAGGAGGGCAGCGGCAGGTCGGCCGCCTTGGTGACCAGCGCCAGCTCCTCGCCGCGGGTGTGGGCGAGCATGAACTCCCGCAACGGCCCGACACCGGCGTCCACCGCCTGCTGGATGTCGAGGGTCCCGGCCAGGTAGGGCTGCAGCGCCACGTCGTTGACCTCGGTGAGCACCGGGGTCATCACGAAGATCGTGAGGAAGAGCGCGAGGCCGGTGAGGACCTGGGTCGGCGGGGACGTCTGCAGGCCCAGGGCGTTGCGGGTGAGCGACAGGACGACGAGCATCTTGGTGAAGCTCGTCATGAGCAGCAGCAGGGACGGCGCGACCGACAGCACGGTGACCGCCAGCAGGACCACCACCGCCGACGCCGGGGTCCCGTCCGGGCCGTTGACCTCGAAGGTCACGAGGTTGTCGGCGACGTCGGCGGCACCGGCGGCCAGGGCCAGACCCGCGCCGGTCTGCCCGGCGCCCGGCCCGGTCACCTCCGCACCGTCCGTTCCCGGGCCCGTCCGACGAGCTCCCGCAGGCCGGCGGAGCGGGGGTTCGGGACGCCGGGGGCGGTGATCTCCCGCACGACGATCCCGGTCGGCCGGACCGGGTCGGCGGTCGGCGTCCGCACCGCGCCCCGGGCGTCGCCCTCGCCCACGGCGAGTACGTCGTCGGTGACGTCCGCGAGGTCGGCGAGGTCGGCGAGGTCGGCGAGGAACGTGACCTGGGCGTCGCCGACCCCCACGAGGATCCGCCGGGCGCCGGCCTCGACGACCGCCACGCCGCTGCGCCGGCCCAGGGCCGCCCGCTGGGTCACGCGCAGCCCGCCGGCGCCTCGCACGCCGCCGGCCCGCCCGCGCAGCACCCGGGCGAGCAGCCACACGAGGGCGAGCACCGCGACGAGGCCCCCGAGCGAGCGAGCCACGGCCTCCAGGGTGTCCATGCGCGCTCAGGTCCCCGGCGTCTCGGAGGTGTCGACGATCTCGGTGACGCGGATCGCGAAGTCCTCGTCCACCACGACGACCTCGCCGCGGGCGAAGAGCCGGCCGTTGACCAGGACGTCGGCGGGGCTGCCCACCGGCCGGTCGAGCTCCACGACCGCGCCGGGGGTGAGGGCGAGCAGTTCCTGGATGGTCATCCGGGTCCGCCCGATCTCGGCCGTCACCTCCATGGGCACCGACCGCAACAGCTCCAGGCCGTGCGCCGTCGTCGCGGGCCGACCCCCCGGGCCGCCGGTGCCCCCCGTCGCGCCCGTCAGGTCCGGTGCGCGGCGGGGACCCGGGATGGTGGTGCCCGCCGTGACGGACAGCAGCAGGTAGGCGGCGGCGGCCCCGTCGACGGCGATCCGAACGGCGACGACGTCCGGGTCCGCCGGCACCGCCGACGCGGTCGTCGCCTCGGGGTCGACGCCGGCCACCGGTCCCAGGGCACCGGTGGCGGCCCGAAGCGCCGGGCCGCAGGCGGCGGCGAGATCGGATCCCTCGGCCTCGCCGCTCCCGGCCTGGGTGAGCGCGGACACCAGGTCCGTGACCGCGGCCGGGTCGAGCACCAGGGCGCACCACCCGCTGGGAGTTCCCGTGAAGCGCTGGAGGACCGCCGGCCAGTCCGCGGGCACCTCGTCGACGGCGACCGGCTCGATGGTCGCCCCGGAGGCCACCGGCAGCAGGGGCAGCGCGGCATCGGCCGCCAGCCGCGCCTGCTCGAGGGGGCCGGCGTCGACGCCGGCCTCGGCGGGGTTCACTCGCGGACCTCCTGAGGGTCGACGATCAGGCACGCCAGGCGGGTGCCGGCGCTGCCCACCACGGCCCGGGCGACCGGGACGTCACTGACGACGAGCGTCAGCGGGCGGGACGTGGGGTGCGGGATCCGGACGACGTCGCCGGCCTGCAGGGAGAGCACGTCGCCGGTCTCCAGGCGCACCGGGCTGAGCCGGACGCCGACCTCGACCGGGGACTCCCCGAGGGCGCGCCGGGCCTGGGCGAGCACCGCCTGCCGGGCTGCGGTCGCGGCCGGGCTCGGGTCGGACTCCGCAGGCTGCAACCGCCCGACGATGCTCTCGTAGGGCAGGGCGATCCGGGCGGTGGTCTCCACGGCAGCGGCGACCGGTCCCACCCGGATGACGAAGTCGGTGATGACCATCACGTCGGTGAGCGCGGCGGCCTGGGCGAACTGCGGGTTCGTCTCGACCGCGCCCAGCTCGGGGTCGACGTCGACGAGGGAGGCGACGCTGTACTTGAACTCGCGCAACGTCCGGTCCAGCAGGGCCCGGAGCAGGAGCACCTCGATCGCCGACGGCTGCCGCTGCGGCTGCGTGGACCCGCCCTTGCCGCCCAGCATCCGGTCGACGAAACCCATGGCGGCCAGCAGGTCGAACTGGACGACACACGTGCCGGGCAGCGGCGTCGCGGTGAACATCGCCATGAAGGTGGGGTCGGGGATCTCGGCCACCCATTCGCCGTACCCGCGCTGGGCGATGTCGGCGGTCTCCACCGCGACCGGCGTCCGGAGCGAGGCCGTGAGCTGGGTCCCCCACTGGCGGGCGAAGGTCTCGTAGACGATCTGGAGCGCGCGGGCGTGCTCGCGCGAGAGCTTTGTCGGGTGCCGGAAGTCGTACGGCGTCACCTCGTCACGACGACGACGCCGTGCGACGTCCGGCGCGGCGGGCTGGGTCGGCACCCCACTGTCATCGGCAGCCGTTCGAGGGAGTTGAGGCCCGGGGCGCTCAGGTCCCGGGCCGCCGCTCCCGGCGGGTTCGGCAGCAGATCGCCGAGGCCGCCGGAGGCGTCACTGCATGACGAACTCCGTGAAGTACAGGTCGAGCACCGGTGTCTTCTCGGCGTACGCCTCGATCACGTGCTCGCGCAGCTCAGCCTTCAGCTCGTCGCGCCGGGCCGGGTCCGACAGCTCGGCCATGGTGAGACCGCTGAATGTCTCGATGGTGTAGTCGAGTGCCTTCGACCCGTCGTACTTGGCCTTCTTGTCGGCGCTGTACTCGAACTGCAGCGCGATTCCGAGCTTGAGGTAGTGCCCCTCGGCCAGGTTGAGGCTGACGGCCTCGAGCGCCAGTACCTCGCCCGGCTTGGGCGGCGGCGGCGGTGGCGGGGTGCGCATCCCGAACCACCAGTACCCGCCGGCGCCGAGTCCGAGGAGCAGGATCACGGCCGCGACGACGACGAGCAGTGGTGGTCGCTTCTTCTTGGGTGGGGCGCCGTCGGCGGCCTCCGCGGCGCCGGAGGCCCCGGACTTGGCCGGAGCGGTCGTGCTGGCCAATTTCCTCTCCTTCAGTTGCGGCATGGCGGGCGTCTCCCTTCCCGGCCGGGCCTCACGGCGCGGCCTGCGGCGCCGCGACGGCCGGGAGCAGGGCCCGGACCTGGGTCGACTCGGAGGAGACCACGACGATGTCGACGCGGCGGTTCTGGTTGATCGCGGCCGGGTCGGCGACCGGGACCATGGGCCGGGTGTCGGAGTAGCCGACCGCGCTCAGGCGGGCCGGGTCGAGTCCGTCGGCCTCGATGAGGTGGCGGACGACGCTCGCGGCCCGCGACGCGGACAGCTCCCAGTTCGAGGGGAAGGCGCTGCCTGCCCGCAGGGGCAGGTGGTTGGCGTGGCCCTCCACGTCGATCGTCTGCGGCAGTTCGAGCAGCGCCGGGGCAACCGCGTCGAGGAGCCGGACCCCGTCCGGCTCCAGGACGGCGCTGCCGTTGCGGAACAGCACGCCGTCGGTGACGAGTGCGATGACGAGCCCCCGCTCGTCGATCCGGTACTGCGCGCGACCGTCCAGCCCCGCCGCGGCGAGGCCGGCGTCGGTGGCGTCCGCGACCTCGCGCAGCCGCTGCGCCTCGGCCCTCGCCCGCGCCTCGAGCGTCGCCGCGGGCGGGTTGTCGGTGTCGCTCGCCGGCAGGTCGCCCGGGAACGAGCCGGGGTCGACCGCGGGGATCGCCAGCGACAGGGCATCCAGCGGGACGGGGTTCACCTGGTCGTCGCCGGCCTGGAGGATGCCGTCGCCGCCGTCGAGTGGGACGTACTCCGGCTTGCCGAGACCGTCGGACAGGCCCTGGGCCAGCTGCTCGAACTTGACCTGGTCGACGGTGCTCATCGCGAACATCACGAGGAACAGGGCCATCAGCAGGGTCATCAAGTCGGCGAAGCTCACCAGCCAGCGCTCGTGGTTCTCGTGCTCCTCCTCGTGGTGGCCGCGCTTCTTCTTCTTGCCGCCGTGCCCGCCGCCTTGCCCGCCGCCGTGCCCGCCGCCGGACATCAGGCGGCCTTCTTCTGCTCGGCGGCCTTCTCGTCCTTGTCGGGCACCAGGCTCTCGAGCTTGCGGGCGAGGACGCGCGGGTTCGCACCCGCCTGGATCGCGAGGATCCCCTCGACGACCATGTCCATCTGGCCGCACTCGATCTCGGACAGCCGCTTGAGCCGGGCTGCCAGCGGGAGGAAGAGAACGTTGGCGGACATGACGCCCCACAGGGTGACGATCAGCGCCAGAGCGATCTTGGAACCGAGCGCGGCGGGGTCGTCGAGGGACTGCAGCGCGCTCGCCAGCTCCAGGCAGGTCCCGATGATGCCGACGGTCGGCGCGTAGGCCCCGGCGTCGCCCCAGAACTTGGCCGCCTGCTTGTCGGCGCCCCGCTTGGCCTCGATCTGCGACCGCATGACGTCGTCGAGGTCCTCGGGGTCGGTGCCGTCGATGGCCAGCTGGAGACCGTCCCGCAGGAAGGGGTCGTCGATGTCCTTGGCGGCGTCCTCGAGGGCGAGCAGGCCCTCGCGCCGGGCCTTGTCGGCCAGGGACACCAGACCGGCCACGGTGGCGTCGGGGGGGCGGACCTTGGCGGTGAACGCCTTGATCAGCACCTTCGGCTGCTTGAGGGTGTCCTTGAGGGTCCCCCCCATCATGGTCACACCGATCGTGCCGCCGAGCACGAGGATGATCGGCGGGGCCTGCATCATGACCATCGGGTCGCCGCCGGCGAGCACGATGCCGATGCAGATGGCGACGAGGCCCGCGATGAGGCCGATGATGACCGCGAGGTCCATGTCACCCTCTCCTCGGCCGCAGCCGGATCACGTCGGGATCGTCCGGACCGTCGACGCCGTTCTCGCCGTTCTCGCCGTCGTCGGGGTCGTCGGCGGTGGCCGTCGCGGCGAACCCGCCGGCGGCCGGGTCGAGGGCGCGGCGCTGCACCTCGGCCCGGAACTCCACGACCAGGTCGATGACCTCGGCCAGGGACTCCGACACCACGTACTTGCTGCCGTCGGCGAGCGTGAGGACGGTGTCCGGGGTCACGTCGGCTCGCACGACGGCGTCGGGGTTGAGCCCGAACACCCTCCCGTTGAGCCGCGTCAGAGGGATCACTGCCTCGCCTGTCCTCTCGTCCGGCCGGGGCCGGGGTGCCGGGTGTCCTCCTTGTCATCGGTCGCACGGGTGGTGCCCTTTGATCCGCCCGAGGAGTGACGTCCGCCCGCCCGTCCGGCCGAGTCGGCGGTGATCCAACTCACCGGAGGGTTCCGCAGGCCACATGTCGTGGCGAACCTGCGGAACCCCTCCGGTGAGTTGGATCACCTGCCCCCGGACCGTCAGCGCTTCATGTTGACAAGATCCTGCAGCAGCTCGTCGGAGGCGGTGATGACACGGGAGTTCGCCTGGAACCCGCGCTGGCTGATGATGAGGTTGGTGAACTCGCTGGAGAGGTCCACGTTCGACATCTCCAGAGAGCCGCCCTGCAGGGTGCCGCGGGCCCCGGTGCCGGGCGTGCCGATCTGGGCCACCCCGGAGTTGACGGTGTCGCGGTAGGCGCTGCCGCCGACCTTCTCCAGCCCCTGGGGGTTGTTGAACGCCGCGATCGCCACCCGGCCGAGGTCCTGGCGCAGGCCGTTGGAGAAGACGCCGACCAGGGTGCCGTCGTTGCCGACGGTGAAGGCCTGCAGGGTGCCCACCTCGCTGCCGTCCTGCGCCGTGAGCGCCGCGGACGACGTGCCGGCGAACATGGTGAGACCGGACAGGTCGACCTCGACGCCACCGATGGTGGTGGCCGCGCCCGGGGCGGGCGGGCTGGTGAAGGCCGCGACGTTGACGGTGGCGGAGCCGGGCCGGTCGAGGGTCGCGCTCCACTGCCCCGGGGTGGCCGTCTTCGTGAAGGTCGCGGTGAGGGTGAGTTCGTTGCCGACCGCGTCGTAGGTGGGGATGGTCGTGGTGAGCACGGTGCCGGTGGCGGCGTCCGCGGGCAGGTTGCCGGTGGCGGTGGCGGTGGTCGTGGCCACCGGCGGCAGGAGGATGCCGAGCGGCAGCCGGATGCCGGCGATCGGGCCGGTGGTGTCGATGACCCCGTTGGCTCCCGCCCAGCCCTGGACGAACGCGCCGTCCTGGGTGACGAGGTTGCCCTGGGCGTCGAAGGAGAACGCGCCGGCGCGGGTGTAGAGCTGCTGACCGGACTTGTTGACGACGAAGAACCCGTCCCCGCTGATCATCAGGTCGGTGCTGCGGCCGGTGGTCTGCGAGGCGCCCTGGGTGAACGTCGTCGTGATGGCGGCCACCCGGCTGCCGAGCCCCACCTGGGCCGGGTTGGTGCCGCCCAGCGCCGCACCGGGGGCGCCCGCGCCCTGGAGCAGTTGGCTGAGGGTGTCCTGGAACAGGGTCTGGGCGGACTTGTAGCCGGTGGTGTTGACGTTGGCGATGTTGTTGCCGGTGACGTCCATCATGGTCTGGTGGGCCCGCAGGCCGCTGATGGACGAGAACATCGAGCGGAGCATGGACGGTCCTCTCTGGCGGGGTCGGTGAGGTCGCGGGGTCGGTGAGGTCGCGCGGTCGGTGAGGTCGCGGGGTCGACGAGGGTGGCGGGGTTGTCGGCTCCGGGTTCCGGGCGGTCAGGCCGGCGGCGTCCCGTCGGACACGGCGGTGACCGCGTCCAGCGGGACGTCGCGGGTGTCGCCGCCCGGCACCCGAACTCGCAGGACCGGGTCGGTCCCGCTGAGCAGCACGGACGTCACGGTGCCGGTGACGGCGCCGATGCCGTCGGGCCCGGGCACGGTCACCGTGCGCCCCACCAGGGCGGCCGCGGACCAGCGCTGCTGCACCGACACCGCCTGGCCGCTGAGGTCGGCGAGCTCGTTGAGCCGCTCGACCGAGGTGAGCTGGGCGGTCTGGGCGACGAACTCGGTGCCGTCCGCGGGGTTGAGCGGGTCCTGGTACCGCAGCTGGGCGACCAGCAGCTGGAGGAAGTCCTCCCGGCCGAGCTCGCTGCGGCCGGCGGTGACCGGCGCCGGGGCGGGCGCGGTCAACCGGTCGATCGGGGTGGGCTGCACGGTCATGGGGTTCTCCCGGTCAGATGCGGATGTCGAGTCGGGGGCCGGAACCGCTCCGGTCGGCGAGGGCGATCGCGACGGCGGAGCCGGCGTTCTGGCCGGCCCGGGGGGCGCCGGGGCGGAGGTCGCCGCGCTCCGCCGCGTTCGGTCGGTCGCCGCCGCGGTCGCGCGGGTCGGGCGAGGTCTCCCGGCCGCCGGGTTGCTCGTGGCCCCCGACACCCGCCGGACGACCCTCGGCAACGAGGTCCGTCACCCGGACACCGGCGTCCAGCCCGGCGCCGGCCAGCGAGGCCGAGAGCTCCGACAGCGAAGCCCGCAGCGCCTCGCGGGCACCCTCGGTACCGCCGCTGAGCTCGATGCCGAGCGCGCCGCCGCGCAGCGTGGCCGACACCCGCACCGGACCGAGCGCCGCGGGGTTGAGGTGGACGACCAGGGTGTGGGCGCCGTCCCCGGCCAGCAGCCGCCCGGCGAGGACGCGGCTCACCGGCCCGAGCCCGTCGAGGGCGTAGGGCCCGACCGCGGCAGCGGGTGCCGCGAGTCCCGTGCCGGAGAGCACTCCCGTGCCGGACAGCAGCCCCGTGCCGCTCGCCGGGGTGGTGACCCCCGGCACAGCGGGAGCCCGGCCCGCCTCCGGGCCCGCCGGGGCAGCTGTCGGTGCCGACGCCTGCCGATCGCTCGCGCCGGGCAGCTCGGCACCGTCCCGGTCCGTGGCGACGGCACCCGGGACGGGCTCCCCCGCGATCGAGTCCGCTCCCGGGGCTTCGCCGCCGGGGCCGGGCGCTGGGAGCGGCCCCGGGTCCGGGGCGGTTTGCCCGGCGATCCCGACACCGGCGACCGGGTTCGACGAGGCGGTGACCGGGGCGGCGGTGGACACGGCAACGGTCGTCCCCGACCCGGCCGACCCCGCCGCGAGCCACGGCGCGCCGCCGGAGACCGTGGTCTCGGGGGCAGCGGTGCGTGGCGCGGACCCGGCAGCGGGCGCACCGGAGATCGGCGCGGCCGCGGGATCGGCCACCGGGGTTGCCTGGTCCGTGCGCCCCTCGTCCGAGGCCGGCGCCGGGTCACCGCCGACGCTGCCGGGGCCACCGGGGGCCTCCGGCTCGGCGGGGACCTCGTCGGCGGCGTCGGTGCCGCGCCGGTCGCGCGCCGGCCCGCTCCCGACGGCCGCCTCGAGGGCCACGGCGAAGCCGGCCGGGTCTCCACTGTCGCGCGCAGCAGCGGCGGCTCGGGGCCCCGGGACACGGGGCAGGGCAGGAGCGATCTCCATGAGGGTCATCGGCCACCTCCGGCCATGGCGGCGAGGACGCGCGCCACGTAGGTCCTGGTCTCGTCGAAGGGCGGCACCCCGCCGTGGCGGCGCACGGCACCGGGCCCGGCGTTGTAGGCGGCCAGCGCCACCCGCAGGTCGCCGAAGGAGTCGAGCTGGCTGCGCAGGTACCGGGCCGCCCCGTCGACGGCCGCCACCGGGTCGCGCGGGTCGACGCCCAGCTCTGCCGCGGTGCCCGGCATGAGCTGCATGAGCCCCACCGCGCCGGCGCCGCTGACCGCGTCCGGATCGAACCCGGACTCGGCGCGGGCGACCGCGGCCAGCACCCCGGACGGCAGCCCGTACCGCTGCTCGGCGGTCCGGAACACGCCGCCGAACGGCACATCCGCGGTGGCGGCCGGTGCCGGGACCGAGGCCCCGGGGCCGTCCGCCGGCACCACGCGGCGGATGGTGGACGGTGGCTCCCGCCGGACGTCGGAGATCTTGACGACGTCCCCGGTGCGAGGCGCGTGGATCATCTTCCCGTCGCCGAGGTAGACCCCGATGTGGTTCGGCGAGCCGCGCCACACCAGCAGGTCCCCGGGGCGCGCCTGGGCCAGGGACGCCACCTCGGTGCCGGCGTGCTGCTGGTCGGCGACCACCCGCGGCACCTCGATCCCGAGGTCGGCGAGGGCCCGCTGGACGAGGCCCGAGCAGTCGAGGCCGGTCGCCGGGTCGGTGCCCCCCCAGCGGTACGGGACACCGAGGTACTTGCGGACCGACTCCACGACGTCGTCGCCCGTGACTGCGCCGCCCGCGCCGCCGGCGCCGGGGGCGCCGGGGGTGCCGTCGGAGGCCGCCACGGACCGAGCGCCGTCCAGGGCGCGGGCGAACGCCGCACCGGCGGCGCCGGTCGGCGCCGTGGTCCGGGTCAGCGTTCCCAGGCGCGCCTCGATCTGCCCCACCCGGGCCTGGACCGCCTGCAGGCCGGCGGGCGCGAAGCCGCTCACGGGGCCCCGCCGATCGCTGCCGCGTCCCGACGGCGGTGGGCCACGAGACCCGTCTCGTCGAGAGCCGCCTGCTCGGCACGGGCCAGGGCGCCCTGCCGGGCCGCCGCCACCCGCTCGAGCAGTTTCTCGACCGCCCGCTCGGAGCGCCGGTGCACCACCCACCGCTCCCGGGCGTCCCGCTCGGCGTCGGCGGCCGCGGTGAGGCGGGCGCGAGACCCGGTCACGGCGGCCCGGAGCCGCTCCCGGGCGTCGACCGTGCCCTGCCAGGCGGACCCCGCGACCTCGTGATCGGCCAGCTCGCCGAGGTGCCCGGCGAGCATCTGCTCGGCGGCATGGCGGGCGCTCACCGCGGCGCCGTACTCCGCCCGGGCCGCCTCGGCCCGGGCCCGGCGCAGTGCCAGCAGACTGGTGAGCGAGGGGCGCCCCCCCGGCCGCCGGCTCACCGCCCCGCCTCCGCGGCCAGCGCCGTCGCCTCGGCCCACGTCGCCTCGAACGGGGCCGGCTCGTCGAGGCCCTGGCGCAGCAGGTCCTCGATCCGCGGCAGCAGCCGGACCGCGGCGTCGACGTCGGGGTTGGAGCCCGGCACGTAGGCGCCGACGTCCAGCAGGTCGCGGGCGTCCCGGTGCGCCGCGAGCAGGCGCCGCAGCACCGCGGCGGCCCGCCCCTGCTCCGGGGTCGTCACCCGGGGCATGACCCGGGACACCGACTCGAGCACGTCGACCGACGGGAAGCGGCCGGACGTGGCGATCCGCCGGTCGAGCACGACGTGGCCGTCGAGGATGGAGCGGGCGGCGTCGGCGACCGGCTCGTTGTGGTCGTCGCCCTCGACCAGGACCGTGTAGATCCCGGTGATGGAGCCCGTCGGGCGCGGCCCGGCCCGTTCCAGCAGCCGCGGCAGCAGGGCGAACGTCGACGGCGGGTAGCCCCGGGTGGCCGGCGGCTCGCCGGCCGACAGGCCCACCTCCCGCTGCGCCGTGGCGACCCGGGTGAGGCTGTCGAGCAGCAGCAGGACGTCCGCGCCGTCGTCGGCGAGGGACTCGGCGATCCGGGTGGCGGTGAAGGCGGCGCGCAGGCGCAGCAGCGGTGGCTGGTCGGAGGTGGCGACGACGACGACGCTGCGGGCGAGCCCCTCGGGGCCCAGGTCGTCCTCGAGGAACTCCCGCACCTCCCGCCCGCGCTCCCCCACGAGGGCGATGACGCTCGCCTGGGCGGCGCTGCCTCTTGTGATCATGGAGAGGAGGCTGGACTTTCCGACGCCGGAGCCGGCGAAGATGCCGAGTCGCTGGCCCCGCCCCACGGTGGCGAAGACGTCGACTGCCCGCACCCCCACCGGCAGCGGCCGGTCCACCCGAGCCCGGGCCAGGGGGTGCGGCGCGTCGTGGTGGACGCCCGCGCGCGGGGCGGTGCCGAGGGCAGGACCGCCGTCGAGGGGCTCCCCGGCCGCGTCGAGGACCCGACCCAGCAGTGACCAGCCGACCGGGACCGTGGCGGCGGAGCCGAGCCGCCGCACCCGGGAACCCACCGTGAGGCCGTGCGTGCCGACCGTGGGCAGGCAGCGCAGCGCGGTGGCGTCGGCGGCGACCACCTCGGCCGGCCGGGGGCCGTCGGGGGTGTCGATCAGAACCGTCTCGCCCACCGGGACCCGGAGCCCGCCGACCTCGACGGCCAGCCCGAGGACCGAGGTGACGGTCCCCTCGACCAGCGGGGCCGCCGCCACGGCGGCCCGGGCCGCCCACGCGGTGACGGCGCCCTCGAGGCGCCCCACCCCGGTCATGCCGTCACCGCGGCACGAGCCCGGGCGACCGCCTGGCCGACGCGGGCGTCGATCCGGGCTGCGCCGGCGTCGGCGACGGCGTCCCCGGGGGCCACGGTCGGGTCGGGGACGACCTCGACCCCGGCGGCCACGGTGGCCGGGTCGAGGGCGGCGGCGTCCCCCGGGTGCAGCCGGACGCGTACCGGCGCCGCCGCCTCGACGCCGGAGTCGGCCGCCGCGGCGAGCACCCGGCGCACGGCCGCGGCGGCCCGCCGCCCGGGATCGGTGAGCTCGACCCCCACGAGTGCCTCGGCCAGGTCGGTGACCGCGTCGCACAACGACCCCGCCATGCCCGCGAGCGCCTCGTCCGCCGTGGCACCGAGCCGGGCGGCCGCGCGCTCGACGGCGGCCGTCGCCCGCTGGGTCGCCGCGGCCCGGGCGGCGGCGTCGCGCTCCTCCC
>JBHJOS010000081.1:0-22912 GCA_050329415.1 Kineosporiaceae bacterium
CCCCGCCACTGATGCGGTCTACGTGGGCATGCGCGACGACGCCCGGCTGATCCGGGTGGCGGCCCCGGCACGAGCCGAGCCGGTGGCCTGGTGACCGATGGAGACGACCGCGCTGACCCGACGACCGGACAGGAGCCCACGATGACCGAGCCCACCCCCTTCTCCCGCCCCTTCGAGGCCCCGCCCTCCGACGCGCGGGCACAGGAGGTCGCCACCCGGGCGGCCGCCGCACCCACCCCGGCCCGGCAGCGCCCCCCCGAGGCGCTCGCCGAGGACCTGCTCGACGTGCCGGCGGCGTTGCGGGACACCAAGGCCGAACTCCAGGAACTCCTCCGGAGCCGGGGCGAGGAGCGCCTGGCCGCCGCCGCGGCCCAGGCGTCCCCGGAACCGACGGACCGTTCGCCTGCCCTCGAGGGCCCCGGCGGCGTCATCGTCGGCTTCGGGCTCGGTCGGGCCGGGATCGGTGCGGGTCGCAGCGACGGGCCGCTCGCGGCTCCGGGCTCGTCCGTGCTCACCGTGTACGTGGCGGAGCCGACTCCGCCTGACAGCGTGCGCCGCCTCCTGGTGTCGTCCCTGGGCGCTCGCGTGGCCGAGCGGGTCCCGCTCGAGGTGGTGCACACCGGCGTGTTCCGGACGTCGTCGTCCCACACCGTCCCGCGGCGCCCGGCGGCCGGTGGCGGCTCCGCGCACCACGTGCGCCCGCCGGGCGCCTACGGCACCCTCGGCTGTCTCGCCCGGGGCAGGACCGCGCCCCGCGACGGGCGGCTGCTCGTGCTGAGCAACAACCACGTCCTCACGAGCCACCAGACCGCAGTGCTCCACGACTGCGTGGTGCAGCCGTCGCCCGGCGACGGCGGCTCCTGCCCCGCGCACCAGATCGCGATCCTGGAGCGGTTCGCACCCGTGGTGCCGGGCGGCGTCCCCAACTATGTGGACTGCGCCACGGCCTGGGCCTGGCCCGACCGCGTGCGCAAGGAGATTCTGTACGTCTCCGAGGGCGTGGACCACTTCCACCGCATCGGCGCCACCCCACCCGACATCGGCAACCCCTCGGAGATCGACCGGGGTACCTGGGTCGCGAAGTCCGGCCGCACGACCGGGCTGACCTACGGAGTGATCGACGACTTCGCGGTCTCGGCATGGATCGGGGGGACCTGGGGTGGCGTCCCCTCATGGGCCTGGTTCAACGACCTGATCCGGGTCCGCACGCCCTCCGGGACCTTCGCGAGCAGTGGTGACTCGGGGTCGGTCGTCTTCACGGCGGACTTCCGCAGCGCACCCGTGGGGCTCGTGACCGGCGCGTCGGTGACGAACATGACGCTGGTCTGCCGCATGGACTCGGTCCTCTCGGCGCTCGACATCGTCCTCGAGGTGTGACGGGTGACGTCCGGTGCCGACGCCGGGTCGCCCCGGTCAGGACCGAGCCCTCCCGGGGGCCATGGCCGCCGCCACGTCCCGGCGTGAGGAGACGCCGAGCTTGCGGTACACCCGGGCCAGGTGACTCTCGACGGTCCGGACCGAGACCACCAGCCGGGCAGCGATGTCGCGGTCGCTGAGGCCGTCGACGACGAGCCCTGCGATCTCTGCCTCCCGACGGGTCAACCCGGCCGCGAGCCCCTGGTCGCCGGTGCCGTCGTCGCTGACGGCCCGGCGCAGTCGGGTGGCCCACGCCAGGTGTGCCGTCCGGTGCCGGCCCGGGGACATCCCGCTCAGGATGGCGTCAACGAGCAGGAGCGCCTGGCGCGGCAGACCATGGATCTCGAGTTGCGCCGCGAGGTCGGCGAGACGGTCGCGGTCGACGTCGCCACCGGACCGCTGCGCCAGCGCCAGCACGGCAGCCGCCCCGGCCACGAGCCTCGGGGCGTCGACCTCGCGGCACAGCTCGGCGGTCCGGGCCGCGACGGCTGCCGGCCCGGCGGGACCCCGCAGCTCCGCGGCGTACGTCAGGTATCCGAGCTCGACGAGGGGGCATCCGGCGTCCCGGGCCACGGCCACGGCCTCGTCGATGAGGGCCACCGCCGGGCCGGCCTCGCCCCGTACGGCATGGACGGCGGCGGCCGACCAGGGTCCCAGCCCCGGGACGATGGCCAGCGCGTCCGGTGGCCGCTCGGCGAGCACCGCCGCGGCCTCGTCCGGCCGGCCCTCGTCGGCCAGCGTGATCGCCAGCCACGCGGCGGCCTCCGACCGGAAGAGGCCCTCGCCGCCCGACTGCTGGACCAGGGCCTCCTGGAGCCGGGCGATGGCCGCCTGGCGATCCCCCACGACTCGTTGCACGTAGCCGTCGAACAGGGACCACTGCGTCGGTCGCAGCCCCAGCAGCTCGGTGTCGCCCGTCAGCGGCCACCGGCCGAGGGTGGGGTCCGAGAGGGGGACCTCACCGGCGGGCGAGCGCCAGAGCCGGGCCAGCGCGAGCGCGGCACCGGCCATGCCGGCGGCGTACGGCAGCGGGCTCGGCGCCGCCCCCAGCCGCGCGACGAGTGCCTCGCCGACGGTGACCGCGTCGCCCGTCCGCCCGACGAGAGTCAGCGCGGCGACCCGGACGAGCTCGGCCCTGGTCGCGGCGGCGGGGCTGCGGGGGTGAGCGAGGAGTCGGTCGGCCGCATCGAGGGCGTCCCGGGGGCGTGCGGAGAACAGCAAAGCCAGAGCCGCCACGGCGTCCAGCTCGTCCCGGGCGGCGGCGAGCTCGGACGCGGGCGCCGCCGGCTCGGCGACGACCGCCGCCCGGATCGTCATGAGCTCGCCGTACCCGCCGACGGGGTCGCGCTCGGCCCAGGTGCGGTGCCCGGCCAGGGCGATCGCCAGCCTCAGGTCCGAGGCCGGGTCCGGGGTGCCCTCGGCCGGGCGGACCCGCGCCCGTTCCAGGACGCGCCGGGCCTCGCCGGGGTCGCCCGCCTCGACGAGGGCCGTCGGCGAGGGCGACCGCGGCCGCCGCCCCCCCGGACTCGGCCACGGCCCGCCGGGCCAGCCGGGCCGCGAGACCGGGGTCGACGTGCAGGGTGAGGGCGCTGCCGCGGAGCAGGAGTTCGACGTCCGCCGGGCCGGTGGCCATCAGCTGCCAGACCGCGCGGCGCACCAGGGCGGCGGCGTTCTCGTGCGCCGGTGGTGCGACGGCGAGCAGGGCGGCCGCGACCCGTCCCCGGCGGGAGGCCCCCAGGCGTCGGCGCACCGCGGCCGCGAGCAGTGGGTGGGCGGCCCGCACCGCGAGCCGACCGCCGGACTCCACGGGACGGACCAGGTCCGCGTCCTCGAGGGTGGCCAGCGCGCCCGGCGGTGCCACGACACGCAGCATGTCGACGGGAAGCGGCTCGCCGAGCACGACCGCGGCCATGGCGTCGCGGGCCTCCGGGTCGAGGCGCTCCAGGTGGGCGGCCAGCAGCTCGTCGAGTACGGGTGGGACGACGAGGGGCGCCCGCCACCACCACCGGCCGCCCTCGCGGACCAGCAGCCCCTGCTGTCTGCCATGTCGGACCAGCTCGACGAGGGCGAGGGCGTTGCCGCCCGTCCACTGCCACAGGAGGTCGGCGCTGGGAGCCGCGACCGGGCCCTCGAGTGCGGCCTCGACCAGGGCGGCGGTGCCTTCGCGGTCGAGCGGACCGAGGTCGGTCCGGGAGAGGAAGCCGTCCTTCCAGAGTGCCGTGACGGCGTCCGAGACCGGTGCACCCGTCCGCAGCGTGACCGCCAGCCGGACGTCACGGTCCGCCGCGAGGCCGAGCACGACACCGGCCGAGGCGTCGTCCAGGTGGTGGGCGTCGTCCACGACGAGGACCGGACGGCGCCCGCCCGCGCGTCGGGAGACCGTCGCCGTCACGGCCGCTCGCACCCGGGCGGGCTCCAACCGGACGTCGGTGTCCGCGAGCAGACCCGCGAGCGCTCCGAACGGCACGTCCTTGGTGGCGAGGGTCGCGGGGATCCAGCAGGCGTCGTAGCGGTCGCCGAGGCCTCGCACGACCTCCCGCACGAGGGCCGTCTTGCCGACGCCCGCGGCCCCGGCCACGACCACCCCGGCGTCGTCGACCAGCGCCGCCCGGATCCCGGCGCGCTCCTCGTCCCTCCCGACCACGTCCTGCCCCCACAGCACGGGTTGATTCTTGCACCGGGTCGATGCCCGACCAGGCCGTGACGCCCGTCCGTCGGGGCACGTCCGAGCGGCGTGGCGCGACGTCCCGTGGTCGGTGCCCGAGGACATCGGCGGGTTGTGCAGGCGCGGCCCGACAGCACGTGGGTATCGGCCGAGCGAGGTCGCCAGGAGTCCCCGCGCCCCCCCGGGGGGGACGAGCGTGGGCAATCGGATTCCGATTCTGCTCGGAAACAATTCTCCTGGTGTTTCGGGGGGTGTCGGGGTGGTGCCCGGCGCGGTGGGTCCGCGCCGCGTTCTCGTGATGCACGGCCACAGCTCGCCGTTCGCCACCTTCCGTGAGTTGTCGCGGACGTCCAGTGATGGGAGGCCGATTGTCCACCGGCGGATCCGGTGCGATTCGGGAGCGGTTGTGCCGGTGCCTCGCTTATCATCGGGGTGTGCCCGGCCAGCGAAAGTTCCCGATCGTCGTCGTGAAGCCTCATCCGGCTCTCTGGCGGGAGGCCCTGCGTGAGGCCGAGGGGGACGCGCGGCGTATCGAGGTCGTGACCCCGACCCGGCTCATCGTCCACCCGCCCTCCCCGCGGCAGGCCCCCGCCGGCGATCGACCCCGGGCCTCGAGCTCGCCAGCCGGCTGAGGTCGAGACCGGGCAGGTCGGCCCGCACCCCGGAACCGAGCAGCAACCGCACGAGATCGCTTCTCTCTGTGTGCGCGGTCACAGAACGCAGGCCCCGTACCTCCCTAGCGTCAGTCCGGCGGCGAAGTCGCCGCCGCAGCCGACCAAGGAGGAACCCCATGTCCACCACGGGCACCGCGACGCCCCGTCCGCTCCTCTCGTTCCGCACCGTGCCGGCCGGGATCGTCGGCGGTCTCGCCGGCGGAGTCGCCTTCGGCGTGATGATGCAGGCCATGGACATGATCGGGATGGTCGGCATGCTCGTCGACTCCGAGTCCGGCGCCGTCGCCTGGGCCGTCCATCTCGCGATCTCCGTCGCCATCGGGGCCGGCTTCGGCCTGGTGCTCGCCCCACGCGTCACAGGCTTCGCGGTCGGTCTGGGGCTGGGGGCCGCGTACGGGCTGGTGTGGTGGGTCCTCGGACCGCTCCTGCTCATGCCCGCCGCCATGGGCATGCCCGTGTTCACGGTGGACGGCGTGGCCGTGCAGAGCCTCGTCGGTCACATCGTCTTCGGCCTCGTGCTCGGCGCGGTGGTCGCGGTTCTGGCGGGTCGTGCCAGGGGGTCTCGGTCCGCGTGACCGCGATGCTCGCCGGTCGCCCGCTGCACCTCGTAACGTCCGGGAGCGTGGGACTCCAGCCCGGTGACGACGACCCGCTGCCCGTCTTCTGCCTCGACGAGAGCGAGATCCTGCGCGACCTCGACCGGCGGGAGCGCGCCAGCATCGCCGCGCGCGCTCCCATGCGGGCCCTGCCGCGAGGGAGCCTGGTGTGGTCGCCGGCCCGCGGCGCCGAGGTGCTCTACATCGTCAAGTCAGGTCGGGTGCGGCTCGTCCGGTCGGCACCGGACGGGCGCACCCTGACCCTCGCCGTGCTCGGTCCGGGCGCGCTGTTCGGGCAGTTGCGCCTGCTGGGCCAGGACATGGGGCGCAGCAGCGCGGAGGCTCTGGACGACGTGGTGCTGTGCTCGATGAACGAGGTGGAGGTGCGCTCGATGCTGCTGTCGGACGTGCGCATCGCCGCCCGCATCACCGAGGGGCTGGGGCGCCGGCTGGCGGAGGTCGAGCAGCGGCTCGCCGACGCCCTGCTCAAGACGGCGCCGCAGCGCGTCGCGGCGACGCTGACGGTGCTGGCGGTCTCGGGCCCGGCGTCGCCGCGGCTCGCCGGGGCTCCCGGGCGCGAGGTCCGGCTCACCCACGCGCAGCTCGCGGACCTCGTCGGCACGACCCGGGAGACCACGACGAAGGTCCTCGGGGATCTCCAGGATCGCGGTGCCGTCACCCTGCGCCGGGGCCGGATCGTCGTGCTCGACGTCGATGCCCTGAGCGAGCTCGCAGAGGCCCCCCTGTGATCCGGCGCCGGGTCGTCGTGATCGGCGGGGTGGCTGTCGCCGGTCTCGTCGCCGTCGCTGTCGCCGCAACCGCACTGCTGTCCGGGGGCGGCGTGGGGGGCCTCACGGCTGGGGCCGATCCGACCGACGGTGCCGATCCGAGCGCCGGGGCCTCGGCCGCGGACCTGGACGCCGACGGGCCGTCCGCGTTGCGGAACGTGAACGACCCCGCGCTGCCCGAGCCGCTGATCGACACCACCGAGATCGTCTCCGGCGGACCGCCGCCGGACGGCATCCCGCCGATCGACGACCCGCAGTTCCTGCCCGTGGACGAGATCGACTTCCTGGACGACCGGGAGTCCGTCGTCGTCCTCACGGTCGACGACGAGACGCGCGCCTACCCCGTCCAGATCCTCACCTGGCACGAGATCGTCAATGACGTGGTGGCGGACCGCCCGGTGACGGTCACCTACTGCCCGCTCTGCAACTCCGCCCTGGCGTTCGACCGCCGGGCGGCCGGGCGGGAGCTCACCTTCGGGACGTCGGGGCGGCTGTACCTGTCGAATCTCGTCATGTACGACCGGCAGACCGAGTCGCTGTGGCCGCAGGCGCAGGGCCGGGCCGTCGCGGGGGTGCTGACGGGGACGGAGCTCGAGCGGTTGCCCGTGGCGCTGGTCCCGTGGGATCGGTTCCGCGAGACCTTCCCCGACGCCCTCGTGCTGACGCAGGACACCGGTCACACCCGGGACTACGGCCGCAACCCCTACGTCGGTTACGACGACGAGGCGGGCACACCGTTCCTGTTCAGTGGCGAGGTGGACCCCCGGGCGGCGGCCATGACCCGGGTCGTCGGGTTCGGCGACCCGGACTCCCCGGTCGCGGTGCGGACCGACGACCTGCTGTCCCGTGGTGTCGTCCCCGTGCAGGTCGCGGATCGTCCCGTGGTGGCCTTCGCCGTGCCGGGCCAGGCGTCCGCGCTCGACGCCTCCGAGGTGGCCGATGGCGCCGACGTCGGGACCACCGGGGTGTTCTCGGCACTGCTGGACGGCGACGAGCTGTCGTTCTCGGCCACCGAGGACGGCTTCGTCGACGATCTCACCGGATCGACCTGGGACGTTCAGGGGCGCGCGGTGTCGGGTCCGGCCGCGGGCCGGACTCTGGAGCGGCTGCCCAGCACCGACACCTTCTGGTTCTCGTGGCAGTCGTTCTGGCCGGACACGGCGCTGGAGTCGTGACGCGCCGACTGATCCCGGGCGGCGCTCACGCCGGCAGCGCGGTCGCCGCGCCTGCCCTCTCCCGCCACCCGTCGAGGACCCGCCGCAGTGCCCGGGACATCACCGGGCGGAGCAGGATGGCCATCAGGCCGCCCCGCAGGGTGGAGTGGGGCTGCGCCGCGAGGCGCAGGGTGACGAGGCTGCCGCTCGGGTCGGGGTCCACCTGCCACAGTCCCTGCATCCGGCCGATCGGGTAGGGGTACTCGCTGGTGTCCACCTCGACCGCGAACCGCCGGCCCTCCTCCCAGAGGGTGCACGTCTCCTCCCAGCCCGAGCCCTGGGAGTTCGTGCACCGTCGCCGCAGCGCCTCCCCGGGCTCACTGACGACCTCCACGCTCGCCAGGCCCGGGGCCAGCCGGCCGTAGAGGTCGTGATCGGCGATCAGCGGCCACACCGTGCCCGGCGGCGCCTCGATCCGGCCCCTGACCTCGACCACCTCGTCGTCGGCCAGGGGGTCGTCGTCCGCGCTGGCCAGCAGGCCCCGGACCTGCGCCAGGGCGAGGGCCGCCACCGCGCCCGCGAGGACGGCGAGCACGACGACCCCGGGCGGTCGCGGTGGGACCACGATCAGCACGATCGCGGTCCCGAGGACCCACGCCAGATCGGCGGCCGTCACGGCGACGGCTTGCCGTCGCAGCCGCGGCCCGGCCGGCTGGACCGCCACCCGGGCGACGAGGAGGCCGAAGCCGACCAATCCGACTCCGACGACCGGGGCCAGCCAGGTCGGTCCGAGTCCCCAGCCCTCGGCGACGACCGGTCCGGCGACCAGCAGCAGGACGGCGCTGACCGTCGAGAACACGGCGTTCGCCCGCAGCCCGGCGCGCAGGCGACCGGTGGTGGGGGCCCGGCCGACGGCGTGGCGAGGGTCGGTGTCGGGGGTCGTCGTCATCGCGGGTGCTCCTCGGGTCGGGGAGCACCAGCATGAGCGCGTCGCTTGTTTTTTGCAAGTTAAGAAAGGCGAATAGCATGTGACATGGCTCGAACCAGCTACGACATGCACTGCGCCGTGGCCAAGGCGCTGGAGGTGCTCGGCGAACGCTGGACCCTGCTCGTGGTCCGGGAGCTCCTGACCGGCCCGAAGCGGTACGCCGACCTGCGGGCGGGCCTGCCCGGCATCGCGACCAACATGCTCACCGACCGCCTGCGGAGCCTGCAGGCCGCGGACGTCGTCACCCGTCGCGAGCTGCCCGCTCCCGCGGCGTCCGTCGTGTACGAGCTGACCGAGCGCGGGCGCGAGCTGAAGCCGGTGCTGCTGGCGATGGCGGCCTGGGGACAGCCGCTGCTCGGACGGCTCCAGCCGGGCGCGCAGTTTCGGCTGGCGTGGCTCATGGTCGCGCTGGACGGCGCCTACGATCCCGCCGCTGTCCCCGACCCGCTCACGCTCACCGTGACCGTGGACGGCGAGCAGCTCACGATCACGGCCCACGGCGCCCGGCACGAGGTGCGGGACGGGCCACCGGCCGACGGCGGACCGGCCGACGGCGGACCGGGCACGCTGATCTCGGTCCGTGCCGACGGGTCGACGTTCCTGGACTGGGCGACCGGGTTGGTGTCGGACGCCGCGGCGGCGAGGGCTGGGCTGCACGTCGACCCGGGTGACGGACTCGCCGTGCTGCGTCGGATGTACCGCATCGGGCAGGACACTCCCGGCGTCGCCGCCGTCGTCCCCCCGCCCAGCGGCCACTGACCCGGGGAGCAGATCAGCTGCTGATGTAGCCGACCAGCTGGTCCCGCTCGTCCTGCAGCTGGTCGATCCGGTGCTTGACCACGTCGCCGATGCTGACGATCCCGACCAGGGCGTCGGCCTCGACGACGGGAACGTGTCGGAACCGCCGGTCCGTCATGAGCCGCATCAGCTCGTCGACCGTTGCCGACGGCTCGCAGGTGTGGACCTCGCTCGTCATGATCGACGCCACCGGCGCCTCGAGCAGCGCGGCGCCCGTGACGCGCAGGCCCCGGACCACGTCGCGCTCGCTGACGATGCCGTCGACGCTCCGGCCGTCGTCGGTGACCACGAGTGCGCCGACCCGGTGCTCGGCCAGCCGCTCGACGAGCGCCCGCACGGTTTCGTGCGACGCGATGGTCGCGACGTCACGACCCTTGCGGCGCAGGATGTGGGAGATCCGCATGACTCCTCCTCCCCGGGGAACCGGGGGCGGCGGCCGGCCCGCCGCCTTCGGCCGCCGGAATCCGACGGTAGCGCGCCGGCTGTGCCCAGCGACAGATCCGTTCAGACCTGGAGCGGTGCACGAGTGGGCGCGTGGACCCGCACCGACTCGTGTAACGCTCCCGGCGCCCGGGACGTTCTTCCACCGTGACATCCGCGTCGGACGACCCCGGGCGGTCGCCCCGTGCGACCTCCCGCGCCTGGGGGCGGGACGTCGGCGGCGACTTCACCGACGAGCGGGTCGCCGCTCTCGTGGCGGCTCTCCGTCGCCCGCCGGCGGCCGGCGAGCTGGCGGCCGAGGCGAGCATGATGGCCGCCTTCACCGTGGCAGGGGCGGGCCGGGACGCTGCGGGACGCGGCCGGAGAACGACGATGAGGGCACGGCTCGCGGCGAGGTGGGCCGTGGTCGCCGCTGCCGTGACCACCCTGACCCTCGGCACTGCTGCGGCCGCCTACACGGGCAGCCTGCCCGGACCGTTGCGGGACGCCGCCCACCAGGTCATGGGTTCCCCTGCGGCCGAGCCGGCGGCCGCCCCCCCGATCCTGCCGGCCGTTGCGACGGCGTCCGGGACCCCGTCGGCCACGGTCGGCGCCACCGGTCCCGGCACCGAAGTGCCTGGTCCTGCGGCCTTCGGTCTCTGCACCGCCTACGCTGCCGGTGACCTCGACCCGCAGTCGCCGGTCGGTCGCGCGCTGGCGGACGCCGCCGGCGGCGACGGCATCGAGCAGTTCTGTGCGGAGGTGGAGCGGCGCGGGCCCCCGGACGGCATCCCGACGACCGGGGTCGGCGGGGCCGGGCGGCCGACGAGTGGGTCCGGGGCGCCGCCGGTGGCCGTCACCACGGACGGGTCGACCGACCACCCCACCGATCCGTCGCCGTCGTCCTCGACCGACCCGTCTGTCGCCCACGACCCGCCCGCTGCCCCGGAGTCGTCGATGGCTCCGGGCGAGACGCCACCGGCCGGTGGAGCGGCCGCCGGAGCCGGTCGAGAACCGGACCCGCTTCCCATGACCTCCCCGACCTCGTAGGACCCGGCCCCGGTGCCCGTCCGTCACGCCGCCCGTCGGCCCCCAGAGCCCCTGCACATCCCCGGGCACACCCGCTCCATCGGGTGCGAGTCCCCCCGCTCTCGCCCGGGGATGTGCAGGCCCACGGCTCCGGAGCCGGAGGCATGACCGGGACCGACGACCCGCCGGGTGCACCCGGCGGGGACTTCCCAAGCCTCCTGGCGGCCGCCGCGCGCGGTGACCAGGAGGCGTTCCGCTCGTTGTGGCGTTCCCGGCACCCGCCGCTGCTCCGCTACCTGCGGGTCCTGTGCGGCGACGCCGCAGAGGACGTCGCCGCGGACACCTGGCTGGCGGTCATCCCGCGGCTGGGCTCGTTCGACGGCGACGAGGCGGCGTTCGGGCGGTGGCTGGTGGTGGTCGCCCGGAATCGGGCCCGCGACGTCGCCCGCCGGGCCGCCCGCCGCCCGGAGACGCCGGTGGGCGAGCTGACCGTCGGTGGCGTCGTCGGGGACGCCGCGGACGCGGCGCTCGAGACGATCACCACCCGGGCCGCTCTCGCCCTGGTGGCGAGCCTGCCTCGGGACCAGGCGGAGATGCTGGCGCTGCGGGTCGTCGTCGGGATGGACGTGGCGGATGTCGCGGTGATCGTCGGCCGCAGCCCGGGGGCCGTTCGGGTCGCCGTCCACCGCGGGCTGCGGACCCTGGCCGCCCGCCTCGCTGTCGACGACCCGGGCCGGACCCGCGGGCTCGCTCATCCGGCCCGGCGCTGACGCCGGCGTCGCAGGGCCTTGTCGGCGGCGTCGGCCGCGAGGACGGCCGGGGCTGCGGCGAGCGCCACGGCCCAGCCGAGCACCGGCGGAACCGCGTGCCCCAGCACGTCGGCCACGGGTGGGACACCGAGGAACGCCGCGAGGGCGAGGACCTCGACGACGACAGCCACGACGAGGAGACGGTTCCCCCGCCGCCGCAGCCGCCACGGCGGGCGGTGCTCGCTGCGGCAGGCGAACGCGGCGGCGAGCTGGCCGGCGACCACCGCGGTGAACGCCGCCCCGGAGGCCGCGGCCAGCACCTGCGGCGCCGGCAGGGGACCGCCCGGCCGCCATCCGGCCAGCGCCATGACGGCGATGAACGCCGACATCTCGACCACGGCCTCGGCCGGTCCCAGGACGCCGAACACGCGGCGCAGCAGTGCCCCGTCGAGCAACCGGCGGCGCGGGACCTCCCGGCCGGGGCGCAGCACACCGCGGCCCGGCGGCTCCGCGCCGAGGGCGAGGGCCGGCAGCAGATCCGTGCCGATGTCGAGGGCGAGGATCTGCAGGACGCCCAGGGCCAGCGGGAACCTGCCGCCGGACAGCGCCCACACCACGAACGGCGTCAGCTCCGCGACGTTGTCGGTGAGGTGGTAGGTGAGGAAGCGGCGGATGTTCGTCGAGGTCGCGCGCCCCTGCTCGACGGCGGCGACGACGGTGGTGAAGTCGTCGTCCAGCAGGACGAGGTCCGCCGCCTCCCGGGCGACGTCCGTGCCGGAGGCGCCCATGGCCACGCCGACGTCGGCCTCCTGCAGGGCCGGACCGTCGTTGACCCCGTCACCCGTCATGGCGACGACATGGCCGCGGGCTCGCAGGGCCCGGGCGATCCGGAGCTTGTCCTCCGGCGACACCCGCGCCACGACCACGCCGTCCCGGTCGAGGAGGGCGCCCAGGACGGCCTCGTCGGCCGGCAGGTCGCGCCCCTCGACCACGAGCCCCTCGGGACCCACGAGGCCGACCTCCTCGGCCACGGCCCGGGCCGTGGCCGGGTGATCGCCGGTCACCATAGCGATCCGGATCCCCGCGTCGCGGCAGCGGGCGAGGGCCGCCGCGACGTGGGGTCGTGGCGGGTCGCGGAAGCCGACCACGCCGAGCAGCTCGAGGTCCCGCTCGACCTCCGCGGCGTCTGTGGCAGCGGCGGCGGCCACCGCATCGCTCGTGCGCGCGGCCACGGCGAGCAGGCGCAGGCCGCTCGCGGCCATCCGGTCGATCACGGCGGCGGCGTCGGCCGGTGCCCGGGCGCAGCGGGTGAGGACCGCGTCCGGTGCGCCCTTGACGGCGACCAGGTCGCCGCCCACGACCGAGGTCATCCGGCGGCGAGGATCGAAGGCGAACCGCCGCCGCACGGGCGCCTCCCGGACCGCCGCGGCCGCGACGCCGAGCCGTCGCGCGAACGCGTCGAGCGCCGCCTCCATCGGGTCCCCGACCGGTGCCCACGAACCGTTGTCGCGCCGGACCGCGTGACCCGAGGAGCACCGGACGGCGGCCGTCGCGAGCCGGCGCACCGCGGGACCCGTGCCGGCGGCCGGTACGACCGGCTCCGACGGGTCGTACCCGGCACCGGGCACGGTGACGGTGCCGCCGGGCGTCCACACCTCGACGACGGACATCTCGTTGCGGGTCAGCGTCCCCGTCTTGTCCGTGCACACGTAGGTGGTGGCGCCGAGAGTCTCGACGCAGTCCATCCGCCGCACCAGCGCGTGCCGGCGGGCCATCCGCTGCGCGCCCACGGCCAGCGACAGCGTGACCGTCGGCAGCAGGCCCTCCGGTACCAGCGCCACCGTCACCCCGACCGCGAACAGGAACCCGTCGGTGATCGGCAGCCCGACCAGCAGGGAGACCGCGAAGAACGCCGCGCCCACCGACACCGCGATGACCGCGAGGCCGCGGACGACCCGGTGCAGCTCCCGGGCCAGCGGGCTCGGTGGGCGCCGCACCTCGCCGGAGAGCCGGGCGATCCCGGCCAGCCGGGTCCCCTCGCCGGTCGCCGTCACGCGGGCCTCGCCCTCGCCCTCGACGACGAAGGTACCGGCCGGGACCGGGTCGCCGAGGTCGAGCACTTCGGGCACCGACTCGCCGGTCAGCAGCGCCGTGTCGAGGGCGAGCCCGTGGCTGTCGAGGACCTCGAGGTCGGCGCTGACCCGGTCCCCGGGGCTCAGCAGCACGACATCCCCGGGCACGAGGTCGCGGGAGTCCACGACGGTGCGCCGGCCGTCCCGGCGGACGGTGGCCCGGGAGGGCAGCAGGTCCCGCAGCTTCTCACCGGCCCGGTCCGCGCGGTACTCCTGCGCGAAGGCGAAGACGCCGTTGATGAGGACGACCACGGCGATCGCGACCCCGAGCTGCGGCATGCCGGCAAGGAGCGCCAGGGCCGCCGCCGCCCACAGCAGCACGGCGAAGAAGTGGGTGAACTGCGCACCCAGCCGTCGCCACGCGGACCGGCGACGTGGCTTCGGCAGCACGTTGGGCCCGTCACGGGCGAGGCGGTGACGGGCCTCGGCGGTGGTGAGCCCCGGGGGAGGCGTCGGTGGCCGGGCCGAGGGCGCCGCCGTGGCGGTCATGGCCCCAGTGCACGCCCGGCGGGCTGCGGCGGGAAGGAGCCGATGGTCCCGCGGGGGGCGCGGGACGGGACCTCTGACACTGGTCTCCGGGACGGAATGCCGTTGGAGTCGACGAGGTGGCCGGGGCGCGGGTGGTCGACGGGCCCGAGGTGGCGACGTGACGGCGACTCGTGAGCCGACGGGCGCGCCTGCGGGAACGCCCGACACGTGGGACGGCGCCGAGGTCGTGGTGGTGGACACCGACGGCGTGATCGTGGCCGTCAACGACGAGTGGCTCGACTTCTGCCACCGCAACGGCGGTGACCCGCTGCGGTGCGGCGTCGGCACGTCCTACCTCGCGGCCTGCGAGGCAGCCGCCGGGGATCCGGTCGCCGACGCCGTCGCGGCCGTGTTGCGGGCGGCGCTCGACGGCCGGCGGACCGGGCCGCAGCGGGTGACCGTGCCCTGCCACACCCCGACGACCCGGCGGTGGTACGACGTCCACGTCCTGCCGCACCGGGGGGACCTGGGGGAACCGACGGGGGCCTCGATCGCCGTACTCCCGGTCCTCGCCCCGTCCGACCCGGAGAGCTCGGCCGCTGCTGCCGGTCTCGGTCTGCCCTACGGCGACCTGCTCGACGTGCTCGACCTCGTCCCGGATCCGGTCCTGGTGCTGGACCGCCGGTTGCGCGTGGTCCACGCGAACCTCGGGGCGGCCCGCTGGCTCGAGTACGCCCCCGACCACCTGGTGGGCAAGCCCCTGGGCGATCTCGGGTCGCCGTCCGGCACCGGGCCGGACCCGCAGGGACCCGACGTGGAGCACGCGATCCGGGACGCTCCGGACGGCTCCCTGGTGCAGCGGTGGGTGTTCCGGTCCCGGGCCGGCGAGGCGCGGACCGCCGAGGCGCACCTGCACCTCAGCGGCGCCCCGGGGGATCGGGTCCGGGTGGTCCTCGTGGCGCGGGACGTGGGCGAGCGGGAGGCACTGGACCGGCTGCGCCGGCGGCAGGCGGCGCTGGCGACCCGCGAGCGCGCGGCCCGCCAGCGGCTCGCCGTCCTGCAGGACCGGCAGCGGATCGCCCGGGACCTCCACGACACTGTGATCCAGGACCTCATCGGCCTCGGCATGCACCTGCACGCCGAGGCCGGCCACGAACCGGACGCCGCCCGGCGGGCGCGGGACTCCGAACTCGTCGACCAGCTGGATCGCGTGGTGCGGCGGCTGCGGGCGGAGGTGTTCCAGCTGCGTGACAACCCGCCCGGGGTCTCGGTGGCCGAGTCCGTCGAGTCGCTGGTCGCCGAGGCCGCCCGCGTCCTCGGGCATGTGCCGGCGCTGTCGCTCACCGGTCCCGTGGACGACCTCCCACCGGCCCTCGCCCGCGAGGTGACGCCGGTTCTGCGGGAGGCACTGTCCAACGTGACCCGGCACGCCACCGCCCGAGTCTCCTGGGTGACGGTCGCGGTCGCGGGCGGTGTCCTGCGCCTGGAGGTCGAGGACGACGGCCGCGGGCCGCCGCGGCGCGGAGCGCGGGGCGGCACGGGCCTGGCCAACCTCCGCGACCGCGCCGCCGCGCTGGGCGGCGACGCCGGGCTGGAGCCCCGCCCCGAGGGCGGCAGCCGCCTGTGGTGGCAGTGCCCCCTGAACGGCGCGCCGCACAGGCGCCGACGTGAGGAGGCCGACTCAGGCGGCGGCTGAGCGGGCGGACCGGTGCCGCGCCGCCCCGGATCATCCGGTCGGCCGCACCTGAAAGGGCAGAACCCAGTCGTCGTGAGTCTCACCATCGAGGTGGAGGCGCCACACGTACCGTGCCCCGGGGACCAGCGGCAGGGGCCGATGTTGACCGCCAGGGGTGCGTTGAGTTCCGTCCCTCTCGTCGTCCCGGGCGGTCGCCCCACCTCGAGGGTTCCCTCCAATGACACGGGTTGCTCGTCGCCTGTGGGCCCCCTCTGGACGACGGGGTGGCCGTCCTCGGTACTGAGGGCCAGCTCGAAGGTGATCGGAGCGTTGGCGCGATCCCACGGAACATGGATCAGAACGGCGAGAGCCATGGCCGTCGGTGCCGGACCTGTGTAGCTCCAGCCTCCACCGCTGACGTACAGCTTGCCGTTCTCGACCACCGCGTAGTCGCAGAGCAGCAGCGTCGCACGCACGGTGTCAGGCTACGGCGCCCGACGGGTGCTGTGGTTCGAGCCGTAGGCGCACCCGAGAGGGGCGCGAGGTGACAGTCGCTGGGTTCGCTGTCGTCGGGGGAGCGGGGTAGCCGACGGGTACGAGACCCTGTGGTGCGTCGATGAACACGGCGCCCGGCCCGAAGTGCTCGACGACTGAAGCCGACGCTCCCAGGAGCAGCGAGACGCCTTCCCGGACCTTGCGGCGAAGTGCGGCGAGGGTGTCGGCCGACGCGGAGTATCCGGGGAGTTGATCGGACAGGGCGTACCAGGTGCCGTCCTCGAAGTGGAAGTCAACCGTGATCTGCACTGCCCCTCGCCTCCTACGCGATCAGCTCAAGAGCTTGATCGACCGTCAGTCCGACCTGCTTGACCAAGATCGTCCGCACAAGGCCGGGCGGGATGGTCGCACCATCGTGATGTCCCCACACCAGACGGGGGAAGCCCTCAGCCCGAAGGATCTTGTGCGATCCCTCATGTCGGATCGCTGTGTAGGCCAACGGCTCCCGCATTGACACCGCCAGCAGCTTCTTCGCCTTCATCGACGGGAACTTCCGCCCGGCCGGGGTTGCCTCGGCCACCCGGCAATGGTTCCACGGCAGGCCGTGGCGAGCCCTCGACATTCCGGAACCTGTGGACGACGCACTGCTCCCGTCGCGCGCTCGACGCGATGGCGTCGCCCGTCCGGTCAGGCGCCCCGGCCGCCCTCGCGACCCTCGCCGGCGAGGACGGACAGTCGGCCAAGGCCCGCCCGGGCGGCCAGGCGGCGGGCTAGCGGCCGGGACCGCGCGACCACCTCGGCGACGTCCACCGTCACCACATCGCCGGCCGCGACGCTGCGCCGCCCGCCGACCCAGACCTCGCGCACCTCGCGGCTGCCCGCCACCCACACCACCGCCTGGTAGGGGTCGTGGACGTTGGCCAGCGCGGGGGACGTGCCGTCGAGGACGACGACGTCGGCGGCCTTGCCGGGTTCCAGCGAGCCGATCTCGTCGGCCATCGCCAGGGCCCGCGCCCCGCCGATCGTCGCCATCTCGAAGGCGTCCCGCGCCGACATCGCCGTGGCCTGCAACGCCGTCACGCGGGCGAGCAGCGCGGCGGACTTCATCGCCTGGAGCATGTCCTGGGAGTCGTTGGACGCGGCGCCGTCGACGCCGATCCCCACGTCGATCCCCAGCCGTCGCATCTCGGCCACGGGAGCCGCGCCGGACGCCAGGATCATGTTCGCCACCGGGTTGTGGGCGACCCCGACGCGGTGGTGGGCGAGGATCTCGCGGTCCGCGTGGTCCACCCACACGCAGTGCGCCGCGAGCGTCGGGGCCGCGAACAGCCCTTCCCGGGCGCAGTGCGCGACCGGGGTCACGCCGAGGCGCTGGACGGCGGCCGTGACCTCCTCGCGGATCTCCTGCAGGTGGATGTGGACGCCGTGGCCACCCGCCGTGGCCAGCTCGACCGACCGGGCGAGCATCGCCTCGCTCACCGACAGCGCGGTCGAGACGCCGACCCGGAACGTCGACAGCCGGCTCGCCGCGGCGGCCTCCCCCAGGGCCAGGTGCTCGGTGACGAACGGCTCCGGCGACGGCGCGCCGAGGTCCCGCCCGCAATAGGCCACCACCCCGCGCAGGTTGAGCTCCTCGAGCGCCCGCACCACCTCCGGGGTCACCGGCTCGTCGCCGCCCGGCTCGCAGTAGAAGAGGTCGCTGGCCGTGGTGATCCCGCTGCGCAGCATCTGGATCCCGGCCAGCTGGGTGCCGACGAATGCCTCGTCCCGCCCGACGTGGGCCATGCACGGCTCGATGAGCGCGTGGATCCACTCCCACAGGGTGTAGCCCTCGGCGACGCCGGCGAGGAGTCCCTCGGAGAAGTGGCCGTGGGTGTTGACGAAGCCCGGCACGACGAGGTCGTGCGGACCACCGGCCTCGCCCGCGTCCGGGTGGGCGGCCCGCAGCTCGGCGTACGGGCCGACCGCGACGACCCGCTCCCCGGCGACGAGGACGGCACCGTCGGCGACGGCGCCCGGTACCTCGCTGCCCTCGGGTGCGGCGGTGAGCACCCAGCCGCCGCGGATCAGGGTGGAAGGCGGACCGGGCACGGCCCGATCATGGCGGACGGGTGACCGCGGTGACCGCAGCCGGGTGACGACGGGACCGAAGTCCCGGATTCCGTGGCTCCGGCGCTCAACGTCGCCCGACGTGCGCCGACACACCTGAGGTCCGAGACAGCCGTCCGGCGCGAGGGAGGCAGGCGTGACTCACCCGTCCGCGCGGGCGGTCATCCTGGTGATCCTCGTCGCACTCGGCTACCCGATGCTGGCCGAGACGACGTTCCGGATCGCGAGCGCCGGGACGCCGGCCTTCTTCCCCGCGGCCGGGCTCACCCTCGGTGCGCTGCTGCTGAGCCCGCCGCGGCTCTGGCCGGTCCTGCTCGGTCTTGTCGTCGCCGCCGAGACCGGACTCGACCTGGCCCACGGGCTCCCGCTCGCCACGTCACTGCACCTCGGGCTGGCGAACGCTGTGGAACCGCTGGTCACCGCCGGTCTCATCCGCAGGTGGGGCGGCGGGCAGGTGCGCCTGGTCGACGTCCGGGACGTCGCCCGCTGGGGCGCCGCAGCCGCGGTCGGCACCACCGTCAGCGCGACCCTGGTGCTGCCCGCCCTCACCTGGCCACCGACATGGGAGACGGCCGCTCCCCTCTGGGTGGCCTGGTGGTCCGGGGACCTCGTGGGCCAGATGGTCCTCGCGCCCTTCATCTGTTCCTTCACCTCGGTGACGTCGCCCGTCCCGCCACACCGGCAGCGGGTCGAGGTAGCCGGACTGGTCGTCGTGACAGCCCTGGCCTCGGGGGTGGCGCTGGTGGTGGAGCCCGGGCTGGTGCTCATCGTCCTCGGGATGGCGCTGGCCTGGGTGGCGCTGCGGTTCACGATCCGCGGCGCGGCGCGGTTCGCCGTCGTGGTGGCGGCCGTTGTCCAGGTCATGAAGGCGGCCGGGGTGGCGCCGCCGGGGGTGGACGAGGTCACCGCCCACACCTACGCCCAGTTCTTCCTCATGGTCAGCCTGAGCGGGGGGCTGCTGCTGGGTGCCGAGGCGGGTCGGCGTGTCCGGGTGGAGCAGGCCCTGCGCGACCGCGAGGCGATCCTGCGGCACGACGCCACGCACGACGCGCTCACCGGGCTCGCCAACCGGTCCCTGCTCGTCGACCGTCTGGACGCGGCGCTGGCCGAGCGGGCCGCGGGCGGGCCGGAGGTCGCCGTGCTCTACGCCGACCTCGACGGGTTCAAGGCGGTCAACGACACCCGGGGCCACGACGTCGGCGACGAGCTGTTGCGGCAGGTCGCGCGCCGCCTGGAGGCCGCGGCGCCGGCCGGCGCCACCGTCTCGCGCCTGGGCGGCGACGAGTTCGTCGTCGTCCTTACCGGCCTGGACGCCCCCGGTGCCCGAGACCTGGCGGACCGGGTGGCGGCGACCCTCGCGATGCCGGTCCGGGTGGCCACTGCCGTCCTCGACACGTCGGCCAGCATCGGGGTCGCCGTCGCCCAGGGGCCCGACGTCACCGCGGACGACATGCTCCGGGAAGCCGACCAGGCCATGTACCAGGCCAAGCAGGCCCGGCCCCGGCACGTCCCCGGTCCGCGGATCGCGGTTCGCCCGGGTTCCTCCGGCCGGCGGACTCGCGAGGCCGCTCTGCGGCGAGCCCTCGACCGTGACGAGCTCGACCTGTGGTTCCAGCCCGTCGTGCGGCTGGAGGACCGGCGCGTCGTGGGCGTCGAGTCGCTGGCCCGGTGGCGGCACGACGGCCGGGTGCTGCGTCCGGGGGAGTTCCTCGACGACGCGGCCGCCCTCGACGTGCTCGCGGGCATCGAGGAGTGGGTCGTTGACCGGGCGGTGTCCCGGCTCGCCGGCTGGGACCGTGCCCTCGGCTCGCAGGCCCCGCAGTGGCTCTCCGTCAACCTGTCGGCGGAGCGCCTGCTGCGGCCCGCCGGGCTCGACGCCCTCACCGCGTCGCTGGCCCGCCACCGGGTCGACCCGCGCCGACTCGTCGCCGAGGTGGACGGAGCCGGCCTCGCCGGCGCGCTGCGGCTCGGGGCGCCGGCACCGGCCGGGTTCGCCGCGCTCGGCGTGGGGGTGGCCGTCAACGACTTCGGCGCCAGGGACGGCGGCGGCGTGGCCGCCCTGCGGTCGCCGACGGTCACGATGATCAAGATCGACCGTTCGCTCGTCGGCGAGCTCGGCACGACGGACACCGGCACCGCCGTCGTGGCCGGCATCCTCGCGCTCGCCGATGCCCGGGGCGTCGTCGCCGTCGCCGCCGGCGTCGAGTCCGCCGCCCAGCTCGAGGCGCTCGACGGGCTCTCGCGGTCCGTGGTCGGCGGCCCCCGACTGGCCCAGGGCTACCACCTGTGCCCGCCGCTGGCGTCCGACGACCTGCTGGAGTGGCTGGCCCCGTGCGCCCCGGTCCGCGGCGGCGCCGCCGCGGACGTGGTGTGCGGATAATCGTCGGACGAACGCCGTGGCGTCCGGCGCGGCGCACTTGCCCGTCGGGTCGTTCAGCTGCCCTGGACCGTCCAGGTGCGGGTGCGTCCGGGTGGGTTTCGTCACGAGGCCTCCACGACGTCAACGGCTGCACGGACGGGCCCGAGGACGTCCAGGGGACGCGCAAGTTCGATCAACGTCGCCGGCCGTCCGCCGGGGCTGGCCAGATATCGGCGAAGCGCCATGTACGCCGTGGGTTCGCCGATGCTGCGCCGCAGCCGCATCAGGTCCACCACCGTCCGGGCCGGGCCGGTGAGGCGTACGGACTCGCCCTCGGCCGCCTCCACTCGTTCCGTGCCCAGGTCGAAAGTCGCGGAGGCGAACGTGAAGACTTCAACCGGTGGGTAGATGATCTGTGGGCTCCGGGTGCCCCGCGGGACCGCGATCTGCACCGCCCATGGCAACTCGTCGGTCAGCTCGTGGAGAGCGGCCGCCGACAGCAAGCAGACCACTGCCCGGGGTGCGCGACGTGACACCGCCAGGAGGTCCGGGTACGACGGTGGCGGTGCGTCGGCCCGGCGGAACACGCCGCGGGACAACTCGATGGTCAGCCCGCTGTCCCTCCATCGGTACACGTCCCTCGGGTGGGCGCCCGCGGCGCGCGCCTCGCCCGTGGTGAACGTCGCCGGCAGCGCCTCCGGTCCTCGCATGGATAGAAGCGTATCCAGTTGATGAGCATGTGTAGACACAACTATCCACAGGCATGACTCGGCGCCGCCGAACACGGAGATCGTCGGTGGGCCGGTGGACCCGACCTGAACGCCTCGTGCCGCCCTCGCGGTTGAGGCAGACTGCTGACAGGTCGGCAAACGCACGAGGGCAGAGCAGGGGATCGACGACGCGGTGAGCACTCTCGGGAACTTCGTCTGGTCGATCGCCGACCAGCTGCGTGGGGTCTACAAGCGTAAGCCTTCAGACCCGCCTGTGACCTGCGGCGCGTCGGTGGCGGCGCCCGGTTTGTGATCATGTTTGGGTTGCCTGGTGGGCGAGGGTGTGGGTGGTCAGCCGGAGGCTGTGCCGTCCCCTTCGTACGGCGCTCTGGCTCGGCTGGTGGTGGAGCAGGCCGAGGCACTGGAGGTGCTGCGGGCCAAGGTCGTGGTGTTGGAGGCCGAGAACGAGGACCTGCGGCGCCGGTTGGGTCGTCACAGCGGCAACTCCTCGTTGCCGCCGTCCATGGATGACGCGCTGCCGGGAGGACCGGCACCGAAACGTCGCCCTTCTGGTGGGAGCGGGCGCGGGCGGGGGAAGCAGCGTGGGGCGCCGGGGGCAGGGTTGGCGTGGAGCGTGCCGGACGAGCGGGTCGATCACTTCCCGCACGGCCCCTGCGGGGGCTGCGGCAGCGATCTTGGCGAGGCGACCGATGAGGGTGTCGCGGCATCCGATCAGGTCCACGATGTGCCGTTGAGCACCCGTAAGGTCACCCAGCACGACCGGCACCGGGTGCGCTGCGGATGCGGGCGGACGCATCTGGCGCACCGGCCCGCGGACCTCGCTGCGACCGTTGGTGCGGCCGGGGGCCGCAGTGTCTCCTACGGGCCGAACCTGCGGGCGCTGGTGGTCTACCTGGTGATCATGCAGCACGTCCCGATCGAACGCGCTGCGCAACTGGTCGCCGACCTGACCGGGGCCACGCCCTCGACCGGGTTCGTCCACGCCATGCTCAGCCGTGTCGCCGACGCCGTCAGTGACGTTGTTGCCCTGGTCAAGACCCTGATCGCTGCGGCGTACGTCGTCGGGTTCGACGAGACGACCCTGCGTGCCGGTCCCGCGGGCACCAAGAAGCATGTCCTGTCCGCGTCCAGTACGACCAGTGGTGGGATCCATGCGGTCGTGTACTGGCTCGGCGGGCGAGACCTGGCCACCTTCACGGACTTCGGGGTCCTGCCGGCGTTCGGCGGGATCGCGGTCCACGACCGCTACAGCGTCTATGACCACCCGGACCTGACCCCACACCTCGGCGGACACCAGCTGTGTTCGGCGCACCTGCTGCGCGACCTCGCCGACGCGGCCGAGACCTACCCCGACGCGCCCTGGCCCACCCAGGCGATCAGAGCGTTACGCGGCCTGATCCACGCCTCCAACACCGCCCGCGACAACGGGCTCACCGCCGTGCCCGACGACCTCGCCGCCCCCCTGCGGCACGAGTTCCGCCACGCCGTGCGCGCCGGACTCTCCGACATCCCCCGCGCTCCAGGACCGGCCTCCACCACCAAGCAGCGACCCGGCCGACTCCTCCTGGAGTGCCTCCGCGACCGCGAACCCGACGTCCTGCGCTTCACCACCGACACCCGGATCTGGCCCACGAACAACCAGTCAGAACGCGATCTACGACCCCTC
>JBHJOS010000086.1:0-13183 GCA_050329415.1 Kineosporiaceae bacterium
CCGACCACTGGCTCGCGCTCGAGCACCGGCGTCGGCTCCACCACCGGCTCGGGCTCCACCACCGGCTCCGGCTCGGGCTCCACCACCGGCTCCGGCTCGGGCTCCACCACGGGCTCCGGCTCGGGCTCCACCACGGGCTTCGGCTCGGGCCCCAGGACGGGTTTCGGCTCGGGCGTTGACTCCTCCACCACCGGCCCCAGCTCAGGCCTCGGCTCCAGAACGGGCCAGAGCACCGGCTCCCGCTCCACCGCTGCCACGAGGGGACTCACCGACGTGGAGTCCGCGCCTGGTCGATCCGCCACGCGCGAGCGGGCGACAGGGTGGGTCTCCGGCCCGTCCTGGCGAACCATCGTGACCGCGGGAGGCTCGCCCCCCACAGTCACTGTGGCCGGCGAGTCTTGATCGACACCGCTGTCCTGGGACGCGGTCCCGCTGCCCGCATCCAGCACGGTCGGCGCGACATGACGCCCCACCCTCGCGCTGTCCTGCGACGCGGTCCCGCTGCCCGCGTCCAGCACGGTCGGCGCGACATGACGTCCCACCCTCGCGCCGTCCTGCGACGCGGTTCCGCTGTCCGCATCCAGCACGGTCGGCGCGGCATGACGCCCCACCCTCAGCTGGACCGGAGCGGGTTCCGGGTCCGCGGTCGGTTCCGCGACCTCCTCCTCCGCCGTGCTCAGCACCGCTGCGACACGCGGCGGTGCAGCCAGCACGATGGGTGGCGTGGGATCGGGCGGCGGCAAGGTCTCGACGTCGTCCGAAGGACCAGTACCGGGAACCGGCGGCGGTGCCTCGGCGGCGGCCGCTGCCACCGGTGGCTCGCCCCACGCGCCAGGCGCCAGGCCGACGACGCCACCCGGACTGTCGCCCCGAAGGAGGGAGTCAGTGCGCCGCATCGTGGCCGCCAGGAGGATCGCCTCAGGCTCCCTCGGGACCGCTTCGCCAGCGCCGTCGGGCTCGCTGCCCTGACCTGACCCGACAGCGACCCGAACGCCACGGACCGGCGGCAGCGTCGGCCCGGGCACACCTGCGTCGATGTCCTCGGAGGCCATCCCGAAGGAATCGTGAGTCGCGTCGAAGTCACTCCCCTCGGTCTCGCTCCCGGCCGCGTCGACGGCGCCGCTTGCCTGCGGATCATCGGAACCGTCACCGGCCGCGGGATCGGACTCGGCCAGGACGGCAGGATCCGGAGGAGCGTCCGGCAGCGGCGAGGACGGGCCGGTGGGGGTCGGCCATGACCGCACCTGAAGTCCCTTGGCCATCGCATCGAGGGTGTACGAGTGCGATGCCAGCTCGCCCATCTGGGATCCTGCCGGCGTCACGGTGACGGTGACGACCGCCGCCATCCCTGCCGCCGTGGCCGCGACTCGGGCGCCTGCCCGAGGGACGCCTGTCCTCCGCTTTCGGCGGACACGCTGGCTGTAGGGGTTCTGAACGTGCTTGAGCCCGCCGAGCACTACGTCCTCGGGTCGAGGCCGTCGGCCATCCGTCCCGGTGGCCATGACAGCTACCTCCTCGTTCGCGATCACTCCCGGCCGCACCCACGCCCGTGACTACTGAGCGTAGGTGGGCACTACGTTGGGCGGCAGAGTGAAACCGACCCCAGTAGAAGAACCCACATGAGTGGGTTGTTCGGCCCATTGCCGATCACGTGTCGTGGCGCATAGTGGCCGAGTGGAACTCGAGCTCCGCCACATGCGGTACGTGCTCGTACTGTCCGAGGAACTCCACTTCACACGCGCCGCCTCACGCCTGGGACTGGCGCAGTCAGGTCTCAGCGCACAGATCCGGCGCCTCGAGCGTCACCTGGGGACCACCCTGTTCGACCGGACGACTCGCGGGACGACGCTGACCCCGGTCGGCCGGGAGTTCGCGGAGCGGGCAGCCGACCTGCTGGCCCGAGCCAGGCAGATGGAGGTGGAGACGCGGCAGGCGACCACAGCCAGCCGTCGGGTCCCTTCATCCTTGCGTCTGGTCGCCGAGACCATCCATCCCCGGGTCGTCACCGCACTTGCCGACCGCTACCCCCCAATGACCGTGAGCTTGCATCACGACACCGCCGAGGCCGGCATCGCAGCGATCCACGAGGGCGAGGCCGACCTGTGCCACGGATGGGACCTGCCCACCGTTCCACTCCGACTGCCGAGTGGTGTCGCCCAGGCCACGTTGGTCGACGAGCCGATGTGGGCCGTACTCCCTGACGGCCATCCCCTGGCGGGCTCCGACCGGGTGTCCCTGTCCCAGATGCGTGCCGACGACTGGATCAGTGCCAGCCCGGGAACTCGACGGGCTCGCCACCTGCAGGCCGTCTGCCGGGCAGCGGGCTTCTCCCCCCGGATCAGGTACGTGGTCGACGACCAGGACATGGTCCGCGACGTCCTGGCCAGCGGCCGTTGCGTGGACCTCGCGGCGCCCCGCCACCTGCCCGACGAGGGCTGCCGGGCCGTGCCGCTGGTCGAAGACCTCCGCGCCCGCCTCTTCTACGCCTGGCACGAGGATCGGGTACCTGGCTGGCTGATCCGCAGAATCCTCGAGGACAGCCGCAAGGCGTTTCTCTCGTCCCTGCGCCGCTCCGGTCTCGCCTATCTGGAACTCATCCGGTCCGACCCCGGGCGATTCGAAACGCTCACGTCCGAGAACCCGGTCGGCTGGCCGGCCCACCTGTCGGCCGGGAGGTCGGAGTCGCCGCCCGACCTGTCCCTGGCCGACGACGCAACAGCACACGAGCTGCGCTCGACGGCGTGACGGAGCGGATCGATGTACCGGGACTACTACGACGAGTCGGACACCTGGGGCCTGCGCAACCCGTACGCGCCCGTGCCTCTGTTGCCCGAAGGCCGCCCTCGGCAGAACGGGATGCTCCTCGGTCTGGTCGGGGCAGGACTGGCCGCCGTCCTGCCCATCACCGGTCGCGCCTCCGAACCCCCGCCCGCTCCTGACGCGGGCCTCTCGGCGTCGGGCACCGCGGTGGACGCCCCCGTGGATCCGGACGCCGACACCGGCGGCCGGAGCCTCTGACACGCCGGCTGATCGCGCTCGCCCCGCGGCACCGGGGCGTGAGCGCCGCGGGCGAAGTCAGCTGGACTCGACCGTCGCCCCGTGGTGCGCGCCGAGGCGGGCGTCGACGCGGGCGTCGAACTCGGCCACCTGCCGACGCACCTCGGGTCGGCGCAGCGCCGCCTGGATCCGGGCGACCGCGTCGGCCATCGGCCCCGGCGTCTCGAGCGTGCCCGACCGCCGGTCCCGATCGAACCGGTCCCTGCCGTAGGCGACGACCGCCTCGGACAGCCCGCGCACGCCGGTGAGCGCGTCACCCAACACCCCTCGCAGCAGGCGCAGGTCCATCTCGCGCAACGTCGCGTCGAAGGCCGCCCGCACCTCGCGGGCCTCCTGCCGGAGCGCCTGCGGGTCGTCCGCGGACAGCCCGCCCCGGGCCAGGACCCGGTCGATCGTGTGCGCGAGCGCCAGGACCCGCGTGACGTCGGCCGGGACGCCCCGCACGGCGCTGAGCACCCGTGTCACCTTGCGGAACGGATACAGAGCCAACCGCAGCGGGAGCCCGGCGACGGCGCGCACCACGCCCGACGCCCAGCTCTGGCCCTCGGACAGCGGGCTCACCCGGCCGACCGGGTAGGTCCGGCCGTGGGACCGCAACGTCCGACGCACGGCCTCGACCGTCGCCTGGTCCGCGAGAGCGTCGTCGAGGACCGGCACGGGGACGAACCGGGCCGACGCGGCGACGAGAGCGCAGACGATCCAGTCCCGGACCGGCTCCTCGGCGGCGCGGATCTCGCCTGCCGGCGTCGTGCCGGCGCCAGGCATGGGCTCCGGGTCCACACCGCCCCGGGACCCGGTGTCCGGTGTCGTGGTCACTGGCCGTCTCCTCTCGTCGGACGGGTTGGCCATCTGGGAGTCTGGCGCTCGGACGGCGGGCGCGCACGCCGACCCGTTCCGATCTCCCCGCGGCCGACAGCGGAGCCATCCCCGTGTTCCTGCTCCGGGTCCCGACCGGGACGCGATCCACCGTCGGGTACCCCCCGGGTGGCTGACCGCGGGTCGCTCCGTCCCTCGGCCGGGGCCGGACGACCCCCCGGTGCGCTGAGGCGCAACCACCGCCGGGTGACGGCGAGCCCCACTCCCTCGTACAGGGACAGCGCGCCGTCGTTGTCGGCCATCACGGACAGCTCCAGCCGCGAGGCGCCCGCGGCCGTCAGCCGTCCCAGCGCCGCCAGCAGCAGTGCCCGGCCCAGCCCGCGGCGGCGGTGGTCCCGGTCGACGGCCAGCTGGGCCACGTAGCCCGTGCCGTCCGAGAACACCGAGACGGTGGCGATGCCGACGGCCCGGGCGTCGGCCCGGGCGACGACGGACAGGCCGGGGCGCGCGGTCGGCAGGTCGAGGTAGCGGCGCCACTCCGGGTACGGCCGGTCGTGGTGGCCCGGGACCGCCGCCCACTCACTGCGGCGGTAGACCAGCTCGTGGATCTCCGGGCCGTCGCGGTCCGGGTCGAGGGTCGTGGCGGCGACGCCGGCCGGCCAGGCCGGCGCGTCGAGCCCGGCGGTGTCCCGTTCCAGGTCGTAGGCGGTGTAGGCGTGCCGCCAGCCACGGCCGGCCGCGGCGGTGCGGCCCGCGTCGTCGCGGTCGAGGACCTGCACCACTCGCGGTGGTCGCCGCTCCAGCCACTCGAGCAGGACCGCCCAGTGCTCGGCCGCCGCGGGGTGCCCGGGGTCGACGACCACGTCGCCCTCGTCGTGGTCGCCCACGAACGCCGCGCCGACGAGGACCCCACCGTCGGCGAGGGCGAGGGTGTCGCGGGCGGGGTCCAGGGTCAGGGTCAACTGCTCCCCGGCCTCGCTCACCGACGTCTCCACCCCCTCGGCGAAGGCACGCTCGAACCGGTTGCGAAGGTCAGCGAGCAGGCCGGCGTCGGCAGCGGTGAGGCTCCGGCGGGTGGTCACCCCGCCACCCTGCCAGGGTGGCCGGTGCGCTACTACGTCCGCCGGACCGCCTGGCACGTGCTGGACCACGCCTGGGAGATCGCGGACCGCAGCCGCTCAGAGGTCACCGGCGCGGCCGGCGGCCGGTGGCGACCCGGCGGAGCACCCGCGCCAGCCGCCGCCAGCTCGGGTCGGTCGCGACGTCGACGGTCACGCGGCTCGGCACGTAGGCGGCGGAGATCCCGGTCCGGGGGTCTCCGAAGGCGACGACGCCACCGACGCCGGTGTGACCGAACGACGTGGCGAAGGGCAGGGGGAACGTCGCCGACCGCCGGGCGAACCCGGCCCCGAACGCGCTCAGCCGGACGAGGCACAGGTCGATCCCGGAGCTGCGGACGCGAGTCGCCGCGCTCATCGCCCGGTGGTCGGCCAGGCGGACCCCCTCGACCGGGCACACCAGGGCGGCGTAGATCCGGGCGAGCGACCGCGCGTCCGACACCCCGCCCGAGGCCGGCAGGACCGACCGCCGCACCTCCGGCCACTCCGCCACGACGCCGTAGCCGTCGGGGTCGTCGAACGTCCCGTCCATCGTCATGGCCCGCCACCCCAGGGCGCGGGTGGCCCGGGCGGCGGCGAAGGCCGCGGCCGTGGCCGCGGGTGCCGGCGGGGCGGCCACGAGCGGCACGACCTCACCCCCGCCGTCGCCCTCCGGCGGTTCCCCGATGCTGAACGGCACCCCGAGCGGGGCGATCACCCGGGTGTGCAGCTCGTCGAGCAGCGGCCGACCGGTCGCCCGTGTCACCAGCCGCGACGCCAGCGCGCCCCAGGTGAACGCGTGGTAGCCGTGCGCCCGGCCGGGGGGCCAGAGTGGTCGCTGGGCGGCGAGGGCATCCGCGAGGGACTCGACGTCGAGGATCTCCGCCAGGGTGAGCGGGCGGTCGACGGCGGGGACCCCCGCCCGGTGGGCCAGCAGATCGGCGACCGTCAGGCGGTCCTTGCCGTGAGCGGCGAACTCCGGCCACAGGTCGGTGACCGGCGCGGACAGGTCGAGGGTCCCGTCCGCGGCGAGGCAGGCGACGAGGCCGCTCACCACCCCCTTGACCGCCGAGAAGATCACATGGCGGTCGTCCAGGCGCCGCGGCCGGGTCCGTTCGAGGTCGGTCCATCCGGCGGCGACGTCCACGACGCACCGGTCGCCCTCGTAGACACACAGGGCCGCCCCCACCACGTCGTCCCGGGCGGCCACCGCGGCCAGCTCGTCGGCCAGGGGCTGCCAGCGGGCGTCGGTTCGCCCTCGCAGTTCCACCCGGTCGGCCGCGCCCGTCGCCACCATCTCCCGATGGTGACCTACCGACCGGTAACCACGCACCCCCCGGTTGGTCGGCGACGCTCAGAGCCGGTGTCGGATGTCGTGGGGTGGGAGTGTCTGGCGGGGCGGGGCGGGGCGGGCGAGGGCGGGCACGGGTGCGGGGCGGTGACCGGAGTGTCGTCCCGGACGCTGTGCAGAACCTAAGAAAATCTGTGGGTGGCGGCTCAGTACCGGTCCGTCGGCGACCGGGGGTCGGAGCGGACTCCCGGGGGCCGTCGCGGGCTCGGGCCAGAGGGCGGGGACGAATGGACCTGCTGGATCATCGGGACGACCGGGACCAGCCGGATCATCGGACGCGCCGGGACCAGCCGGAGCACCGGGACGCGCCGGGGCAGCTGGCCCGGACGACCCTCGGCGCGGGCGAGGTCCGGGCTCGCCCCACCGGGGCCGCACCGGGACGTCAGACCGGCCGGGCCGCGCCGGGCCGCGCTGGTCCTGGACGCTCGACGCCAGCGGCCACATCCCCGCACCCACAGATTTGTATGTTCTGCATAGCGTCCGGGACGACACTCCGGTCACCACCCCCGCACCCGTGCCCGCCCTCGCGCAACCTCGCCCCACCAGACAACCCCCACCCCTCGACACCCGAAACGGGCTCTCAGGGATCCTCGGTGACGACCCCAGCATCGACGTGCCAGCGCCGAGTGAGGTGGACCTCCTCGAGCATCCGGCGGTCGTGCGTCACCAGGAGCAGTGTCCCCTCGTAGGCGTCGAGGGCGGCCTCCAGCTGCTCGATGGCCGGCAGGTCGAGGTGGTTGGTCGGCTCGTCGAGGACGAGCAGGTTGACCCCGCGGGCCTGGAGCACCGCGAGCGCGGCGCGGGTGCGCTCGCCGGGCGACAGCGCCGCCACGGGGCGGAGGACGTCGGCGGCGCCGAGGCCGAACTTGGCCAGCAGGGTGCGGAGGTCGGCCGGTGCGAGGTCCGGCAGCTGCGCCCGGACCGCGTCGAGCAGCGGCCCCGGCCCGGCTCCCGGTCCCGCCGCCGCCAGCGACCGGCGCGCCTGGTCGATCTCGCCGAGCGTCAGCGACGCCCCGCGCGTCACCGTGCCCGCGGCCGGCTCGACCCGACCCAGCAGGCCCGCCAGCAGCGTGGTCTTGCCGGATCCGTTGGGCCCGGTGATGCCGACCCGGTCGCCGGACTCGACGTCCAAGGTGACCGGTCCGAGCCGGAAGCCGCCCCGGTCGACGACGAGGTCGCGGGCGGCCAGGGCGATCCGCCCGCCGCGCGGGGCCGCCGCGATCGAGTACTGCAGCTGCCACTCCTTGCGCGGTTCCTCGACCACGTCGAGCCGCTCGATCATCCGCTCGGTCTGGCGCGCCTTGGCGGCCTGCTTCTCCGACGATTCCCGGCGCTTCGCCTTGAGGATCTTGTCCGGGTCGGAGGCCTTGCGCACCGCGTTGCGGACCCCTTTGTCCATCCAGGCCCGCTGCATCCGGGCCCGCGCGTCCAAGCCGGCCCGGGTGTCGGCGTACTCCTCGTAGGCCGCCCGCTCGCGGCGGCGGGCCACCTCGCGCTCGGCCAGGTACGACTCGTAGCCGCCGCCGAAGGTGCGGACCTGCTGCTGGGCAAGATCGAGCTCGACGACACCCGTCACGCAGCGGGCGAGGAACTCCCGGTCGTGGGACACCACCACGCACCCGGCCCGCAGCCCCCGGACGAACCCCTCCAGGCGAGCCAGCCCGTCGAGGTCGAGGTCGTTCGTCGGCTCGTCCAGCAGGACGACGTCGAAGCGCGACAGCAGCAGCGCGGCCAGGCCGACGCGGGCGCCCTGCCCGCCCGACAGGGCCGTCATGGGGATGTCGAGGGCGACGGTCAGCCCGAGGCCGGCGAGGACCTCACCGGCCCGGTCCTCGAGATCGGCGGCGCCGAGGGAGAGCCAGCGATCCAGCGCCGTGGCGTACGCCTCGTCGGCGCCGGGTGCCCCGACGGTCAGCGCCTGCGTCCCCGCGTCGAGGGCCGCCTGAGCCGCGGCGACGCCGGTGCGCCGGGCCAAGTGGGCTCCCACCGTCTCGCTGGGTCGGCGCTCGACCTCCTGGGCCAGGTGACCGACCACCGCGTCCGGCGGGGTCATCGCCACCGAACCGGCGTCGGGCACGAGGCCGCCCGCCAGCACCCGCAGCAGCGTCGACTTGCCCGACCCGTTGGCCCCCACCAGGCCGACGACGTCCCCCGGCGCGACCACGAGGTCGAGACCGGAGAACAGCACGCGGTCGCCGTGCCCGGCGGCCAGGCCCTTGGCGACGAGGGTGGCGGACACGGGACCGCAGTGTCGCAGGCCGGGCTCCCGGTCCCCCGTCGCGGTCGGGCGACGCAGGCCGACGCTTCGTCGCGCGGCCGGCGCGTCGTCCGCAAACGGCGTCCCGAGGCGTTTCGGCACCGTCTGCGCGGCCGTCGACGGGCCTAGCGTGAGGGGATGGCCGATGACCGGGTCCCGGACGGCGTCGTGTACGAGGCCCTGCGCCTCGGCAGCGGCAAGGCGCTGGGGCTGCTGGTCGAGCGGCACGACGCGCCGATGCGCCGGACGGCCGCCCTGTACGTCCCGACCGGGCCGCCCGTCGACGCTCTCGTGCTGCGGACCTGGGCGACCGCGCTCCCCGGGCTCGACATGTTCACCTGGCACTGTGCGTTCCGAGCCTGGCTGTTCGGAATCCTCGTGACGGCCGGGCGGGCGGCGTCGGACTCACCGCCGCCCGGCGCGGCCCCGGCGGCCGCCGGACCGCCCGGGTCGGACGAGTCGGCCCCCCAGGCACCAGGCCGAGGGCCGGTGCCGGTGCCGGTGCCGGTGCCGGTGCCGTGGGCGACCCTGCCGTGGTCACGCCACGGTGGCGAGGCCGTGGCGGCCGCCCGCGCGGCGTTCGCCGCCGTGCCCCTGGCGCAGCGCGAGGCGTTGTGGCTGGTCCACGCCGAGAGTTGGCCGCAGCGGGACGCGAGCGACGCCCTCGCCCGGACCGCCGAGGAGTTCGCCGACGTGCTCGACGCCGCGGTCGCTGCCGTGGTCGGGCCGGTCGCCGCGGCCCTGGGCGCGTCGCCCCCCGGCCAGGCCGAGCGGGACGCCGCGGCGACCGCGCTGCTCGGCGAGCTGGTCTCGGACCCCGGCGCGACACCGCGGCCCGATCTGGTCCGCGCCCTGCGCCGGTGGCGGGCCGACCGCGGCCTCACGGCCTGGCACCGCCTCCGGGCCCGCTGGCGACTCCGCGGAGCCGCCTGAGCCCCAGCCCCCCACCCCCCAGGCCGGCGATTGCCGACACTCGCAGGCCCGACCCCACTCCCACACCGGCGATTGCCGACACTCGCAGGCCCCACCCCACTCTCAGGGCGGCGGTGTGTGATCTGGTGGCGAGGGAAGGCCGACGGTGGACGTAGATGTCGAACACGTGTTCCCATAGGGGCCGTGCGGTGGCAGGCGCAAATGCTCGACGCGATGCCGGCGGGTCCGCCGACGCTTCCGCTGACCGGGCTCGGCGCGGTCGAGCGCCGGTTCGACACCCCGGAGTTCCGCGGGGTCACGTTCTACGAGGTCCGCGCGAAGTCCGTGCTCAACCGGGTGCCCGACAGCTCACCCGTGCCATTCCGGTGGACCGTCAACCCGTACCGCGGATGCACCCACGCGTGCGTCTACTGCTTCGCCCGGCGCACCCACACCTACCTCGACCTGGACGCCGGGGCCGACTTCGACAGCCGCGTGATCGTCAAGGTCAACGCCGGCGAGGTGCTGGCCCGGGAGCTCGCGTCGCCCCGCTGGACCGGTGAGGGGGTCGCGCTCGGCACCAACGTCGACCCGTACCAGCGGGCCGAGGGCCGGTACCGGGTGACCCGGGACGTGCTCGAGGCGTTGGTGGCCGCCGGCAACCCGTTCTCCGTCCTCACCAAGGGCACGCTGGTGCTGCGGGACCTCGACGTGCTGCGGGCCGGGGCGCGCCGGGCCGAGGTGTCGGTCACGACCTCGGTCGGGTCGGTGGACCAGGGGATCTGGCGCTCGGTCGAGCCGGGCACCCCCGGTCCGAACCGGCGGCTGCGGATGATCGGCGAGGTGGCCCGGGCCGGGCTCGGCGGCGGCGTGCTCATGGCACCGGTGCTGCCGTACCTCACGGACTCCGACGAGCAGCTGGAGGAGACCGTGGCGGCGGCCGCCGCCGCCGGCGCCAACTGGCTGTCGCCGCTCGTGCTCCGGCTGCCCGCCGGGGCCCGGGAGTGGTGGGCGGAGTGGCTGGCCCGGGAGCACCCGGACAAGGTCGACGCCTACCGGGCGCTGTACCGGGGTCGGGCGTCGGTGCCGCGTTCGTTCGAGCAGGACCTGTACGGCCGGATCCACGAGCTCGCCGAGCGGTACGGGCTGCGGCGGGAACGGCCCGGCCGGTCGGGGCACGAGAGGGCGGGCCCGGAGCGGACCGGGGCCGCTGCGCCGCAGGTGGGGGCGCCCGAGCAGCTCACGCTCGGCTGAGCGCACATCGGCGGTCGGAACAGCCGGCGCCGTCCCCGTGGGCGGTCTGCTCGACGGGGTCGGGACGCGCACCGATGAGAGCCCTCGGGTCGGACCGTCTGACATGCGGGCTCAGGGAGGACGTCGACGTCGGTGGCGCCCATCGGCTCCTCGCAGGCCGCGCAGTGCAGCTCGACGTGACTCACCTCACCGCAGGGCGTGGATCTTCCCCATCCGAGAGGAAGTCCGAGAGGAGCAACGACAGTGACTGCCAAGGAGCCAGCTTCCGAACAGGTGCTGGGCACCGACGAGGGCAGCCCCGCGCCCTGGGCGCAGGCGCGTGAGCGGCTCGCCGCGTCGCAGGCCTACTGGACCGCGACGAACCACCCAAGCGGGCGACCGCACGTGCGGCCCGTGCTCGCGGTGTGGGTGGACGACGCGCTGTACGTCTCCTCGGACCCGGCCGCCCGCAAGAGCCGCAACCTCGACGCCGACGCCCGCTGCTCGGTCGCGACGTCAGGTGAGGACCTGGACCTTGTCGTGGAGGGCAGGGCCGAGCGGGTCACCGACCCTCACCGGCTCGAGCGCGTCGCCGCCGCGTACCAGGCGAAGTACGACTGGCCGGTGGCCATCGCAGGCGACTCGTTCACCGCCCCCTTCGCGGCACCGACCGCGGGCGAGGGCACCTTCGCCGTCTACGAGGTCGCGCCGGTCACCGTGTTCGGCTTCCCCACCGGCGACAGGTTCGTGCCCACCCGCTGGCGCTTCTGACGACGGCCGAGATCATGACGGGCTTCTCGTTCGGCATCTGATCAGCTGGCGACGGGAGACCCGCCGTCGTGCGCGGCGATCGCAGCGGCGCGGTCGCGCAGCCGGGCCCGCAGCGCCGGCGGGGCCAGGGCCTCGGCGTCCGTGGCGAGCTGCCGGAGCGCCCACTCGGCGTGCCGCAGGTCCTGGAACGTCGCCTCCAGCCGGAGCCGGCCGTCCGCGTCCCGCTCCTCCGCCCGGACGGCCAGCGCGGTGCCCACCAGGTCGTCCCGCAGCGCGGCGTGACACCGCCGAGATCCTCGACCGCGTCGACCTGTCGTCGGTCGTGTCGGCGTTACCGCCGGACGGGAGCGCGGCGCTGCTCTGCGTCGAACGTGACTCCGAGGCCCGCCATCGCTCGCTGATCGCCCGACGGCTGGCCGAACGGCACGGCGTCACGATCGAGCACCTCCGGTGAGCCGGACCACAGGACGGACATCGGCAAGGTCCAGAGGCGGCCACCGAGGTGCACGGGCGCGGGACAGGAACACAGCACCGCGCCGGCGGCGAAGTCGTCGCCCAGCCGCCGTTCCAGCATGCGGAGCCCGCGCAGATCCTCGCTGCGCACCGTGGCACCGGCCTTGACCTCGATCCCCACGACGCGGCCGTCACCGGACTCCAGGACGAGGTCGACCTCGTCGCCATCTCGATCGCGGTAGTGGAACAGCTGGGGACGGGTGGCTGACCACTCGGCCTGGGCCCGGATCTCGTTCGTCACGAAGGTCTCGAGCAGCCGCCCGGCAACATCGGGATCGCTGCGCACGCGGCCACCGAGCAGGCGCGCGGCGAGCCCCGTGTCCGTGAGCCCGATCTTGGGTCGCCGCACGACCCGGGACGTCAGATTCGTCGACCAGCTCGGCACGGTCTGCACCAGGAAGACCGCCTCGAGATGCGCGATGTAGCTGTCCGTCGTCGGTCGCGACAGGCCCAGATCCCGGGCCACGTCGGCGATGTTGAGTTCGCCCGATGTCCGGGACGCGAGCAGGCGAAGGAGCCTCGGCAGCTCCCGGAGGTAGGCCGCGTCGCTCACGGCGCGCACTTCCCGGTCGATGACACCCGTCACGTAGCTGTCGAACCACGCGGTGCGTCGCCGATCGGTGCGGATCAGCGCGGGCAGGTAGCCGCCCCGGACCGCGCGTTCGAGGAGCTCGGCCTTCCCGGTGGGAACGGGACGGAGATCTCCGACTCCCCCGTCGAAGGCGGCGTCGATCAGGTGCGGCGTGGCGTCCGGTCCGTCCAGTTCCGACTGCGCGAAGGGCCACAGCGTCAACGCTTCCATTCGACCGGCCAGCGAATCCGCGAGCCGGGGGGCACCGAGAAGTCGGGTCGATCCCGTGAGCAGAAAGCGGCCGGCTTGCCGGTCACGGTCCACCTGAGCCTTGACGGCCAGCAGGAGTTCGGGGACGCGCTGGGCCTCGTCGATCCCGACCAGGCCGTTCCTGCCCGCGACGAAGCCCACCGGATCGACCCGCGCCGCATCCAGGGTCGCCGCGTCGTCGAGGCTCAACCACGTCCCTTCGCGACTGAGGACGACATGCTCGGCGAGGGTGCTCTTGCCCGCCTGACGTGGTCCCGCCACCACGACGACCGGGGTGTCGGCCAGGGCCTCGTCGAGCGGACGGGCCAGGAGCCGCGGCTGGTACATGCCCGCAC
>JBHJOS010000134.1:0-18205 GCA_050329415.1 Kineosporiaceae bacterium
CCGTCCCAGGGCGAGACGGGGGCGATCGCCGTCGCCTACGACCTCGCGCACGGCCGGGCGTCGGCGCTGTTCGCGGTCCTCGCGGGGATGTCCCTGGTCCTCGCCGACGGTGGGACCCACGGCCGGGTCGGGGGCTACGGCACCATGATCGCCCGCGCCGCGGTCCGCGCCGTGCTCATCGGCGTCCTGGGTCTCCTGCTCGCGATGGCCGGCACCCCGATCCTCGTCATCCTCACGTACTACGGGGTGCTGTTCGTCCTGGCGTCGCCGCTGATCCGGCTGCCGGCGGCCGTGCTCGCGGGGCTCGCGCTCGGCTGGGCGGTTCTCGGCCCCCTCGTGTCGCACGCCGTCCGGTCCGGCTACGGCCTCGAGCAGTTCCTCGAGTCGCCGTCCTTCGACGCCCTGGCCGACGACCCCGGGCGGGTCGTCACCGGGCTCCTGCTCACCGGGACGTACCCGGCCCTCACCTGGCTCGCCTACGCGCTCGCCGGTGCCGCCCTGGCCCGAGCCACCCTCGGCACGGGCGGCCTCGTCGGGGTGGCCGCCGGTGGGCTGGTCCTCGTCCTCGCAGCGCTCAGCGTCTCGGCGGTTCTCGTGGAGCGCGGTCGGTCGGCGCTCGCCACGGCCAGCCCGTTCACATCGCTCGACGGCAGCTTCTACGGGACGACGCCCACGGACTCGTGGTGGTGGCTTGCCATCGCCCGCCCCCACTCGGGCACACCGTTCGACATGCTGGCGACGATCGGCAGTTCGGTCCTCGTCATCGCGGTCATGCTGCTGGTGGTGCGGGGCCGGATCGCTCCGGCCTGGATCTGGCTGACGGCCGCCGGATCGATGACCCTCAGCCTCTACAGCCTGCATGTGATCATGGTCGCCTTCGATGTCGGCGGCCCGGCGCCGGCGGCGCAGGTGTGGCTGCTCCAGGCGGCGATCGTGCTGCTGGTCGGCCTCGCCTGGCGGGTGCTGATGCGTCGCGGGCCGCTGGAGGCCGCAGTCGGGCGCACGGTCGACCTGGTCGCCCCGCGTCGCCGCGTCAACGGCCAGGAGTGAGTCTCCGTAGCCACGACACCGGATTGCCGGCATCTCGACGCCCTTGAGGATCCGCTGTCGTGACCACTCGCCTGCCGTCAGCCCGCCGCGCAGGGACCCTCGGCGGGTGCGTCGTCACCCCCGACTCGTTGCACAGTGCAAGTTGCACTCGTCAACGACTCCGGCGAGCGATCCTCGCCCGGGAGTCGGCCCGAGAGAGTCGGCCCGAGAGAGTCGGCCCGGGAGAGTCGGCCCGGGAGAGTCGGCCCATGGGGAGTCGGCGCCGGGGAAGTCGGCCGGATGTTCTCCCGTCAGCGCCGGCGGGTCCGCTTCGCCGTCCCGAGGACCGATCGGGTGATCTCGCGGCCCAGGACCGTCCCGGCCGAGCGGAGGAAGCTGCGGAACGCCGGGGACGTCACGACCCTCTCGACCACACCCTCCTCGGCCCGGTCCGCTCGCGTTCGCCCCGCCTTCTCAGCGGGTTGGTCGCCGGCGGCTTCTCCGTCGTCCACCGCTGCCTCCTTGCCGACCGAAGCTGCCGCGAGCCGGGTCGCCAGCATCTCGCGGGCCGATTCGCGGTCCACCGCCTGCTGATAGCGAGCGGCCAAGGGCGAGGCGGCGATGGTCGCCGCCATCAGGTCGTCGTCGGCCGGGGCCATGAACGACCGGGGCGCCGGCAACCTGGCCCACGCCACCGGGGTCGGGGTGCCCTTCGGTGACACGCCGGTCACCACCGCCTCCCCGGTACCGAGGCCGGTGAGCACCTCCTCGAGGTCGTACGCGGACACCGGGTAGGTCGACACCGCGGCGCGAAGCGCTTTCGCGTCGTCCGGGGTGTGCGCCCGCAGCGCGTGCTGGACCCGGCTGCCGAGCTGGGCGAGCACGTCCGGGTGGATGTCCTTCGGCGACTGGGTGACGAACAGCACACCGACGCCCTTGGACCGGATGAGCCGCACGATCTGGGTCACCTGCTCGAGGAAGACCGCCGAGGCGCCGGTGAACAGCAGGTGCGCCTCCTCGATGACGAAGACCAGCTTGGGCTTGTCCAGGTCACCGACCTCGGGCAGGTCCTGGAACACCTCGGCCAGCAGCCACAGCAAGAACGTCGAGAACAGCCGCGGCTTGTCGAGCACCTCGGCGAGCTCGACGCAGGTGACGACACCGCGCCCGTCCCCAGCGGTCCGAAGCAGGTCGGCGGTGTCGAACTCCGGCTCGCCGAAGAACGCCTCGGCACCGTCGTCGGTGAACCCGATGAGTTCGCGCAGGATGACCCCGGTCGTCGCCTTGCTCAGAGCGCCGAGGCCCGCCAGCTCCTCCTTGCCCTCGTCGGACACCAGGTGGTGAAGCACCGCCCGGAGGTCGGCGAGGTCGAGCAGCGGCAGGCCGGCCTTGTCGGCGAAGTGGAACACCAGGCGCAGGCTCGACGCCTGGGTCTCGTTGAGGTCGAGGACCTTGGCCAGCAGCACCGGACCGAACGAGGTGACCGTGGATCGCACCGGGACGCCGGGCCCGATGCCGCCGAGGGACAGGAACTCCGTCGGGTACGCCGCGGGAGACCACTCCTGGCCGACCTCCGCGGCGCGGGCCAGCAGCTTCTCCCCCGGCTCGCCTGGACGGGCGAGGCCCGACAGGTCGCCTTTGAGGTCGGCCAGGACCACGGGCACACCGTGGTCGGACAGTTGCTCCGCGATGAGCTGCACCGTCCGCGTCTTCCCGGTGCCCGTCGCGCCGGCGATCAGCCCGTGCCGGTTGACCATCGCCAGCGGCAGCCGCACCCGCACGGATGCCTCGGCGGGCGCTCCCGGCCCCGGGACCAGGGCGCCCAGCTCGACCGCCGGGTCGTCGAAGCCGCCCCTCGCGCACCGTCGCGGTGATCGCGTCCCGCTCCGGGGTGCTCGCGTTGCTCGTGTCGTCACCGGCCACGAGCGGTGAGCTTAGTGACGAGTCAACCGGGCTCGACGGGAAAGTCCGGGGCCACCAGCCGGTAGTGGTGATCGAGACTGAGGATCGCCTCGGCGCGGTGCTTCTCGGCCGTCGCCACCACGGTCCCGTCCGCCAGCCCGAGACCCAGGTCGGCGTAGTGGTCGTCCAGTTCGACGGCCCGGCGCAGGATTTCCGAGTCCACGGGCTCGAGCACCAGCACGCCGGTGTCGAGGTTCCGGAGGAAAGTCCGGGCTGCGTCACGCCCGACGCGCGTGGAGACGAGGTAGTCCACCTCGACCGCGACCGCCGCAGTGACCACGAGGCCGGAGTCGAGACGTTTCCGCACGACGGCGGCGCACTCGGGATGCCGATGGTCACGCCGATCGAGGGCACCGACGAGGACGGAGGTGTCCGCCACGACGATCATGCCAAGCCTTCACGAAGGTACTTCTTGGCATTGGTCCCGAGGTCCGACACGGCGGACTCGCCGGCGCCGATGAACGTGGCCTCCCCCACGTTCGCGGTCAGGGCCTGTGCCAGGAGGTCGTTGACGAGGTTGCCGACCGGCACGCCCTCCCGCTGGGCACGGTTGCGCAACCGCAACCAGACATCCGTCCGCAGGTTGACAGTCGTCTTGTGCATGCCGTCAGAATACGCCGTCTTACGGAACGTCAGCCGGATGCGGTTCCCTGGCGCTCCAGCCGCAGCGCCGCCCGGGCAGCGGCGCGGGCCCGCTTGCGGTCCCCCGCGGCGTCGTAGGCCAGGGCCAGCCGGTACCAGGCGCGCCAGTCCGCCGGCTGCTGCCGGGTCTCCTCCGCGGACCGGGTGAAGGCCGCGTCGGCGGCAGCCCGGTCGATCCGCCCGGCGGGGGTGCGCGGCAGGTCGTCGATGGGGAGGCCGCCCTCGGCCCCCAGCGCGCGCCCGAGGCGGGCCGTCCCGGCTCCGAAACGCAGCTCCTGCACCGTCACCCACACTCCGATCGCACCGACGACGAGGATCGCCGCGCCGATCGCCCGCAGCGCCGGTCCGCCCTCGACCAGCAGAGCGACGCCGCGCCAGCCCAGCGTGAGAACGTAGAACGCGAGCAGGACCAGCAGCAGGACCAGCTGGCCGAGGATCGCCCGGGGCACCTCAGACGTCCAGCCAGTTCTCCAGGCCCACGGTGAGTCCGGGGCGCCAGACGACCTCCCGGACCGCCAGCAGCAGCCCCTGCCGGAACGACGACCGGTCGAGGGAGTCGTGGCGCAGTGTGAGGACCTCACCCGGCCCACCGAGCAGCACCTCGTGATGCGCCAGCAGGCCCCGCAGCCGCGCGCTGTGGACCGGCACGCCGTCGACCGTCGTGCCGCGGGCGCCCGGCAGCGCCTGCGCCGTGGCGTCGGGCATCGGTCCGGCCTCCGCGGAGGTCCGGGCAGCCGAGACGGCGTGGGCGATGCGCCGCGCGGTCCCGCTCGGGGCGTCCGCCTTGTCCGGGTGGTGCAGCTCGACGATCTCGACGGACTCGAACCACCCCGCGGCGGCGGTGGCGAACCGTTGCAGCAGCAGCGCCCCCACGGCGAAGTTCGGTGCGACGAGGACGCCGGTCCCCGGGTGGTCGTGAACCAGCCGCCGGAGCCCGGCCAGCCGGTCGGCGTCCCACCCCGTCGTGCCCACCACCGCATGAACCCCGTGGCGGACCGCCGTCGACACCACCTGCGGGGAGGAGTCCGGCACCGTGAGGTCGACGAGGACGTGCGCCTGCTCCAGGGCCGCCGCCAGGTCGTCCCCGCGGCCGACGGCGGCGTGCAACGTGAGCCCCGCGGTCTCCTCGACGACGCCGCAGGCCCACGACCCCATGCGCCCGCGAGCACCCGCCACGACGACGTGGGTCGTCATGCGCCGGGTGTCCCGAAGGACCGGTCGGCGTCGAACGGGCCGACCACGGCCATCGTCCGTGGCCGGGCTGCCAGCGAGGCCGCGAGGTCCCGGACCCCGTCCGCGGTCACGGCCCGGACCCGGGCCACCGTCTCGTCGAGGCCGCTGAACTCGCCGTGCACGATCTCCGCCCGGCCGAGGCGGCCCATCCGCGACCCGGTGTCCTCCAGGCCCAGGACCATCCCGCCGGACACCTGGCCGATCCCGCGGGCCAGCTCCTCGTCGGTGATGCCGTCCGCGGCCAGCCGTTCCCACTCCGCCACCAGCAGGTCCAGCACCGTGTCGATCCGCGACGGGCTGCAGGCCGCGTACAGGCCGAGGTAGCCGCCGTCGGAGTACCCCGTGCTGAACGAGTACACCGTGTACGCCAGGCCGCGCTTCTCGCGCACCTCCTGGAACAGCCGGCTGCTCATCCCGCCGCCCAGCACCGCGTTGAGCACCGAGAGCGTGTACCGCTCGCCGTCGGTCGCAGCCAGAGCCGCGGTGCCGAGGATGACGTGGGCCTGCTCGATGTCACGGCGGACGACGACGTCGCGACCGGTCGCCGCGGGCGGTGCCTCGTCCCCGGACTCCTGGCGACGCGGGGCCGGCGGCCCCCCCGGGGCAGCCCAGCCGGCACGTGCCACCTCGGCCTCCACCGCCGCCACGACGGCGTCGTGCGAGACGCCGCCCGCGGCGGTGACCACCAGGGTCGGCGCCGCGTAGTGCCGCCGGTAGTGGGCCATGACGTCGTCTCGGCCCACGGCGTGGATCGTGTCGGGGGTGCCGCCGATCGGTCGGGCGAGGGGGTGGTCACCGAACAGGGCCTCGACGAAGCGCTCGTGGGCGACGTCGTCGGGGTCGTCCTCGTTCATGGCCAGTTCCTCGAGGATGACCCCCCGCTCGCTGGCGAAGTCGTCGGCATCGACGGTCGCCGACGTCACCATGTCGGTGATGACGTCGACCGCGGTGTCGAGGTCGTCCGCCATGACCTTGGCGTAGTAGCAGGTGTGCTCCTTGCCGGTCACGGCGTTGGCCTCGCCCCCCACCCGGTCGAACGCCGTCGCGATGTCCATCGCCGTGCGCCGAGCGGTGCCCTTGAACAGCATGTGCTCGAGGAAGTGGGTGGACCCGAGGTGCGCGGTGGCCTCGTCCCGCGAGCCCACCGCCACCCAGGCACCGACGGTCGCCGACCGCTGCCCGGGCATCGTCTCGGTGAGGACCCTGGCCCCCGACGGCAGGACGGTGCGTCGGACCAGGGATCCGCCGTCGTCCGCCACCAGGCCCTGCCCGAGGGGCAACGCCTGTGGCGCACCGGCGCCGCCGGTCCCCGGGGGGACCAGCGGCAGCGGCACTGCCATCAGACGGTCGCCGGGGCAGGGGCCTCGTCCCCGCCCGCCGACCCGGCGGAGACCGCGACGGGCACCTCGGCCGGTGGGGCCTCCCGGTCGGCGTCGTCGGCGAGCACAGGGATCAGTGACAGCTTGCCGCGCTGGTCGATCTCGGCGATCTCGACCTGCACCTTCTGGCCGACACCGACGACGTCCTCGACGTTCTCGACGCGCTTCCCACCCGCGATCTTGCGCAGCTGCGAGATGTGGAGCAGGCCGTCCTTGCCCGGCATCAGCGAGACGAAGGCCCCGAAGGTCGTCGTCTTGACGACAGTGCCGAGGTAGCGCTCGCCCACCTCGGGCATGGTCGGGTTGGCGATCTGGTTCACCGCCGCGCGCGCGGCCTCGGCCGCGGCCCCGTTGTCGGCGCCGATGAAGACCGTGCCGTCGTCCTCGATGGAGATGTCGGCGCCGGTGTCCTCCTGGATCTGGTTGATGACCTTGCCCTTTGGCCCGATCACCTCGCCGATCTTGTCGACCGGCACCTTGACCGTGATGATCCGCGGAGCGGTCGAACTCAGCTCGTCGGGGCCCTCGATGGCCTGGGCCATGACACCGAGGATGTGCAGCCGGGCGTCGCGCGCCTGGGTGAGGGCGCCGGCCAGGACCGACGCCGGGATGCCGTCGAGCTTGGTGTCGAGCTGGATGGCGGTGACGAACTCCGACGTGCCGGCGACCTTGAAGTCCATGTCACCGTAGGCGTCCTCGGCGCCGAGGATGTCGGTCAGGGCGGCGTACTCGACCCGCTTCCCGCCCGGTGCCGACGGGTCGTCGATGGTGTCGGACACCAGCCCCATGGCGATGCCCGCCACCGGCGCCCGCAATGGGACACCCGCGTTGAGCAACGACAGGGTCGAGGCGCAGACCGAGCCCATCGACGTGGAGCCGTTGGAACCGAGTGCCTCCGAGACCTGCCGGATCGCGTAGGGGAAGTCCTCCCGGGTCGGCAGGACGGGGACGATCGCCCGCTCGGCGAGCGCCCCGTGGCCGATCTCGCGCCGCTTGGGCGAGCCCACGCGGCCCGTCTCGCCCGTCGAGTAGGGCGGGAAGTTGTAGTGGTGCAGGTACCGCTTCTTGTTCTCCGGACTCAGCGTGTCGAGCTGCTGCTCCATCTTGAGCATGTTGAGCGTCGTGACCCCGAGGATCTGGGTCTCGCCTCGCTCGAACAGCGCCGAGCCGTGCACCCGGGGCAGGACGTCGACCTCGGCCGACAACCGGCGGATGTCGGCCAGGCCGCGGCCGTCGATGCGGGCCTTGTCGAGCAGGATGCGGCGGCGCACCAGCTTCTTCGTCAGCGAGCGGACGGCGGCGGTGAGCTCGCCCTCGCGCTCGGCGAACTGCTCGCCGAGGGTGTCCAGCACCCTCTGCTTGAGCTCGGCCTGGCGGCCCTCGCGCTCCTGCTTGCCGGGGATGGTGAGGACCTCGGCGAGCTCGCCCCCGACGAGGCCCTCGACCGCCTCGTAGGCGTCGGGCTGGTACTCGGGGAAGACCGGGAACTCCCCGGTGGGCTTGGCCGCGGTGTCCGCGACCTGCTGCTGCGCCGCGCAGAGAGCGGCGATGAAGGGCTTGGCAGCCTCCAGGCCCTCCGCGACGATCTCCTCGGTCGGCGCCTGCGCAGTGCCCGAGGTGACCTTCTCCCAGGTGCCGTCGGTGGCCTCGGCCTCGACCATCATGATGGCGACGTCCGTCCCGCCGCCGGGCTGCTCGACGACACGGCCCGCGACGACCATGTCGAACACGGCACCGGCGAGCTGGCTGTACGTCGGGAAGGCGACCCACTGCCCGTCGATCAGGGCCACGCGGACGCCGCCGATCGGGCCGGAGAACGGCAGGCCCGCGAGCTGGGTCGACAAGGAGGCCGAGTTGATGGCGACCACGTCGTAGTTGTCGTCGGGGTGGGCCGCCATCACGGTGACGACCACCTGGATCTCGTTGCGCAGGCCCGACACGAAGCTCGGCCGCAGCGGCCGGTCGATGAGGCGGGCGGCCAGGATGGCCTCGGTGCTGGGGCGACCCTCGCGACGGAAGAACGAGCCGGGGATGCGCCCCGCCGCGTACATCCGCTCCTCGACGTCGATCGTCAGCGGGAAGAAGTCGAGGAACGTCTTGGGCTGCTTGGACGCCGTGGTGGCGCTGAGCAGCATGGTCTCGCCGTCGAGGTAGACGACGGCGGAACCGGCGGCCTGGCGGGCCAGGCGGCCGGTCTCGAAACGGACGGTGCGGGTGCCGAAGGGGCCGTTGTCGATGACGGCCTCGGCGAACGTGGTGTCCTCCACGCAGTGAACTCCTCGGGTGATGCCGGGCCACGGCGCGTCAGGTGCCGGCCTTCGATCATGGTGCTCGGGACGGGTCACGGTGCTGGCCCTGCCCGGGAACCACCACCGAGGACCGGCGGTGCCGGGGCTCGGGCTTCGTGGTGGTGACGGGTATTCGGTTGTGGCGGTGCAGTGGTGCTGTCGCGCGTCAGCGACGCAGGCCGAGCCGCTCGATGAGCGAGCGGTACCGGTCGATGTCGATGCGCTGGAGGTACCCCAGCAGCCGGCGCCGCTGCCCGACGAGCAGCAGGAGGCCCCGGCGGCTGTGGTGGTCGTGCTGGTGGACCTTCAGATGCTCCGTGAGGTCGCGGATCCGCTGGGTCAGCATCGCGATCTGGACCTCCGGGGAGCCGGTGTCCGACTCGCTGGAGCCGTACTCGGAGATGATCTGCTGCTTGGTCGCAGAGTCGAGGGGCACGGTGATCTCCTCCGGAGGTCGTTGCGCGGTGCTCCGGGGGCTTGTCCACCCGGGCATACGGGACCGCGGCCGCTACACGGCGATCCCGAGAGTAGCAAGCGGGAGCGCCCGCAGTGCGCGGACGCTCCCGTGGCGCCATCGGTCAGGAGCGGTCGGCGACCTCCTCGCGCACGACCCGCTCGATCTCGCGGGCCATGGCCTCCGGCTGCCAGTCGTGGTCCGCCCCGTCGACCGTCCCCGTCGTCACGACGTCGACGGCGGCGTCGAGCGCGGCCGCGGTCTCGGTCATCTCGGGCAGGGTCGACGTTCCGACCACGACCCGGACCGGGATCCGCAGGCCCCCGAGCAGGTCGGCGAACGGGGCGGACGTCACCCAGGCCAGCGCCTGGGCGTCCGGCCGGAGGCTCTCGGCCTGGTCGGCCATGACGCCGAAGACCGGTGACTGCCGCCAGCCGACGAGCAGCTCCGGCGGGATGTCCTTCATGTAGTGCTCCAGGGCCGCGGTCCGGTCCCCCGCGTCCAGCAGCCCCTCGACGTCGTCCGCCCAGGTCCGGATCTCCCCGGCGGCGCCGCCGAACGGCGCCTCCCACAGCACGAGCCCGTCGACCGGCAGTCCGCGCGCTGCCGCCGCGAGCGCGATCGCGCAGCCCGACGAGTGGCCGACGAGCACGACCGGCCGGGCCGCCGACCCCACCAGGGCCGCCAGCGCGGCGAGCTCGCGGTCGAGGTCGACCCGCCCCGCGACCCGGTTCTCGCCGCGTCCGAGGCGGTCGTGGACCAGGGTCGTGAATCCCCGGGTCGCGAGCAGTTCGGCGGTCGCGGTGGTGGTCGGGTCGATCTCGCGGTATGGCCCCGCGCCCGCCACGAAGACGACGGCCGGGCCATGGCCGCGGCGGTCGTGGTGGACGGGGTCCCCGAGGGCGGAGGTGGTGGTGGTGGTCGCTGAGGTGGTCACGACATCAGGACGATGCCGGGCGACGGGACTCATCGCCACCTCGTGACGCCGTCAGCCGCCGTCGTCCGCCGGCAGGAGGACGAACGCCGGGGCGCCCCACAGCGGAGCGACCGCGCGGAAGTGCCGATGATCGAAGGTGAGGATGCGCACCGTCTGGGCCCTGGCCGCGATCACGCTGAGCGACGCGTCCGCCAGTCCGATGTCGAGGTCGCGGTATCGGTCCATGATGCCGCCGGCGACCGCCACGTCTCCGGCGTCGAAGTCGACCAGTTCGTAGGCGCCGGTGACGACCTCGTCGAGGAAGTCACGCGCCGCCGACGGTGACAACCGAGAGGTGAGCATGTAATCGCACTCGGCCATGACGAACGGCGACAGGAGGAACGTCGAGTCTGCCGACAGGACGGAAGCCACAGCCGCGTGGTAGGGGTGGTCCTCGTCCTTGGCCGCGAGGACCGCGCTGGTGTCAACGACGATCGTCGTCACCGAAGCTCCGTGCCAGCTCGGCGTCGATCTCCTCGGCCGTCAGGGGCCGCCCGCTCCGGTAGCCGCCGATCCGGGGGCGTGGTCGCCCGCTCGACGCCTCGACACCGGGCGGTGGCGAGATCACGGCCACCACCCGGCCGCGCTCCGTGATCGCCAGCGTGCGCCCGGCCTTGACCTGCGCCAGGTAGCGGCTGGTGTGATGGCTCAGCTCACGCATCCCGACAGATGTCACGAGAAGAAGTTACCACATGTGTCACCACATTGTGGCGCTCCGCTTCTCTCCCGGTTCCGCACGACCCGCGCCGCTCGTCAATCGCTCAGCCGCTCACCGTTGGCGACGTAGGCGGCGGACACGTAGGCGGCCAGGCCCGCGGCCCGGCGGTCGTAGTGCGCCGCGAACCTCGGGTCCTCGACGAACATCCGCCCGAGCCCGGCCTGCATCTCGCCGCTCATGTCGTAGAACCAGCGGGAGTTGAGCAGCCGGGCCTCCTCGGCGACCGCCGTCGCCGCGTCGCCGTCGGCCGGCTCGCCGGCCCGCATCAGGGCGACGAAGCGCTGCTCGACCGCCTCGCCCTCGGCCTTGATGCGCTCCCAGTCGACCTTCGAGTACCGCGACGTCCGCTCGCGGGACTGTCGCCCCGCCTCGGTGTCCCCCCACCGGTCCTGCCACTCCCGGTCCCACTCGGCCTCGTGCTCGGTCCACTCGTCGCCGAACAGCTCGCGCTTCTCCTCCTGCGTCAGCGGCAGACCTCCGGTCACCGCCCTCACCTCCTCCTCCAGGGCCGCCCGCACCCGTTGCAGGCGGTCGATCCGCTCGGAGACCGCGGCCACCTGCTCCAGCAGGCGGGACGCCCGGTCGGCGGGCGCCGCGTCCAGCAGCTCGGGGATCCGTTCCAGCGGGAACCCGAGCTCGCGCCACACCAGGGCGTGGCGCAGCCGGTCGAGGTCGGCCCCGGTGTAGGTCCGGTACCCCACGGGAGTGCGCCCGCTCGGCGTCACCAGCCCGATGGCGTCGTAGTGGTGCAGCGTCCGCACGGTCGTGCCGACGAGACGCGCCGCCGGGCCGACGGTCCACTCCGGGGCCACCTCACGGTCGGCCTCGTGATCTGCGACGTCGCCCACGTGTCTCCTCACCTGCCTCACGGTGGCGCCTCACGCGGCGTGAGGGTCAAGTCCCCGGTGGCCCGCCCGCCTCGGCTATCGTGGCGCCCGTGACCACGATGCCCGGCGTGATGCCCGGCCCGATGTCCGTCCGGCTCCGCCGCCGCTGACGGCGCGGGTCGCCGCTGTCGCATCCGCGCCGCCCCCGGTCCCGCCGGGCGGTGCTCCGGGCTGCCCGGCTCCCCCAGACCCTCGGGAGTCGCCATGTCGGCACGTCACGTCCGTTCCTTCCCTCACCGGCACGCGCCGGGGCCGGCGGAGCTCGGCCAGAACCTCCTCGTCGACCGGGCCGTGGTCGCCGCCATCGTCGACAACGTCCGCGAGGGACGCGACCCGCTCGTCGAGTGGGCCGCCGGCGACGGCGCCGTCACCCGGGAACTCGCCCGCCTCGACCGCCCCCTGGAGGCGGTCGAGATCGACACCCGCCGGATCGCCGTCCTGCGCCGCCGGGTGGGCCCGCACGTGGCGATCACCCACGGCGACATCCTCCGCCACGCCCCGCCGGCCGGGCCGCACGACGTGGTGTGCAACGTCCCGTTCCACCTCACCACCCCCGTGCTGCGCCGGCTGCTCCGGCTGCCGCACTGGGGCACCGCGGTCCTGCTCACCCAGTGGGAGGTCGCCCGCAAGCGCGCGGGCGTGGGCGGGGCGACCCAGCTGACGGCGCAGTGGTGGCCCTGGTTCGACTTCCGGCTGGTGCGTCGCGTCCCGGCCGCCGCGTTCTCGCCGCGGCCCGCCGTCGACGGCGGCCTGCTGGTGGTCTGCCGGCGGTCGCACCCGCTCGTCGCCGAACGCGACCCCTACCAGCACTGGGTCCGCGCGGTCTTCACCGGACCCGGCCGCGGGCTGCCCGCCGTGCTCGCCGCGGCGGGATGGGACCGGCGGGCGGCGGCGGCCTGGTGCCGGGCCGAGGGCCTCGGTCCCCGCGCGCTGCCCCGCGACCTCACGGCCGGACAGTGGGCGGCGGCGTACCGGCTGAGTCGGGCCGGTCAGGACCGGGCCCCGGAGGACGCCCAGCGTCACCGCCGGGACCCTCCGCGGTACCGGCGGTGACGTCCGCGCTGCCGAGGGCGGCGCGAACCTCGGCCACGTCCCTGCCCATCCGCGCCACGAGGGCGTCGACAGAGTCGAAGCGCAGGGTGTCGCGGACCCGCAGCAGGAACTCGACACGCACCGACCGGTCGTACAGGTCGAGCCCGACGGCGTCGATGACGTATGCCTCGACCCGCCGCTCGTGCCCGTCGAACTGCGGGTTGGTGCCGATCGACACCGCCGCCGGCAGAGCGGGGGCGTCCCCGGACCGCAGCCGCCCGCCGTAGACGCCGTCCGCCGGGACCATGCCGCCGACCGTGGCGGAGCCGAGGTTGGCCGTGGGGTACCCGAGGAGGCGTCCCCGGGCGTCCCCGTGGACGACCGTGCCCGTGACGGCGTGCGGGCGGCCGAGGACCTGGGCCGCGCCCGCGACGTCGCCCGCGGCGAGCAGCTCGCGGACCCAGGTCGACGACCACCGCCGCGTCCCGTCGCCGCGCTCCGGGGCGTCGGCACCCAGGTCCTCCAGGGTCACCACCTCGAAGCCCCAGGTCTTGCCGAGCGTCCGCAGCGTCGAGATGTCCCCGGAGTTGCGGTACCCGAACCGGACGTCACCCCCGATGACCACCGCCCGCGCCCCCAGCGCCCGGACGAACACCCGCTCGACGTACTCGTCCGGGGGCATGCGGGCCAGCTCGGGCGTGAACGGCTGGACGAGGACCGCGTCGAGGCCGGTCGCAGCCAGGAGGTCCAGGCGCTCGTCGATGGCGGTGAGGAGGGTGGGTGCCCGGTCGGGGTACAGGACCTGGATCGGGTGCGGGTCGAACGTCACCGCCAGCGAGGCGGCCCCCCGCCTGCGGGCCTCGGCAACCACGCGCCGCAGCACGGCCACGTGGCCGCGGTGCACGCCGTCGAAGTTGCCGAGCGTGACGACGGTGGGGCCGACGTCCCCGGGCACCCGGTCGAGACCGAACCAGCGCTGCACGGGTCACAGCCTGCCAGCGGCCGCGGGGCGCGGTGCCCTGGCGTCCCCACGTGAGGACCGGACCGCGCCGAGGCCGATCGCCGTCGACCCACCTGTTCCAGGACTGTTGCGCGATGCAACTTGCACTGATCAACGACTTCAGGAAGGACCGGACTGAGCGGGACCTCCCTCGTCATGGCGCCGTCGACCGCTGCGGTCGGCCGGGCTCCTCACTGCCGAGCGGCCGCGCAGCCGGTGCTGGTCAGGGCGTCGGGACCACCGCGAGGGTGCGCAGCGCCGGGCCACTGTCGTCGATCACGGCGACGAGGCGCCCCCGGTCGTCGAGCACGGCGACCTCCGGCCGGCCCGTTCCACGGGCGGGCAGCCGCTTGCCGTGCGAGATCGCCCGGGCGACGTCGTCGCCGACGACGACCTCCGGCAGGAACCGTCGGGCGGCCGCGGCCGGCGCCAGGACCCGGGCCAGGAGTGCGGCCGAGGTCAACGGCCCGTCGGGACCGTCCAGCGCCACCGCCTGGTCGGCGGTGAACGGCCCGGAGCTCCGCCTGCGCAACGCCGTGAGGTGGGCCCCGGTACCGAGAGCCGCACCGAGGTCCCTCGCGAGGGCGCGGACGTAGGTGCCGGCGGAGACGTCGACCTCGATGTCGGCCTCGCACCACGGGTCGTCGAACCCCCCGCCCCACCGGAGGGGACCGACGGCGAACCGGTCGACGCGGACCCATCTGGGCTGGAGCTCGACCTCCTCCCCCGCCCGGACGCGCGCGTACGCGCGCCGGCCCTCGACCTTGACCGCGCTCACCGCGGACGGCACCTGCTCGATGTCCCCCGTGAGGCGCGCGGCGGCCTCGGCCACCGCGCCGTCCGTCAGCCCGCGCGCGTCCTGCCTGGCGACGACCTCGCCCTCGGCGTCGTCGGTGACGGTCGTGGCTCCGAACCGGACCGTCGCGGCATAGCTCTTGTCGTGGCCCGACAGGAAGGTCAGCAGTCGCGTCGACCAGTCCAGTCCGAGCACGAGCACCCCGGTCGCCATCGGGTCGAGCGTCCCGGCGTGGCCGACCCGGCGGGTGCCGGCGAGGCGACGCACCCGCGCGACGACGTCATGACTCGTCGGTCCGGCCGGCTTGTCGACGACCAGGACGCCCCCGGGGGCCGGGCCGTCCGTCACCGCCGGTCGGCCTGGACAGCAGGGCCGGTCTCGGCACCCGCGGGGGCGCCGACCTGGTCCGGGCCGTCGTCCGGGCCGTGGGCCGCCGCGGCGTCGGCCGTCTCGTCCCGTGGGTGCCGGTACGGGTCCTCGTCCCCGGCGAACTCGGCCCGGGCGGCCACGGCGGCGATCTGCTCGTCGCGGCGACGGGCCTCGACGAGCAGCTTGTCGAGGCGGTCCGCCGCCTCCGGGACCGCGTCGGCGACGAACTCGACCGTGGGCGTCAGCCGGACCCCCGACTGGCGCCCGATCTCGCTGCGGAGCAGGCCGCGGGCGCTGGCCAGCGCGGCGGCCGTGCCCTCGAGGTCCTCCTGACCACCCAGCACGGTGTAGAAGACCGTCGCGTGCTGGAGGTCGTTCGTCACCCGGACGTCCGTCACCGTGACGAAGCCCAGCCGCGGGTCCTTCACCCGCGTGCGCAGCGTCTCGGCCACCACCACCTGGATCCGGTCCGCCAGGCGACGTGCCCGTGCCGGGTCAGCCATGCCGCACCTCCTCCTCGTCGTCCCACTGCCCGGCCGACTTGTCGTCCGGCTCGTCGCTGCCCTTCCACAGCCGGCGCTCGACCGCGATCACCTCGATCTCGGGCCGGGCGCGAATCGTTCGTTCGCACGAGTCGAGCACCTCGCCGGCGTGCCGTGCGGTCGACGACACCACCGCGATCGCCACCTCGGACCGCCGCAGCAGGTCGAGGTGGCCGGTCTCGGCCGCGCTCACCCCGGTCCGGGTCAGCTCGGCGACCAGGGACCGGACGACCGATCGCTTGTCCTTGCGCGACCGGCTGTCCGGAACCAGGACGTCAACCGTGAGCGCGGCGACGAACATGCGTCGGCTCCTGTCGCGTGCGTGGTGTTCCGGGCAGACCGGTCAGGTCCTCGGCTTCTCGCGCATCTCGAACGTCTCGATCACGTCACCGATCTGGATGTCGTTGAACGACCCCAGCCCGATACCGCACTCGTAGCCTTCGCGGACCTCGGTGGCGTCGTCCCTGAATCGCCGCAGCGAGTCGATGGACAGGTTCTCCGCGACGACGACCCCGTCGCGGACCAGCCGCGCCTTGGCGTTCCGGCGGATCTCACCGGACCGGACGATCGACCCGGCGATGTTGCCGAACTTGCTGGACCGGAAGACCTCGCGGATCTCGGCGGTGCCGAGCTGCGCCTCCACGAACTCCGGCCGCAGCATGCCCTTCATGGCCTGCTCGATGTCGTCCAGCGCCTGGTAGATCACCGAGTAGTACCGGATGTCCACGCCCTCGCGGTCGGCCAACTCGGTCGCCGGGCCGTCCGGTCGGACGTTGAACCCGATGACGACCGCGTTGGACGCCGAGGCGAGCATGACGTTGGTCCGGGTGATGGCCCCCACACCGCGGTCGATGACGCGCAGCTCGACCTCCTCGCCGACGTCGATCTTGAGCAGCGCCTCCTCCAGCGCCTCGACCGACCCGGCGACGTCACCCTTGAGGACGAGGTTGAGCGTCTCGACCTTCCCGGCCTCCAGTGCCTTGGTGAAGTCCTCGAGGCTGATCCGCTTGCGTGCCTTGGCGAGCATGGCGTTGCGCTCGACGGCCTCGCGCTTCTCGGCGATCTGGCGGGCCGTCCGGTCGTCGGGCGCGACGAGGAACGAGTCACCGGCGCCGGGAACACTGGTGAGGCCGAGGACCTGGACCGGCCGGGCCGGAGGCGCCTCGTCCACCGCACGGCCGTTCTCGTCGAGCATCGCCCGGACCCGGCCGTAGGCCGTGCCGGCGACGATCGCGTCGCCCACCCTGAGCGTGCCGCCCTGGACGAGCACCGTCGCGACCGGACCGCGCCCCTTGTCGAGGTTGGCCTCGATCGAGACGCCGCGGGCGTCCTTGTCGGGGTTGGCCGTGAGTTCCAGCGCCGCGTCCGCGGTGAGCAGCACGGCGTCCAGGAGCTCGTCGAGGCCCATCCGCTGGATCGCGGACACGTCGATGAACATCGTCTCGCCGCCGTACTCCTCGGCCACGAGGTTGTACTCGGTGAGCTGCTGACGGATCTTGGCCGGGTTGGCGTCCGGCTTGTCCACCTTGTTGACCGCGACCACGATCGGCACGTCCGCCGCCTGGGCGTGGTTGAGCGCCTCGATGGTCTGCGGCATGACGCCGTCGTCGGCGGCCACGACGAGGATCGCGATGTCCGTCACGCGGGCACCACGGGCACGCATGGCGGTGAACGCCTCGTGGCCCGGGGTGTCGATGAAGGTGATGGCGCGATCGACGCCCTCGTGCACGTGACGTACCTGGTAGGCGCCGATGTGCTGGGTGATGCCACCGGCCTCCTTGGCGACGACGTCCGTGGAGCGGATGGCGTCCAGGAGCTTCGTCTTCCCGTGGTCGACGTGACCCATGACGGTGACGACCGGGGCCCGCGGCTGCAGGTTCTCGGCGTCGCCCTCGGCCTCGGCCTCGAGGTCGATCTGGAAGGTGCCGAGCAGCTCGCGGTCCTCGTCCTCGGGGCTCACGATCCGGATGTCGAAGCCGAGCTCGTTGCCGAGCAGCATGAACGTGTCCTCGTCCAGGCTCTGGGTGGCCGTGGCCATCTCGCCCAGGTGGAACAGGACCGTCACGAGCGAACCGGGGTTCGCGTCGATCTTCTCCGCGAAGTCGGTGAGGCTGGAGCCACGGCGCAGCCGGACGACCGTCGAGCCGTCACCGCGGGGGACGCTGACGCCGCCGAGGGTCGGCGCCGCCATGTTGTCGAACTCCTGCCGCTTCTGGCGCTTCGACTTGCGCCCCCGCACCGGGCGGCCGCCGGCCCGCCCGAAGGCACCCTGCGTGCCGCCCCGGCCACGGCTGCCCTTGCCGAAACCGCCGGTGGTGGGCAGGCCGCCACCGGGACGCGCGCCAGCGCCGCCCCCGGGACCGCCACCAGTGCCCCCGCCCGGGCCGCCCCCGGGGCGGCCTCGACCGGGCGCGCCGGGTCGGCCCCGGCCAGGAGCACCGGAGCCCGCGCCGGAACGGGCCGGCGGCCGGGGCGGCATCATGCCGGGGTTCGGGCGAGGGCCGTCGCCGGGCGGGCGCGGGACGGGGCGTGGACCGCCCTGCGGCCGGGGCATCCCCTGGCTCGGGGCGAAGGGGTTGTTCCCGGGCCGGGGGGAGCCGGAGCGGGGCATCCCCTGGCTCGGTGCGTAGGGGTTGTTGCCCGGTCGACCGGCCGGCGTCGCCGGGCGCGGACCGGGCCGGGCTGCGGGACCGGACCGGCCGGCGCCGCCACCGGGCGCGGGACCGCCCGGTCGGGCTCCCCCGCCGCCCGGTCGGGGACCCTCGCCACCGTCACCCGAGCCCGGGCGCGCGGGCGCATCCGGCCGGGTCGCCGGGGCAGGTCGGGGTGACGACGTGGCACCGCCGGGCGCAGCCCCGGGCCGGGGGCCCGGGCGCGTGGCAGGGGCGGGCCCGACCG
>JBHJOS010000116.1:0-18697 GCA_050329415.1 Kineosporiaceae bacterium
AGCTTGCGGTGCTTCTTCTTGGCCATGCGCTTGCGACGCTTCTTGATGACGGAGCCCATCGGTGCCCTTCGATCGAGCGCCTCGCGGGCGCACTGGAATCGGCTCACCGTACCCCGGGAGCCGTGGTCACCGCCTGGTGCAGGGTCCATGAGCGGCTCAGTCCAGCCAGGGGTCCAGTCCCAGGTGCGGGAACACCGCCCGCCGGGTCGCCATGACGGTCCGGTCGACCGGGTCGGCTGGGTCGTAGCCTTCCTCCCACGGCACGAAGGTGGCGTCGCCCCCGTCGGTCATCCGCATCGGCGCCAGCCGGCCGAACCGGCGCCGGACGTAGTCCCGCCAGCCCTCGGGCACCGGGGTCGTCGGCGCCAGGTCGGCGTGACCGGCGACGGCGACCAGGTGCGCCCACGACCGCGGGACGACGTCGACGACCTCGTAGCCGCCACCGCCGAGGGCGACCCAGCGCCCGCCGGCGTGCTCGTGGGCGAGGGAGTGGACGAGCTCCGCCGCTGCCCGCTGGGCGTCCACGGTGACCAGCAGGTGGGCCAGGGGGTCGAGGACGTGGGTGTCGCAGCCGTGCTGGCTGACGATGACGTCGGGCTGTTCGGCCCGGACGACCGCCGGGACGACCGCGTGGACCGCCCGCAGCCAGCCGGCGTCCGCCGTCCCGGCGGGCAGCGCCACGTTGACCGCCGAGCCCTCGGCGCCGCGTCCCCCGATGTCCTCGGGCCGGCCGGTGCCGGGGAACAGCGTCGTCGGCGACTCGTGGACGGAGATCGTCACCACCCGCGGATCGTCCGCGAAGGCCCGCTCCACCCCGTCCCCGTGGTGGACGTCCAGATCGACGTACACCACCCGGCGGGCCCCGGCCTCGAGCAGTCGGGCGATGGCGAGCGCGGCGTCGTTGTAGACGCAGAAGCCGGAGGCGTGGTCCGGCATGGCGTGGTGCAGACCGCCGCTGAAGTTGACGCCGTGTGCCACCTCGCCGTGCCACACCGCCAGCGCCAGGTCGCACGACGCCCCCGCGATCCGCGCCGCGGCCTCGTGGACCCCGGGGAAGGCAGGGGTGTCCGTCGTGCCGAGGCCGCTGGCCGGGTCGGCCGCGGCGGGATCGGAGCCGGCGGCCCGGACCGCCGAGACGTAGCCCGCGGTGTGGACGCGCAGCAGCTCGTCGTCGCGCAGCACGCGGCAGCCCACGACCTCGGCCGGGCGCCCGGCCGGGTCCACCCCGTCGAGCAGGCCGAGGTCGACGCACAGTCGCTCGGTGAGTTCCAGGCGGACCGGTGACATCGGGTGTCCGGCGCCGAAGTCGTAACCGAGCAGCTCGGGGTCCCACGCCACCCGCGTCGTCCGCCCTCCCACCTGGGCAGCGTAGGTCCGCCTGACGAAACCGTGACACGACGGCGACTCGACGGGCCTGCCCGGGCGGTCTCTGCCAGGGTGGACGGGTGGCGCAGACGCAACTCGCCGACGCGGTCGTCGTCGGCACGGGACAGGCAGCCGGCACCGTGATCGCGGCGCACCGGGAGCGCGGCGCCCAGGTCACCGTGTTCGAGGCGGCACGACCGGGCGGCACGTGCCTCAACACCGGCTGCCGGCCCACCAAGGCGATGCGGGCCTCCGCCCGGGTGGCCCACGTGGCCCGCCGGGCGGGGGAACTCGGCGTGTCCACCGGCCAGGTCTCGGTCGACATCCGGGCCGTCGTGGGCCGCAAGGACCGGCTCATCGACGGCTGGCGGGCCGGCATCCAGCAGTGGTTCGACACCGACGACGGGATCGACTACCGGGTCACGAGCGCCCGCCTGGTCCCGCCGGGGCCGGACGTGCCGAACGGCCACCACGTCGTCGAGGGTGCCGACGGGCGGCGCGTGGCGGCCCCGCGCGTGTACCTCAACACCGGCACCCGCACCGCGGTTCCCCCGGTGCCCGGCCTGGACACGGTGCCGTGGCTCGACAACTCCTCGATTCTCGACGTCACCGAGGTACCGGCGCACCTCGTCGTCCTGGGCGGCAACTACATCGGGCTGGAGTTCGGCCAGATGTTCCGGCGCTTCGGCGCCGAGGTCACGATCGTGGAACGAGGACCCCGGCTGGCCGGGCGGGAGGAACCGGAGATCTCCGCCGCCCTGCACGGCGTGCTGACGGACGAGGGGATCGTCGTGCGCACCGGCTCGGCCGCCACCCGGGTCGGTGTCGGCGCCGACGGCGGCGTGGTCGTCGAGCTGGCCGACGGCGGGCGGATCACGGGGTCGCACCTCCTGCTGGCGGCCGGCCGGCGCCCGAACACGGACCGCCTGGGCCTCGCGGAGGTCGGCGTCGCCGTGGACGAGCGGGGCCATGTCGTCACCGACGACCACTTCGGCACGACGGTGGAGGGAATCCTCGCCCTCGGCGACATCAACGGCCGCGGGGCGTTCACCCACACCAGCTACCAGGACGGCGAGATCGCCGCCGACAACCTCGCCGGCGGGTCCAGGTCGGCCGCCGACCGGCTGGTCACCTACGGGATCTTCACGGACCCGCCGGTGGGCCGGGTCGGGATGACCGAGGCCCAGGTGCGGGCCGCCGGCCTCGACGCCGCTGTCGCGACCTACGAGATGTCGAAGGTCACCCGAGCCGTCCTCGAAGGCGAACCGGCGGGCTTCGTCAAGATCCTCGTGGACCGGGGCACCGACCGGTTCCTGGGCGCCAGCATCATGGGGCCGTCCTGCGACGAGGTTGTCCAGGTCGTCAGTGCTCTGATCCACGCCCAGGCACCGTGCCGGGTGCTGGCACGGATGCTGCCCGTCCATCCGACGATCACGGAGTTCTGGCCGACGATCCTGAAATCCCTCCGGCCACTCGACCCGACCGGCGGTGACGGGCACGGCGGGGCATGATGTGATCGTGTCCGACCTCATCGACACCACAGAGATGTACCTGCGCACCATCCTCGAGCTCGAGGAGGACGGCGTGGTGCCGATGCGGGCCCGGATCGTCGAACTTCTCGGGCAGGCCGGGCCGACGGTGTCCCAGACGATCGCCCGGATGCAGCGGGACGGGCTGGTCGAGCTCGCGGCGGATCGATCACTGCGCCTGACCGACGAGGGGCGGGCCCGGGCGACCGCCGTCCTGCGCCGCCACCGGCTCGCCGAGCGGCTGCTCGTCGACGTGATCGGGCTGGACCTGCACCTGGTTCACGCCGAGGCGTGCCGCTGGGAACACGTGATGAGCGAGGAGGTCGAGAAGCGGGTCCTCGCGCTGGTCTCGGATCCGACCGTGTCACCGTTCGGCAACCCGGTGCCGGGCCTGTCGGTGCTCGCCCTGAACCCACCGGTGCCGACAGACACCCCGGGGGCGGTGGCGGTCCGCGACCTCGCCATCGACGGCGAGGCCACGGTGGTGCGCTTCGGTGAGCCGCTGCAGAGCGACCACGCCCTGCTCACGCAGGTCCTGGGAGCCGGGATCGGCATCGGTGGCACCTGCCACGTCTCGGCCTCCCCCGACGGCAGCCGCACCGTGCGCGGCGCAACGGGCTCCGTCGTCCTCCGGGAACCGCTGTCGCGCCATCTCATGGTCGTTCCGGTCGCCGTGACTGCGGCCTGAGTCGGCGAGTGGCCGACCCCCTGGGTCCCCCGCCGGGTCTCGCCGAGCCGGAGTTCAGCCGAGGCCGGCTGCTGCCCGCGGCCGCGGCCGGCTGCGCGCTTCCGGTGGTCGCGATCCTGCTCGCGCTTCTGCTCGGTCTCGGCCTCGTCGTGTGGTCGGGCACCCGGCCGACCGCCCAGGACGCCGGTGACGCCCCCGGCACCCCGGCAGCAAGCACGACCGGGGATCAGGCGGTCGGGGCGTCCGACAGGTAGGCCTGCACCGACGACACCGCGGCCGCCCCGTCGCCGACGGCGGCCGCCACCCGCTTGATCGACCGGTGGCGGACGTCGCCGACCGCGAAGACCCCGGGCATGCTCGTCTCCAGAGGCAGCAGTGGTCGGCCCGAGATCGCCAGGTCGGGCCCGGTGAGGACGTACCCCAACCGGTCCCGGCGGACCTCGGGCGGCAACCAGGCCGTCCGCGGTTCGGCGCCGATCAGGACCAGGAGGGCATCCGCCGGGACCGCCGTGACGTCGCCGAACGCGTCCCGCAGCTGCAGTCCCGCCAACCGCGCCGCGCCGACGGCCCCCACCACCTCGACCGAGGTGAGCAGGCGGACGTCGGCCGAGGCGGCGACCCGGTCGGCGAGGCGCCGGGACATGGCACCGAACGGTGAGGGTCGGCGCACCACGAGGCTGACCGACGCCGCCGTCTCGGCCAGGCGCAGTGCCGCCTGACCGGCGGCGTCGCCGCCGCCCACGACATAGACCCGCCCGCCGCGGATCCCGGGCAGCTCGACGGTCGGCGAGCCGTAGTGGACCCCGGCCCCGACGAGCCGCTCCACGGACGGGATGCCCAGGCGCCGGTACTCCACCCCCAGCGCGAGGACCACGGTGCGCCCGCGCACGGACGACCCCTCCTCGGTGGCGACGACGAGCGCGCCGGTGTCGTCGCGGCCCAGGCCGACCACGCGGCGCTGAAGCACCGTGCCCGCCCCGAGGCGCGCCGCCTGCTCGCCGGCCCGCTCCAGGAGCGCCGCCCCGCTGATCCCGGCCGGGAACCCCGGGTAGTTGGTGATGTGGCCGCTCGTCCCGGCCTGCCCCCCGAGACCGGCGGCCTCGACGATGAGCGTGGCGAGACCGTCCGAGGCGGCGTGCACGGCGGTCGCCACCCCGGCCGGGCCACCACCGACGACGACGACGTCATGGACGGCCCCTTCCCGCAGTGCCGGGGACGCCGGCCCCCGCCGGGCGTCGAGCAGAAGGTCGAGCCCCTGGAACGGGTGCGCGGTCCCCGACCCCGCGGGCCACACGACCACCGCGTGCACCAGCCCCTCGTCCACTGCCCCGGCGACCACCTCGGTGTCCTCGAAGTCGGCCGGCCGCTCCCGGAAGGGGGCGGCGACGAGGACCCGGGCGACCGACGGGAACCGCCGACGGACCTCTCGCAACAGGGTGACCCCAGTGCCCGGCCCCTGCCGAGCCATCGTCAGCACCGTCGAGACCGGCGGCTGGGCGCTGGCGACGAGAGTCAGGGCGTCCTGGGCCGTGGCCGCCATGAGGACGGTGTCGGCCCCGTAGCGTTCCTCGAGATCGCGCGACAGCGCCCGCCGCCGTTCCTCGTCCGGATCGACGACGAGGAGTGAGACCTCGTCAACCGGGTGCATCCAACCAACGTACGGCCCGGCTGGGCGCGCCGTCCGGGACTCAGGACCTCACAGGGAGGCGAGTTCGCCGGTGCGCCGAGTGGCGGGGGGCGCTGCGATGCCCCGCGTCGCCGCGACGGCCCGATTCGCGGAGTATGCCCGGGCGGCCGTGACGAGCGACCCGAAGATCGCATGATCGTCGCCGGCCTCGGGATGCCACTGGACACCGACGAGGAAGGCGGCCCGGGGGTCCTCGACCGCTTCGATCGTCCCGTCCGTGGCCCACGCACTGGCGACCAGGCCACGACCGACGCGCTCCACCGCCTGGTGGTGGTTGGTCGGGACCACGATGGCGCCCGAGCGGCCGAGCAGATGGGCCAACCGGGAGCCCGACTCGACCCGCACCTCGTGGCGGCCGAAGCCGGCGGGGGTGGGTGAGTGGTCGGTGTGCCCGACGACGCTCGGCAGGTGCTGCAGCAGCGACCCACCCCGGCAGACGTTGATCATCTGCATGCCGCGGCAGATGCCGAGCACCGGGATGCCGATGTCCAGGGCCGCGGCGAGCAGGGCGGCCTCGGCGTCGTCCCGGTCGTGGACGGGCGGCTGGGCGTGAGCGTCCCGGCGGGCCCCGTAGCGGACGGGGTCGATGTCGGAGCCGCCGGCCAGGACGAGCCCGTCGAGGCGGGGAACCACCTGCTCGACCCCCGACACGGGGGGCAGCACGACCGCCGCGCCGCCGGAACCCGTCACCGACGTGACGTACGTCCGTGGCAGCACCACGGCGTCGGAGTCCCACACCCCCCACACCGCTCGCTCGGCGTAGCTGGAGACGCCGATGACAGGCACCCCGGGATCATGGGCGAGGAGGGGTGAGGTCACCCGGAGGACGGTATCCGACGGCCGTCGCCGGACCCGGGGCACTGGGCCGGGCGACCCGCGGCTTATCCTCGCCAGACATCAGATCGTTGCCGAACCGTTGCCGTCGCCCGACCGGGACCGGTCCGAGAGGGGCGCCGCTTCGTGAGTCGTGGTGAGACTCCCCTGCCACGCGGTGTCTGGATGCTGGCCGCGGTCGCCTTCGTCGTCGCACTCGGCTTCGGCATCGTGATCCCGGCGATCTCGCTGTTCGCCGAGGGCTTCGGCGTGGGCAAGACCGCGGTGGGCCTGGCGGTGAGCGCGTTCGCGTTCGCGCGGTTCGTGTCGGGCCCGCTGGGCGGCCGCCTGGTCGAGCGGTTCGGGGAGCGTCCCGTGCTGGTCGCCGGGCTGCTGACGGTGGCGGTGACGAGCGGGACGGCCGGCTTCGCCACCTCGTTCGGGATGTTCGTCCTGTTGCGGGCCGTCGGCGGAGTCGGGTCGGCCGCCTTCACGGTGGCCGCGTTCTCGCTGCTGCTCCGGCTGGCCCCGGAACAGGCCCGGGCGCGGGCAGCGGCCGTCATGCAGGGCGGGTTCCTGGTCGGCGGGATGTTCGGGCCGGGGCTCGGCGGCCTGCTCACCGACGTGGCCGCCTGGCTGCCGTTCGTCGCCTACGGGGGGTTCCTCCTGATCGCGGCGGTGGTGGCGGCGGCCGGGCTGCCGGCCCCCCAGGTGAGTGTCCCGGCCGCCGGGGAACCGGTCGAGGCCACGGGGATCGGGGCGCGCGTGGCGGCGGCGCGGCGCCTGCTCCTCCACCCGGCGTTCGCCGTCGCCCTGTTCGCCAACCTCGCGATCGGCTGGACGCTGTTCGGGGTCCGGAACTCGCTGGTCACCCTGTACGTGGTGGACATCGGAGGGACGCCGACGTTCGCCGGCCTGGTGCTGGTGGCGGGCGCGGTCACGCAGGTGCTCATGCTGCGCTGGGGCGGGCGGCTGGCCGACCGGCGGGGCCGGCGGCCGGCCATCGTCATCGGCTCGTTCGCCGCTGCGGCGGCCGTCGGACTGCTGGCGGTCCCGCTGGTGGGCCCGGTCGGCCTCGCCGTCGCCACGGTGTCGCTGGCCGGCTTCGGCGGGGCAGCCGCCTTCCTGTCCGCCGCACCCGGGGCCGTGCTCGCCGACCTGGGCCGCACCGGCACCCGGGTGGCCGTCTTCCAGATGGCGAGCGACCTCGGCGCCATCCTGGGGCCGCTGGTGGCCGGAGCACTCGCCGACCTGAGCGGCTACCCGCTGGCCTTCGGGGTGTCGGCCCTCGCCCTGGCCGTGGTGGGCATCGCCGCGCTGCGGATGCCCGAGACGGCGCCTGGACTGTCTCGACAACCGGCCACGCTCAGGCCGTAATCTCGCTGACGTGTCGTACCCGCCGGTACCGACCCGCCAGCTGCCCTCCGGACAGCCGCCGCCGGCCCCGACCGGACCGACGAGCGGGCTCGCCGTGGCCGGCTTCGTGCTGGCCTTCGTGTTCGCCCCGGTCGGGCTGGTGCTCAGCCTGGTCGCCCTCGGCCGGACCGGCCCCGGCAAGCAGGGCGGGCGCGGACTGGCGGTCTCGGGGGCAGTGATCTCGGGGCTGTTCGTCGTGGTCGGGCTCGCCGTGCTCGGCGCCGCGGGTGCGGCGCAGGACGCCGGTGAGGTCGCCGCGGTGGCGCCCGGGGCCGGGGGGTCGGCGGCCGGCGAGGACACGGCTCCGGATGACGACCCCCCGTCCGGCGACCCGGCCGGCGAGGCTCCTCCCGCTCCGCCGGCCGACGAACCACCCGTCGACGACCCACCGGCCGGTACCGGTCCGGGCCTCGGCACCCCTGTGACCGACGGCGAGTTCACCTTCACCGTCGACTCGGTCGAGCGGATCGGCGCCCTGGTCGGGAACGAGTGGGTCAACGAGACCGCGCAGGGCGAGTTCGTGCTGATCAGGGTGACGGTGGCCAACACCGGCGACGAGCCGCGGGACTTCAACGCCTGGGAGCAGGACCTCTACGACACCGAGGGCAGGTTGTTCGAGGCGCAGTCCGGGTGGTTCCTCGTCGAGGGCGGGGAGGACTCCGTCTTCTCGACCGTCAACCCGGGCAACACCGTCGTCGGGGCGCCCCTGCTCTACGACGTGCCACCCGGCGCCCAGCTCGACCGGCTCGAGCTCCACGACACGTGGTACTCCCGCGGGGTCGGCGTCTCCCTCCGCTGACCGGCTCGCCGTCGCGGTTCCGCGGAGATCGGCGTCAGGCCCACAGCCGTACGGTGAACCGCTCGCCCTGCTCGACGAGGTCGGGGTCGGTACCGTTGTGGGCACGCATCCCTGCGACGATCTTGCGCGGCACACCGAGGCCCATGTGCTCGACGTAGCCCAGGTCGCGCATCGTGTCCTTCACCAGCTGGTTGCGACTGGCCCGGACGCCGTCCCGCATCGCCTCGGGCGTCACCCCGTTGGGAAGGCGCCCGGGCGAGACGACCTCCAGCCGGTCGGAGTAGACGGTCAGCTCGATGTCGGAGGCCGCGAGGCTGTAGTCGCGGTGCACGATCGCATTGACAACCGTCTCGCGAACGACGTCGTCGGGGTAGGTGGGACGCTCCGAGCGGCGACCTTCCACGAGGGTCGCGCTGGTGCCGGTGTTGCGTCGCACGAACGCCAGCACCTGCTCGACCAGCCCAGCATCGACGCGTGCCATGTCTCCGGGCAGCGGAGCGACGGGCGCTCGTACGGTCAGGCGCTCGCGTGCCGCATAGTCCTTCTCAACCCCAGGCAGTGCAGCGCCGTCGACACCTACTCCGTGTTGACCAGAAGCCGTTCCCAGGACTCCTCGTCGGTCGGGACGGACTGACCGCGCACGTCGGCGAAGTAGTGACTCAGGCGATGCCTGTCGAGCGACGCGGCAGGCAGCCCCGGCACCGGCCGAAGCTCGGTGCGTACGTCGCCGCGCTGTTGCTGCAACCGGGCCAGCTCCTCGGTGCTGGCCTCACGGCTCTGCCGACCCACCCGGACGTAATAGGTGAGCCCGCCGTTGTGCCAGCGGGCATGCACCGCGTAGCCAGCATCGATCGCGACAGCGAGCACATCCTTGCCGGATCCCACGTCGTTGACTCGCTCGACGATGGGTACCAGAGGTGGCCGCACCTTGTCCTGGCCGATCGTGAGCACCCACTCCTCGATGTCGGGACGAGTGACGCCAGAGACGGTGCCGTCGTCCTCTACACCCATCAACAGCCGCCCCCCTCGCGCGTTGGCGAGAGCGACCATGGCCTTGGCAGCGTCCTGCGGGGCTATGTCATCGCGCTTGAATTCGACGGTGGAGCCCTCGCCGTTGCGGAGGATCTCGAGCAGCTCGGTCCGAAGCACTCAGAAACCGTACCGATAGCGCCTGGTCTCGAAAGCGGCCTTGCCGCCCTCGAGCAGCTCCTCCACCAGCTCGCGGACTGGGCCATCGTCGAGCGATCCCACCCGATGCGCCGGCAGGACCGCAGTCACCCGCGACGCCTCCTGCTGTGTTGCGAGCGCGGCGATGAGGTCGGCGTCGGCGAGGACCGGGATGTTGGCGTTGTGGCTGCTGAGCACGAACTGGCGGCCGGCCTTCCCGTCACGGAGCCGCGGCACGATGCCCTCGGAGACGAAGCGGTTGTCGAGGTCGTCCTCGGGCTGATCGACGAGTAGCGGGCCCTCGCCGGAGACGAACAGCAGGAGCAACAGGGCCGTGGCCTTCTGACCGGTGGACAGCGCCTCGAGCGGACGCCCCACCGGCGGACCGCCGTCAGCGACGTCGAGCTCGATCGTCGGAACCGTTGAACGTGTGGGTTCACGCTCGACGGCCGGTCCTTCTCGGGACCCGTCAGTACCCGGCGTGCGGATCGGTGGCACCTCCGAGGCACGCCAACACCTCGATGTCCCAGCCCGCGGCCTCGGCGCCCGCGCGGTAGCTGGACTCGAGGAAGTCGAGCACGGCATCGCGGGGCGAGGCCGTGGCTCGCGCGTCGTCGTAGCGCAGGATCGCCAGGTGGCTGCCGTTGCGCGGTACCCAGGACGCGGCACCGGGCGGCTCCAGCGGCCGATCCGCCAGGCCCGCCGGCTCGGGCGCGGTGTACGAGTAGAACGCCGCCTCGGGGAAGCTTGGGTCGCCGAACCAGAACCCCGCGCTGATCACCTCGCGGGAGTAGGCCTCGCGTGTCACCGGGTCCACGTGCGGGGGGTGGTCGACGACCCGCCCGGAGAAACGGGTGACCGCGATGTCGAAGGTGTGCCAGAAGTGGTGGACCGGGCTGACCTTGCCGGAGAACCGGCCCGAGAACTCCTCCAGCAGCAGGTTGACCTCGCTCAGCACCCGCCAGTACCGGGTGACCCAGGCCGGGTCGTACGACGCGGGACGGGTGTCCTCGGCGAACGGCACGGCGTCCGGCAGGTCGAACGGCTGCGGCCGGGCGATCTCGACGGACACGCCGACCGCGGCGAGGGCCTCGTGCAGGGCGGCGTGGAAGCTCGCGACCGACTGTCCGGTCAACGGGAACGAGGCGGTGCGGCCCGTGACCGCGTGGACCGACAGCCGGTGGTCGACGAAGTCGAGATCGACGGTGCACCCGGGGTCGGTGGTCATCGGCCGCGTCGTGATGCCCCGGCCGGTCACGTGGAACGGCACGTTCCACCAGTGGTTGCGGCGCGGGCTCGCGGCCAGGCGGACCTTGCCGACGACCTGGGCGAAACGGTGGAGGGTGTCCTTGGTGTCGGACCACTCGGCGTAGGGCATGGGCGGGAACGGCTGCGGCGTCACGTCGGACACGCCTCGACGGTAGCGGCGGCGCCTCTGGCTCAGGAGGTCCGTTCCCGCCTGAGGTACTGCAGGACCACGGACGGGATGACGGCCAACAGCAGCAGCGGCGGCACCAGCGACCCGTCGACCACCCGCAGCGCGATCGCCGGAGTGTCGTTGGCGGGCCACGCTCCCAGGGTCACCCAGCGCAGGTACGCCACCGGCGCGCCCGACGCGTGGGCCGCGACGACACGCCGCCCTTGGTGGAACCGGGCGACCTCGTACCCGCCCGCCTCCACGGTCGTCGTGGTCCACAGCGGCCACCAGTTCCGGCGGACCACGCCGACCGGCCGGCCCCAGGCGTCCTCGACGTGGACGGTCCCGACCCCGGTGACCGAGAAGCGGGCGAGGAGTCGGTCACCGGCCACGAGGCTCGCGTGCCGGGACGTCCCGCCGTCGCCGACGATCCGGCCGACGGGTTGCCCGACGACGTCCAGCAGCTCGAAGTCGGACGAGGCCCGGTAGGACGCCCGGACGCTTCGGAACACCACGGTCTGGCCGGACGAGGGCGCACCCGACCCGGTGGCCCACGCCGTGAGGGCGGCCGCGGACACCCGGTCGACGGCGGGCTGGGTCCACTCCGTCCAGGTCCGGCCGTTCCAGTACCGGGCGTCGGCGTAGCCGGACGGGTCCGGGTACCAGCCCGGCGGCGGCAGGCTCACGGCACCGCCCACCCGGAGCCGCGGTCAGGCCAGCCCACGGACCACCGCCGAGAACGCGCCCGGCAGGCGCTGGGCGGCGGGCACGATCCCCCGGCGCACGACCGGCAGCCGGGACGCCCGCAGCAGCGCCTCGGTGAGCAGCCGGTACCGCCGGGTCACCACCCGCCAGCGGCGCTCGTAGCGGGCCGGGTCCTCGGCGACGATCGCGGCCACGGCCTCGCGGGCCGCCGCCAGCCCCACCGCGATCCCCTCCCCGGTCAGTGCGTCGACGTACCCGGCGGCGTCGCCCACCAGGAGCACCCGCCCGGCGACCCGGCGGCGGGCGGACTGCCGCAGCGGACCCGCGCCGCGGTCCGCCGAGACGACCGGTAAGCCCGCGAGCCGGTCCGCCAGCTCGGGGAACTCCGCCAGTCGCCGGTCGAACGGGGCACCCCCGCCGGAGAGCACGGCCACGCCCACGGTGGTGTCGTCGACCGGGGTGACGTAGGCCTCGGCCGTCTCGGCCCAGTGGACCTCGACGAGGTCCGTCCACGGCGCGACGGCGTAGTGGCGCCGCAGGCCGTGGCGCCGCCGCCGGCTCGGGTCGACCGCAAGGCCGAGGGCCCGGCGCGTCGGCGAGTGCAGCCCGTCCGCCGCGACCAGCCAGCGGGCCCGCACCCCCGCCGTCGACACCCAGTCCGGTCCCTGGACCGGGGGTCCCGCCCGGGCCGTCAGGCGGTGGACACCGACCTCGTCGGCTCGGGCGACCAGGCCGCGCGACAGCTCGAGTCGCCGGACCCCCAGACCGGGACGGCCCCGGAACCGGGCCTCGGCCTCGTGACCGGGCGAGCGGTAGCGGATCCCGTGGAACTCCCGCCCGTGCACCTGCACCCCGAGCGCCTCGAGCGCGGTGCGCGCACCCGGCATGAGGCCCTCCCCGCACGCCTTGTCGACGGGAGGCTCCCGCGGATCGACGAGAACCACGCTGAGTCCGGCCAGGCGCGCCCCGATCGCGGTCGCGGACCCCGCCGGGCCGCCGCCGACCACCACCAGGTCGGCGTCGACTCCCACCCCGCCGCGGGTCACGCTGCGGACTCGCGCAGTGCCCGCTCCTCGGCGGGGATCCGGAACCCGAGCAGCAGGACGAGGTTGAGGACCGTGAAGGCCGCGGCGGTCAGCCAGGCGCCGTGCACCAGGGGCAGTGCCACGCCCTCGAGCACGACGGCCACGTAGTTGGGGTGCCGCAACCACCGGTAGGGACCCCCGCTGACCAGTGGCATCCCGGGGACCACGACGACCCGGGTGTTCCACTGCGGCCCGAGGGTGCCGATGCACCACCACCGCAGCCCGTGAGCGGCGACGAGGAGCGCGAGCATGGACCAGCCCAGCCCCGGCGGGAACGGCCGGTCCAGCAGGGTCACCTCCACCACGCACCCCAGCAGCAGCGCCGTGTGCAGGGCCACCATGGCCGGATAGTGACCGGCGCCGGACTCCACCCCTCCGCGCTCGCGGGCCCAGCTCAGGTGGCGCCGCGCCACCCCCAGCTCCACGAACCGCGCGACGACCACCACCCCCACGAGCGCCAGGTAGAGCGCGACGCTCACCATCGCAGCAGCACCAGCTCGGCGCAGAAACCCGGACCCATCGCGAGCATGAGACCCAGCGAACCCGGCTCGGGGCGGCGCGTCGCAAGGGTCCGCTCGAGGACGTGCAGCACCGACGCCGACGACAGGTTGCCGACCTCGGCCAGGCACTCCCAGGTCACCGACAACGCCTCGGGCGGCAGCTCCAGCGCTCGGGTCATCGCCTGGAGCACCTTGGGCCCGCCCGGGTGGGCGACGAACGTACCGACGTCGGCCACGGTCAGCGACTGCGCTGCCAGGAAGGCGTCGACATCGTCGCGCAGGTACTTCTCGACGATGTCGGGCACGGTCGCGTCCAGCACGATCTTGAAACCGCCGCTGCCGACGTCCCAGCCCATGACCCGCTCGGTGTCCGGGTAGAGGCGGCTGCGGCTGTCGACCACCTCGGGCAGGCCGGAGTCGGTGGCGTCGAGCCCCAGTCGGGCCGCGCGGCGCTCGCCGACCATGACGACCCCGGCGGCCCCGTCCCCGAACAGGCCACTGGCGACGAGGTTCGCCATCGAGGTGTCGTCGCGCTGGAGCGTGAGGGAGCACAGCTCGACCGAGACCAGCACGGCGACGTCGTCGGGGTGTCCCATGAGGTAGTCGTGCACCCGGGCGACCCCGGCAGCACCCGCCACGCAGCCCAGCCCGAAGATCGGGATGCGGCGCACGTCCGGGCGAAGGCCGACGAGCGGGGCGAGACGGGCGTCGAGGCTGGGCGCGGCCACCCCGGTCACCGAGGTCGTCATGACGAGGTCGACGTCGGCGGCCGCGAGCCCGGCGTCGGCCAGTGCCCCGGTGACGGCGTCCCGGGCCAGTCCCAGGCCGACGTCGATGAAGGCGTCGTTGGCGGCCGTGAACCCGTCGAGCTCGGCATAGGCCGCCAGCGGCAGGGCCAGGTGGCGGTGGTGGACCTGGGCAGAGGTGTGCAGGCGTTCCAGGACGGGGCGACGATGTGCCTGGGCGCCCAGCACGACGTCCCCGATCGTGGCGGTGATCTCGGCCTGCGGGTGCCGGTGCGGGGGAAGGACCCCGCGAACCGCCGCGATCCTCGACATGTCGGGACTGTAGGCGCGGGTCCGGCCGAGCGCCCGGGCGGGGCGAGCCCTACCGTGGGCGGCCGTGCCCGTCATCGGCCTGCTGCGTGCCTGCCACCCGGGGCCGACAGCGGCCGTCACGGGGTTCGCCGCCGTGTGGGCGACCGTGGCCGTCGGGCTCCCCGCCGGCCGGGCGGCGCTGGTCACCGCCGCCGTGCTGCTGGGTCAGCTGTCGATCGGGTGGTCCAACGACGCCGCCGACGCTGCCCGCGACCTCGCCACCGGGCGGGCCGACAAGCCCGTCGCCCGGGGGGAGGTCACAGCCCGGGCGCTCTGGGCGGCGGCCTCGACCGCCGCGATCGGGTGCGTGGTGGCCTCGCTGGCGCTCGGGCTCCTGCCAGGGGTGGTCCACCTGGTCGGGGTGGCCGCGGGCTGGGCCTACAACCTCGGCCTGAAGTCGACGATCATCAGCCCGGTGCCGTACGCGGTCGCGTTCGCCCTGTTGCCGGCGGTCGCGACGACGGCGGCGGACCCGCCGACCTGGCCGTCGGCGGGTGTGCTCGTGGCCGCAGCGGCCCTCGGCTGCGCCGCCCACTTCGCCGACACGGTGGCCGACGCCGACGCCGACGCCGCCACCGGGGTGCGTGGGCTGCCGCAGCGGATCGGGCCCCGCGCCTCGATGGTCGTCATGGCCGGGCTGGTGCTGGTCGCCGCCGCCGCTCTGGTGGCGGGGCCGTGGCGGCCCGGGACGGCTGGCACCGCCCTCCTCGTGGCGGGCGCGGGGGTCGCGGGGGCCGCGGTCGCGCTGCGCGGCCGCTGGGCCTTCCCCGTGACGCTGCTCGCGGTGGGCCTCGTCGTCGTGGGGTTCCTCGGCTCGGGCTGATCGGGCGGGCCGCCGGGCACATGAGCCGGTCCGGCGTCCCTCAGCCGACGGGCACCGGGTTGAGGGCGGCCAGGACGTCGGCCAGCACCCGGTCCGCCTGGTCGTGGGCCACCTGGCAGGTGCCGGCGGCCAGGTGGCCGCCGCCGCCGTAGGCCAGCATGAGCCCGCCGATGTCGGCCGGGTGCGTCCGGTCCAGGATGGACTTGCCCACGGCGAGCACCGTGTTCTGCCGCTCCTTGCCCCACATCACGTGGATGCTGGCCCGGCACTGGGGGAACAGGGCGTAGACCAGGAACCGGTGGCCGGCGTGGATGGTCTCCTCGTGGCGCAGGTCGAGGACCACGACGTCACCGTGCACCTCGGCCACCCGCCACAGCTGGGAGGTGAACAGGCCGTTCTGCTCCCGGAAGAGAGCGACGCGCTCGGCGACGTCCGGGTGGGCGAGGATCTCCTCGACACCCTGCCCCCGGCTCACCTCGTCGATGAGCTCCGCCATCAGCTGGTAGTTGGAGATCCGGAAGTCGCGGAACCGGCCCAACCCGGTCCGGCTGTCCATCACGAAGTTGAGCAGGGTCCAGCCCTGGGGGTCGAGGATGTCCGGGAGCCCGTAGTCGGCCGAGTCGGCCTGGTCGACGGCGGCCATGAGGTCCGCGGACACGTCGGGGAAGGTCTCGGCCTCCCCGAAGTGCCGGTAGACGACCCGGGCCGCGGACGGCGCCGCGGGGTCGATGACGTGGTTGGGGGCGGATCCGTTGCGCAGCGTCTCGCTGTGGTGGTGGTCGAACACCAGGTGAGCGGCCGGGTGGTAAGGCAGGTTCGTGAGGATGTCCCGGTCGGTGATCTCGACGGTGCGATCCTGCACGTCCTTGGGGTGGACGAACCGGATGTCGTCGATCATCCCGAGCTTGCGCAGCAGGACGGCGCACACCAGGCCGTCGAAGTCGCTGCGCGTCACCAACCGGTAGGTCCTGCTGCCGTTGTCCACGCGGTAGTGGTCGGCGCGACAGGGGTGGGGGCGTGATCGGCCGACCGGGTGACGTCAGCGGCGTGAGGCCTGGCACCACGCCGGCAGGTGGGCGTTGACGGCCCGCACCAGGCCCGCGAACTTCTCGAGCTCGACGACCTCGACGCCCGCGCGGGTGAGGGCCTCGACCCCGTCGCAGTCGGCGAACAGGTCCGGCTCACGGGCGGCCATGACGACCCGGGAGATCCCGGCCGTGATGACCAGCTCCGCGCACGCCACCGGTCGGGAGCGGCGCCGGGTGCACGGCTCCAGGGACGAGTAGAGGGTGAGCGGTCCCGTCACAGGACTCGCGGCTGCGCGCCGCGCCAGCCGCGCCAGTGCGACCTCCTCGGCGTGGTCGTGGGGATCGCCCTCGCGCGAGTGCCCCCGGGCCAGCTCGCGGCCTGCGGCGTCGACGACGATCGCGCCCACGGAGTACGCCGAGTCCGACGGCGGGCTCCGCCGGGACTCCGCGACGGCGGCCAGCAGGAGGTCGCGGTCCTGCGCGGCGGTCACGGCCGCCTCAGGTCGTACCTGAGGACGGCCATGTCGCCGACCCGGCGGACCTCGCGCAGGCGGGCGCGGGACCCCGGTCCGGCCGGGAACGTCCCGGGACCGACGAGGCGAGGCGCGGCCGGGCGGCCGAGCAGGAAGGGAGCGACAGCGAGGCGGAGCTCGTCAACGACCCCAGCGGCCAGGAACGCGGTGGTGACGGTGGTCCCCCCTTCCACCAGGACACGGCGAGCGCCACGCCGGGTCAGCTCGGCCAGCACGTCCTCAGGATCACCCGCCGGCCCGGCGGGCGCGACCTCCGCCACGCCGGACAGGGCCGCTCGGACCGCACTCAGGCGCACCCCGGGGACCAACACGAGCGGTGGCCCGGTGGGCTCCTCGACGACGACGACGCCGCCGACGCCGCCGACGCCGCCGACGCGGAACAGGGCCGCGCCGAGCGGCAGGTCGCCGCTGCGCGAGAGGACGACTCGCAGCGGCGTCGCCGGCCGGCCGCGGGCGACCCGCGCCGCCCGCCGTGCCGCCGACCGGACGACGAGGCGGGGGTCGTCGGCGCGCACCGTCCCGGCACCGACGACGATCGCGTCACAGGACGCCCGGAGGGCGTCGACCTCGTCGAGGTCCTCCGGGCCCGACAGGATCAGGCGGTCCGGTGAGTCGTCATCGACGTGACCGTCGAGCGACATCGCCGCGCTGAGGACCACGAAGCCCCGGTCCGGCGTCGCCACCACGCACCGATCATCCCTCGGGGGACTGCTCGGGACCGGACCGAGGTCCCGGGAACCCGGACTGGTCGACAGGCAAAGTTCCCGGGAGTGTCGACACGGCGCCCGGCTCCTGGTTACCTACATCACAGATCATGGGGTCGAGGCCACGACGAGGAGGCCTGGATGACGACGGTGACCGACGGCGGGACCGCGGCCGGCAGTGCGCCGGGTGTGCCCGACAGCCTGGCCGCGCGGCTGGCGGACCCGGAAGTGGCCGCGTCCCTTCACGTGCTCCTGGACAACGCGGCAACCCTGGCCTTCACCGTGGAGGCGCTCGACGGCTTCCTGCGCCGGGGGGACGTCATCGCCGAGAGCCTGGCCACCGGTGTCCGCGACGTGCTGCCCGCACTGGGAGACCTCGAGGGGGTCGCGGCGCAGGCCGGCACGGTCGCCGCCCGGGCACCCGAGCTGTTCGCCGCCTTCGAGGCACTGGTCGAGTCCGGGATGTTGCGGCCCCAGGTGCTGGAGGTGCTCGGCACGCTCGCCGGCGCCCTGGTCGAGGGGGCGGACCGGGCACGGCAGGAGGGCACCTCGGTCGGGGTGTTCGGCGCCCTGCGAGCCCTGCGGGACCCGGACGTCGCCCGCGGCCTGGGGCTGCTCGTCGAGGTGGCCCGCGCGCTCGGTCGCGCGGTCTGAGCCGGGCCCCGATGCACGAGCTGTCGATCACTCGCTCGGTGGTGCGGACGGTCGCGGAGGCCACCGGCGGGACCCGGGTCCTCGTGGTGCGGATGCGGGTCGGCGCCCTGAGCGGTGTGGTGCCGGACGCGCTGCGCTTCGCCTGGGACGTGGCCGTGGTCGACGGGCCGCTGGCCGGCTCCCGACTGGAGATCGAGGAGGTACCGGTGGCGGTCGCCTGCCGGGCCTGCGAACGGACGTCGGACCTCGCCGACCCGCTGCCGCTGCGGTGCCCGGAGTGCGCCGGCCGGGAGGTCGACCTCGTGCGCGGCCGCGAGATCGAGGTCGTCGATGCCGACATCGACGACGCGCCGGCCGTCGGGGAGGCTGCAGCATGACCACGACCGTCGACCTGCGCCAGGCCGTGCTCGCCAAGAACGACGACCTGGCGGCCGCCCTGCGGTCCGACCTGGCCGCCGCGGGCACCGTGGCCGTCAACCTCATGTCGTCCCCGGGGTCCGGCAAGACCGCCCTGCTCGAGGTGCTGCTCGCCCGGGCCGTCGGCCGTGGCGTGCCCGTGGCCGCGCTCACCGGGGACCTCGCCACGGAGAACGACGCCAAGCGGCTGGCCCGCTCGGGCGCCCCCGTCCGCCAGATCACCACCGGCGGCAACTGCCACCTCGAGGCGGACATGCTCCGCGACCACCT
>JBHJOS010000021.1:0-81899 GCA_050329415.1 Kineosporiaceae bacterium
GGCCGCACGTCACCGACCCGGACGAGAAGCCGATGGCCGACAAGCTGACCGCCACCACGAAGTACGTCGTGACGCGGACCCTGACGTCGGCGGACTGGGCGAACACCGTGCTCGTCCCCGGCGGCGTCGCATGACGGTATGACTCGGTTATACTCGGAGTCGTGAAGACAGCAATCTCCCTCCCTGACGACCTCTACGAGCGAGCCAGCCTGGAGGCTCGACGCTTGGGGATGAGCCGGTCGGAGCTGTTCGCGACAGCTGCCCGGCACTATCTTGACGACCTCGCCCGCCAGGACGTCACAGCGCGGATCGACGCCGTCCTCCCGCCCGAGGGCGGCGATGAGTCGCACCGTTGGGCGGTCGCGGCCGGCCGTGGTGTCCTCGACCGGGCCGAGTGGTGATCCGTCGCGGGGAGATCTACTGGGTCGACCTCGGCCCGGGCGAGGGCAGTCGACCCGCGAAGATGCGACCCGTGGTCGTCGTCCAGGACGACCGGTACAACGACAGCCGTCTGGCCACCACCGTCGTGGCTGCCATGACGTCGAACGTCGGTCTGGCGCGGATTCCCGGCAACGTCCTGGTGCCGGCCGTCTTCAGCGGTCTGACCAAGGACTCCGTCGTCAACACGACGGCGTTGGCCACCGTGGACAGGGCGGAGCTGGAGGCCCGGGTCGGTGCCGTGCCGACGGATCTCATGGACCGCGTCGACGAGGGGCTCCGCCTGGTCCTGTCGCTCTGAGGATCCACGGCACGCTCGGCAGACGGGACCGCACTGGCAGTTCTGGCGCGACGCCGTTTGCCTGGCTGGCTGCTCATCGGCCTTGCCAGGCTACGTTCCCCATACGTGGGGAGATAGTGCATGTTATGCAAGCAAGCCCGCCGCCCCTGCTCCCGCTGCTGCGGTCGCGCCTTCAGGCGGAGCTGCTGACGACGGTCCTGCTCAATCCTCACCGGGAGTGGAGCCTCACGACGCTGGCACGCCAGGCATCGACCTCGGTCTCCACCGCGCAAGGCCGCCTCGCGCGTCGTCGACGCGGGCGTGCCCCCGTATCCCCCGTGACATCGCCGTCCTCGTCCTCAGCGGCCGCCTGACCCGCGTCGGACCGGCCTGAGGCCCGAGCTCCCGCCGTCTCCGGGTCCGGCCGCCCCGAGCGGGACGGCCGGACCCGGCGGCGGACCTCGCGGTCAGCCGGTGAGCCCCCGGATCAGCTCACCGTCGGGGGTGTCGCCGGAGAGTTCCCAGAAGAACGTGCCGCCCAGGCCCTGCGACTGCGCGTACTGCCGCTTGCCGGCCAGGGTGGCGGGGGTGTCGTAGCTCCACCACTGATTGCCGCACCGGGCGTAGGCGGTGCCGGCGACCGTGCCGGTGACCGGGCAGCGGGACCGCAGCACCTCGTAGTCGTCGATTCCCTGCTCGTACGTCCCCGGCGCCGCGCCGGACGCCGAACCGCCCGGCGCATCCTGGGTCACCCCGGTCCAGCCGCGCCCGTAGAACGGCACCCCGAGCAGGACCTTGGAGGCCGGGACGCCCTTGCCGAGCAGCCGCTGGACGGCGGCGTCGGCGTGGAAGCCCGCGGTCGGGATGCCCGGGAACGACGTGAGGGGGGCGTGTGGCGCGGTCGGCCCGCCGGGGGCCCAGGCGCCGAAGTAGTCGTACGTCATGAGCATGTAGAAGTCGACGTGCGGGGCGGCACCGGCGTAGTCCGCGGCGTCCAGCTTGCCGCCGGCCGTGCCGTCGGCGGTGATGGCGGCGGTGACGAGCTGGCTCCCGAACCGGCTGTCCAGTGCCTGCATGAGGGTCCGGTAGGCGCCGAACCCACTGGAGTCGCACGACAGGCCGCAGGAGTTCGGGTACTCCCAGTCGATGTCGATGCCGTCGAAGACTCCCGCCCAGCGGGGGTCGTTGACCAGCCGGTGGCAGGAGTCGGCGAAGGCGGCCGGGTTCGCCGCGGCCTGGCCGAAGCCGCCGGACCAGGTCCAGCCGCCGAACGACCAGAGCACCTTGAGGTTCGGGTACTGCGCCTTGAGCTTGCGCAGCTGGTTGAAGTTCCCGCGCAGCGCGCCGGTGTCCCAGGTGTCCGCGACGCCGTCCACGCTCTCGGCGGCCGAGTAGAACTTGTCGTAGGCGGCGAAGGAGTCGCCGATGGTGCACTGGCCGTTCTGGACGTTGCCGAAGGCGTAGACGATGTGGGTGAGCCGCGACGCCGAGCCGCTGGTCACGATGTCCTTCACGTGGTAGTCGCGGCCGTAGACACCCCACTCGGTGAAGTACCCCACGACGCGCTGCCCGGTCGCCGGCGGCTGGGTCGAGGTCGGCGTCGGTGTCGAGGTCGAGGTCGGGGTCGGGGTCGGGGTCGGTGTCGGGGTCGGGGTCGGGGTCGGGGTGGAACCCGAGCAGGCCCCGAGGTCCTGCCACACCCCCCACTCCCCGGTGGTGCCGGGGGTCTCGTTCTGGGTCCACCACTTGGCGCGCCAGGCGCGCCCGGCGTGGGTGGCGGTGTCGCCGTTGACGTAGACGGCCGAGGCACTCCAGGCGGCGGCCGAGCACTCGGCGGGCACCGCGGCGGCGGCGGGGACGGAGGTCACGGCCGGGGCGACGGCGACGAGGCCGAGAGTGGCCACGGCGACGCCGATGATCGCCGCGACGAGTCGAGGCTGGGGGATCCGATGTCTCACAGGGCCCTCCGGTGGTCGTTGAGGCAGTGTTAGGAAGGTTTCCTAATCGTAACCCACTGTGGTGTGGGACACACGGGACGTCAAGGGGGTCGGCGACGGCACTTTCGCCCGATGGAGACCCTGTTCTCAGGGCCGACAAGGGCTCTGTGGAGCACTGATGGGCTGTCCCGCGGCACCTCTGACGATGCCAGGTCACGACTGGGCCACAGGTCTTGCCTCCTAGTGAAAGGACACCTAACTTACGAACATGGCGATGACGAGCCCGGCGGCTGTCCCGGCCACCGCTGTGATCGGGGGGGTGTCGTCCCTCGCGCGCCGCCCGCTGCGGCCCCGCTCGAAGCTCCTCGCCTCGCATGCGCGCCGCCACCACCGTTCCCTGGTCCTCCAGAGCCTGTTCCGCGACGGTCCGGGCTCCCGCGCCGACCTGGCCCGCATCACCGGCCTCACCAAGGTGACGGTCGCCGACCTCGTCGCCGACCTCGTCGCCGACGGTCTGGTGACCGAGCTCGGCCCCCGCGCCGGGACCCGCCCGGGCAAGCCGGCGACCCTGATCGGCCTCGACCCCACCTCGCGGTGCATCGTCGCGATCGACCTGTCGGACGTCGACGAGCTGCGCGGGGCACTCGTCGACCTGCGCGGGCGGATCGGCGAGCAGCGACGGGTTCCGTTGGGCGACAGCCGAGGCGAGGCCGCGGTCCGGCTGGTGCTCGGCCTCGCCCGCGATCTCGTGGCCGCGGCGCCGGCGCCGGTGCTCGCCGTCGGCGTGGGGTCGACGGGGGTGGTCGATGCCGAGGGTGTGGTTCGCCACGCCCCGCACCTCGGCTGGACCGGCGAGCCTCTTCAGGCGCGGCTGCAGGAGGCCCTCGGCGTCGCCGTCCATGTCGCCAACGACGCCAACCTCGCCGCCCTGGCCGAGAGCACCTTCGGCGACGCCCAGGACGACGGCCTGGTGGTCGTCACCGTTGCCCACGGTGTCGGCGCGGGCCTGCTCATCGACGGCGCCCTGGTCCAGGGCCACCGGTTCGCGGCCGGTGAGATCGGCCACGTCGTGGTGGATCCCGACGGCGCCCCGTGTGTGTGCGGGCGCATCGGTTGCCTGGAGACCGTGCTCGCCGCGCCCGCCCTGCGTGCCCGGGCTGCCGGTCCGCAGCGCGAGGCCGCGCTGGCCGCCGTCGGCCGCCGGCTGGGTCAGGCCCTGGCGCCGGTGGTCAGCGTGCTCAACGTCCGGGAGGTTGTGCTGCGCGGTCCCGAGGACCTGCTCGCCGGGCCCCTGCTCGAGGCCGCGACCGCGATGATCCGCGCTCGGACCATGCCGATCGTGGGCGACGACCTCGACGTCCGGCTCTCCGCGCTCGGCGCGGACGGGGTGCTCCTCGGCGCCGCGGGCCTCGTCCTCGCCGCTCGGTTCGGCATCTCCTGACCGGCCCGGTTGCTCTTCCGTACCTGCCCGACATCCACCCGACCCCCCCGTACCCGTGGAGGAACGATGAAGATCCTGCCTGTGACGGCCGCCGCGGCCGCCGTCGCCCTCGCCCTGGCCGCCTGCGGCGACGGCGCCTCGGAGACCGGCGAGGCCGGTGCCGCGAGCGGCTCCGGCGAGCCGACGACCCTGCGGCTGTGGCTCAACGGCGAGGACACCCCCGACGAGATGGTCGACCTCGCGATCGCCGAGTTCGCCGAGACCCACCCGGAGGTCGAGGTGGTGTTCGAGCGCCAGCAGTGGACCGGGCTCGTCGAGAGGCTCACCACCTCGCTGAGCAGCAGCGACAGCCCCGACATCGTGGAACTCGGCAACACCCAGGCGCAGGCGTTCGAGGCCGCCGGGGCGCTCGCCGACCTCACCGACGACCGGGACGTCCTCGGCGGCGACGACCTGCTCCAGAGCCTCGTCGAGGCCGGCACCTACGACGGCCGGTTCTACGCCGTCCCGTACTACGCCGGTGCCCGCATCGTCGTCTACCGCACGGACCTGGTGGAGGCGTCCGGCCTGGCGGTGCCGACCACCATGGCGGAGTTCGTCGAGGCCGGCGCCACCCTCAAGGCGGACAACGCCGACGTCCCCGGCTTCAGCGGCATCCACTGGCCCGGCAAGTACTGGTATGCGGCGCTGCCGTTCGTCTGGGAGCACGGCGGCGAGATCGCCGTGCAGGGCGACGACGGACAGTGGACCGGGCAGCTGTCGAGCCCGGAGTCGGTCGCGGGCCTGGAGATGGTGCAGGACGCCATCACCCGGGCGTCGGGTGCCCCGGCCGACGGTGATGAGTCCACCGACCATGTCGACTTCTGCAACGGCCAGGTGGGCATGCTCATGGGGCCGGGCTGGAAGGTCGGCCAGATCCTCGACGAGGCCGACGGTTGCCCCGAGCTGGCCGACTCGGTCGGCGCGTTCGCGCTGCCCGGGCTGGAGCCGGGAACCACGGCGCCGGTCTTCCTCGGCGGGTCGAACCTCGCCGTGTCGGCAGCCTCGCCGAACCGGGACCTCGCCGTCGAGTTCCTGTCGATCATGCTGGGTGAGGAGTACCAGACGCAGTTCGCCGAGCTCGGCCTGCTGCCCGCCCGGACGTCGCTGCTCGGCGAGGTCAGCGGCGACGAGGCCGCCCAGGCCCAGGCCGCCGCGGCGCAGAACTCGCGGTTCGTGCCGTCCAGTGAGAACTGGGCCGGTGTCGAAGCGGCCGGCGTGCTGCCCGACATGCTGGTGCGGATCGCCCGCGGCGAGGACGTGACGGGCGCGGCCGCCGACGCCGACGCCGACCTGACCGAGATCCTCAACGGCTGAGCCCGCGATGAGCGCCGGGACCGTCCCGGCGTCGGGCGCCCCCGCCCGGCGGGGGCCCCGCCGCCGGGGGCGCGCACGGGACGCGGCCGTGCCCTACGTCCTCGTGGGGCCGGCCGTGGCCGTCCTCCTCGCCGTCCTCGGCTACCCGCTGGTCCGGCTGCTGTGGCTGTCGGTCACCGAGTTCGGGCTGCCGCAACAGTTCGGGGCCCCGGCTCCGTTCGTCGGTCTCGACAACTACGCCGGGCTGCTCGGCGACGGCTACTTCTGGGTCGTCCTGGGCCGGACGCTGGTGTTCGTGGCAGCCGCGGTCACGGCGACGATCGGGCTCGGCCTGGCGGTCGGGCTGCTCATGCGGGCGCTCGGCGGGGCCGGCCGCGCGGCGGTCGGGACCTCGCTGGTCCTCGCCTGGGCGATGCCGCCGCTGTCCTCGACCATCGTCTGGCAGTGGCTGTTCGACAGCCGCCACGGACTGGTGAACTGGCTGGTCACGGCGAGCGGGGTGGCCGATCTGCGCGGGCACTCGTGGCTGGCGCAGCCGCTGTCCTTCTTCGGCGTCGCCCTCGTCGTCGTGGTGTGGATGAGCGTCCCGTTCGTCGCCCTGACGATCTTCGCCGCGCTCACCCAGGTGCCGGGCGAGGTCCTCGAGGCCGGCCAGCTCGACGGGGCCGGGCCGTGGCAGCGGTTCCGTCACCTCACCCTGCCGTTCCTGCGGCCGGTGCTGGCGGTCCTCGTCGCCCTGTCCGTGGTGTGGGACTTCCGGGTCTTCACCCAGATCTACGTTCTGCAGCAAGCCGGCGGCACGACCGCCGAGACCAACCTCCTGGGCGTCTACGTGTACCGGATCTCCATCGGCGAGAACCGGTTCGACGTCGGTGCCGCCGCGGCCGTCGTCATGGTCGTCCTGGTGCTGGCCCTCACCGTCGTCTACCTCGACCGCACGACCCGGCTGGAGGACTCGTGACCGTCACTGCACCGTCCGCGGCCACCGGTGCCCCGGGAGTCCCCGCGGCGGGCCCGCCTCGGCCGCCCGCGCACCGAGCCCCGCCCGGGCCCCGGCGCGGTCGGCGCCGCCGCGGGCTGCGCCGGCGGCTGCTGCTCGGTGCGGCGGCCACTGTCGTGGTCCTCGCCTCGGTGTTCCCCGTCTACTGGATGGTGACGACGAGCTTCCTGCCCACCGTCGACATCACCGCGCCGACCCCGACGTTCCACCCGTTCGGCGGGACCCTGGACCACTACCGCGAGGTCTTCACCCGCGGCGCGTTCCTCACCTCCCTGCGCAACAGCCTCGTCGTCACGCTGTCCGTCGTCGCCCTCGCCCTGGTGCTGGCGTGCCTGGCAGCGGTGGCCGTCGCCCGGCTGGAGTTCCGCGGGCGGCGACCGGTCCTGCTGGCCGTGGTCATCGTCCAGATGGTCCCCGCCGAGGCCCTCGTGGTCTCCCTGTTCCGGGTCCTCGACGGCTGGCAGCTGGTCAACACGATCCTCGGGCTGGTGCTCGTGTACCTCGTGTTCGTGCTGCCCTTCACCATCTACACGCTGCGCGGCTTCGTCGCCGGCGTGCCGATCGAGCTGGAGGAGGCGGCCATGGTCGACGGGTGCAGCCGGCTCCGGGCGTTCCTGTCGGTGACGTTCCCGCTGATGGCACCCGGCCTGGTCGCGACGGGCGTCTTCGGGTTCATCCAGGCGTGGAACGAGTTCACGTTCGCCCTCGTGCTGCTCAACCGCCCCGAGAGCCAGACCCTGCCGCTGTGGTTGCAGTCGTTCAACGAGGGCGCCCGGGGCACCGACTGGGGCGGCGTCATGGCCGGGTCCACCCTGATGGCCGTGCCCGTCATCGTCTTCTTCCTGCTGGTCCAGTCCCGGATCGGCGACGGGTTGGCGGCCGGGGCGGTCAAGGGATGACGGCGGTGGACCTCGACCGGCTGGTCCTCGGCGTCCTCATGGCGTCCTTCGACGGGACGGCCGTGCCGGCCGAGATGGCGGACCTGCTCGCCGGCGGCCTCGGCGGCCTGTGCCTGTTCGGTGGCAACCTGGCGGGCGAGGGCGGGGCCGATCCTCGGGCCCGCGCCCTGGCGGACGTCGTGCACGACGCTCACCCCGAGTGCCTGGTCGCCCTGGACGAGGAGGGCGGCGAGGTCACCCGCCTGGACGCCGCCACCGGAAGCTGCGTGCCGGGGGCCGCCGTGCTCGGTGCCGCGGGCGATCCCGGTCTGACGGCACAGGTCGCCGCCGGGCTCGGGCGCCGGCTGCGGGCCGCGGGCGTCGACCTCGTGCTCGCCCCGGTGGCGGACGTCAACGTCGAGGCGGCGAACCCGATCATCGGCAGTCGCAGCTTCGGGGCGGACCCGGACCTGGTCGCCCATCACACCGGCGCCGCCGTCCAGGGGATGCAGTCCGCCGGGACGGCCGCGTGCGTCAAGCACTTCCCCGGGCACGGCGCGGTGACCGCGGACTCCCACGACGCGCTGCCCCGGGTGACGGCCGATCTGGCGACCCTGTGGGCAAGGGAGCTCGTGCCGTTCGCCGCCGCCGTCGAGGCCGGTGTCGCGGCCGTCATGACCGCCCACATTGCCGTTCCCGCGCTGGGAGCCACCGGGCCGGCGACCACCAGCCCGGCCGTGCACCGACTGCTCCGCCACGAGCTGGGCTTCCGCGGGGTGGTGGTGTCCGATGCCCTCGACATGGCGGGGGTGAGCGGGCCCGCTGCCCACCGCGGGGTCGGGCAGGCCGCCGTGGCGGCGGTCGCTGCCGGGGTCGACCTCGTGTGCCTCGGCACGGCGGCGCTGGAGCGGGGCCTGGTCGAGCAGGCCCGGACGGCCCTGGTCGCGGCAGTCTGCGACGGACAGCTGGCCGAGGAGCGCCTCGGGGCGGCGGCCGCGCGGGTCCGGGAACTGGGGGAACGGATGCGGGCGCGGCGCGCGGAGCTGTCGGCGGCCGGCTCGCAGGGAGGTGGCCGGGACGGCGACGGGGGTCTGCGGGACCCGGGCGGCGACTTCTCGGGCGGCGACTCCCCGGGCGGCGACTTCTCGGGCGGCGACGCCGGTGACCGGGCGGCCCGGGCGGCGCTGCGTCGCGTGGGCCGCCTGCCCGACCTCCGAGCCGCCGTGGTCGTCCGGGTCGTCGACCGACCGACCGTTGCCGCCGGCCCGGTCCCGTGGGATCTCGCAGGACCGCTGGCTGCCCTGATCCCCGGAGTCACCGGCACCGACCTCGTCCCGGGCGAGGCGGCGGTCGCCCGCACCCTGGCGGCCGCTGCCGGGCGCCCCGTGGTCGTGCTCGCCCGTGACCTGGACCGCTCGCCCGCGGTCCGGCGAGCCGTGGCCGGCCTCGTGGCGGCTCGTCCCGACGCCGTCGTCGTCGATGCCGGGTGGCCTTCCACGGGACTGCCGGACGCGGCTGCGACCGTCCGGACCCACGGCTCGTCGCAGCCCAGCCTGCGTGCCGCCGCGCACCTGCTCGCCGCCGGGGCCGGTCGGTGACCGTGCCGGGGACGCTGCCCCCGCCTCGGACCGGCCATGGGACGCGGCGGCGCTACGCCGGCCTCGACATCGGCGGCACGAAGATCGAGGGCGTGGTCCTCGACGCGTCCGGGTCGGCCCTCGCCCACCGGCGGGCGGCCACCGTGCCAGGCCCGGACGGGGTGCTGGCCGGCGCGGTCGCCGTGCTCCGGGCCCTGGCTGCGGACGCCGGAGGCCCACGGACGCTGGCCGGCGTCGGTGTCGGGGCCGCCGGGGTGGTGGACGAGCGGGAGGGCCGCATCCTGCACGCGGTCAACCTCGGCGTCGACGGCGACGGGCTGGCGCTGGCGGCCGGTCTCACCGCGGCGACCGGGGTGCCGGCGCGGGTGGAGAACGACGTCAACGCCGCGGCCGTGGGAGTGCACGCGGCCCTCGGGTCGCCGCCGGCGGACCTCGCCCTGCTGAGCGTCGGAACCGGCCTGGCTGCAGGGTTCGTCCTGGGTGGCCGGCTGCACCGGGGTGCCCGCGGCGGGGCGGGAGAGGTGGGCCACCTGCCCGTGGTGGCCGACGGCCCCGAGTGTGTCTGCGGTCAGCGCGGCTGCCTGGAGGCGGTGGCCTCCGGGCGGGCGCTCGCCCGCCGCTGGCAGGAGCTCGGCCGCCGCCCCAGCTCCCGGCCCGCGGCCGCCGTGGTGTCCGCGGCCGCCGCCGGCGACGCCGCGGCCGCGCAGGTCTGGCAGGAGTTCTGCGGGCACCTGGCGATGGCCGTGCGGATCCTCCTGCAGACCGTCGACGTCGACACTGTCGTGCTCGGCGGCGGTGTGGCCGGGGTCGGGGCGCCGTTGGTGTCGGGCGTCCGGCAGGCTCTGGCCCGCCAGGCCGCGGAGTCGGACCTGGTCCGGCGGCTCGACCCGGAGGCCCGGCTGGTGCCGGTCCCCGCCGGGCGGTCGCTCGCCGCTGCCGGGGCGGCCCTGCTGGGCCGGGCTGCCGCGGAGCAGGGATCGTGAGCCGCCTGCTCGTCCGGGGCGGGCACGTCGTCACGGTGGCCGGCACTCCGCCGCGGCCCGCAGACGTCCGGGTCCGGGCCGGTGTGGTCGCCGAAGTCGGCACCGACCTGCGCCCCGACGGCGAGCCCGAGGTCGACGCCGCCGGTGCCCTCGTGACCCCCGGGCTCGTCGACCTGCAGGTCAACGGCGCCGCGGGGGCGGACCTCACGGCCGACCCCACGACGCTGCCCGCGGTCTCGGCGGCAATGGCCCGCCATGGGGTGACGACCTTCCTCCCGACCCTCGTGACCTGCGCACCGGACGCCCGGGCGGCGGCGCTCGCGACCCCGCGCGACGACCTGCCCGGGGCCCGGGCGCCCGGCTGGCACGTCGAGGGGCCGATGCTCGCCCCCGATGCCCGCGGCGCCCACGACGAACGGTGGCTGCGCTCGCCGTCGCGCGAACTGGTCGCGGGCTGGGCGCCGGCGACCGGCGCGCTCGTGGTCACCCTCGCGCCCGAGCTGCCCGGGGCCCCGGAGGTGATCCGTCTCCTCGCGGACCGCGGGGTGGTGGTGTCCGTCGGGCACACCCGGGCGGACGTTGCGGACGTCGCGCGGGCCGTCGCAGCCGGGGCAACAGCCGTGACACACCTGTTCAACGCCATGCCGTCGCTGCACCACCGGCACCCCGGTCCGGTCGGGGCCGTGCTCGGCGGCTCCGATCTCGTCGCGGGCCTCGTCGTCGACGGCCACCACGTCGACGACCTGGTCGTGGCCGCGGTCTGGCGGGCGATCGGGCCGGACCGGCTGATCCTGGTCAGCGACACCACGGCCGCCCTGGACCTGGACCCCGGCCCTGCCGTGCTCGGCGGGCGGGCCGTCGTCGTCGCAGCCGACCGGTCCGTCCGCCTCGTGGACGACCCGGGGGTGCTGGCCGGCAGCGGCGTCGGCCTCGACGACTGCCTGTGGCGTCTCGCGGCCGCGACCGGCCGCCCGGTGTGGGAGGTGCTGCCCGCGGCCACCACGGTGCCGGCGGGGCTGCTGGGTCGGACCGACCTCGGCGCGCTGACGGCCGGTCGGCGAGGAGACCTTGTGGTCTGGCGGGAGCGGCGCCCGGCCGTCACGGTGATCGGCGGCCGCGTGATCACCGGAGACGTGGTCACCGGACCCGCGGTCACGGGGGAGGTGGCCGGCTGATGGAGGTCGTGCCGTGCGCCGACGACGGGGAGGTGTCAACGCTGGCGGCGGACGCGGTGGCGGCGCTGGTGCGGCGCCGGCCGGGGGCGGTCCTCGGCGTCGCCACGGGCTCCACTCCCGCCGGGCTCTACCGGGAGCTGGTGCGGCGTCGTCGGGATGGGGTCCTGTCGCTGGCGACCACGACGGTGTTCCTGCTCGACGAGTACGTCGGGCTGCCCTCCGGGCACCCGGCGAGTTACCGCGAGGAGATCCGGCGGGCGCTCGGCCCGGCGGGCGTCCCCGACGGTGGCATCCACGCCCCCGACGGGGCCGCCGCCGACCTCGCCGGGGAGGGGGACCGCTACGAGGCGGCGATCGCGACGGCGGGTGGCGTCGACCTCCAGGTCGTGGGAATCGGTGCCAACGGTCACCTCGCCTTCAACGAGCCGTCGTCCTCGCTGGCGTCGCGGACCCGGGTGAAGACGCTGACCGCGCGGACCAGGGCGGACAACGCCCGGTTCTTCGCCTCGCCGGACGAGGTGCCGACCCACGTGCTCACCCAGGGCCTCGGCACGATCCGCGACGCCCGGCACGTCGTCCTGCTGGCGCTCGGGGAACGCAAGGCGGCGGCGCTGGCCGCGGCGGTCGAGGGGCCGGTGACTGCGCGCTGCCCGGCGTCGGTCCTCCAGCTGCACCCGCACGTCACGGTGCTCGTCGACCCCCCGGCCGCGACTCGGCTGCAGGACCTCGACCACTACCGGCACGTGTGGCGGCACAAGCCGTACTGGCAGGGGCTGTGAGCGCGGATCCCCGCCGGCCCGGGCCTCGGTGGGTCACCGGGGCGGGCGACCTGCGGCCACCGGGTCCGGGCGTCGTGGCGCACCGTCACGCCACGCAGGTCGGGCAGCATCGCCGCCCGCAGGTCGGCGCCCGAGAGAGGTCCGCCTGGCCGAGGTGAACGCCCCGCCTGCGGTGGCTCCGTGACGCGTCACCGGGCGGCCCGGGGACTCGTGGGATACCATGTGACCCATGGCAACCCATCCGTCCCATCGCGAACCCAGGTCGGTACAGCGGTCCTTCCGGTTGTCTGCGGCGACCGCGGCGGCCCTGGACGAGGCGGCGCGCGGATCCGACGAGAGCCGGAACTCCCTGGTGGAGCGCCACTTGCGGGAGGCACTGCGCCGCGACCGGCATCCCATGATCACCTTCCGGACCCCGGGCGGCGGAGGCCGTGTCGCGGCGCTCATGGGCACCCGACTGGACGTGCATCGGGTGATCCAGACGGTCGAGGCCGAGGACGGCGACATCGCGGCAGCCGCGGAGTACTTCCGGGTCGACGCCTCCTGGGTGAGGGCAGCGGTCGACTACTACGCCGAGTTCGGCGACGAGATCGACGAGTACCTCGCCGAGGAGGCCCGGTTCGCCGAACGGGAACGGGCCCTCTGGGAACGCGCCCGGGCCATCACGGCGTGAAGCTCGTCCTCGACCACCACATGTCGCCCGTCTTGGCTGAGCGCCTGCGCGACGGCGGCCACGACGTGGTCGCGGCGTCGGAGCGTGGCTGGCAGCGCGTGCCCGACGAGGATCTGCTGCGGCTGGCGTCCGCCGAGCGTCGTGCCGTGACGACGGCCAATGTGCGCCACTTCGTCCCCATCGTCCGCTCCTGTGGAGAACTCGGAGAGGATCACTGGGGGGTGCTGCTGGTCTCCGCGTCGTCCTTCTCGCTGCGGGCATCCGGCATCGGACAGGCCGTTCAGGTCATCGGTGCCGTCCTCCACCAGCATTCCTCGGAGGACGCGTTTCGGAATCGGGTCCACTGGCTGTGAGCCGGGCCGGCGCCCCTCGGGTGAGAGCGGTCAGCCGGGCGCCAGGGCGACCGTCGCGCGCGTCCCCAGGTCGCGGATCGCGGTGAGGACAGTCGGATCCCCCTCGACCCGGTAGTTCAGGTCCGGGCCGAGCCACACCAGCGCCGACGCCGCCCAGGCCGGCGGCTCGGCGGGCAGTGTCCAGCGGGTCCGGGTGCCGTCCGCGACGATCTCGTCCGCGATGTACGGGCCAAGGCGCTGCCGGAACTCCTCGATCGGAAGGTCGACGACCGCCGTCACGGTGGCCTGTCCGCGGCGCACCGACGACACCGCGCGGGCGACGAAGGCTGCGGCGTCGTCGGCCGGGAGCTGTCGCGCCGGGTCGCGCAGGCCGGTGAGATGGAGGTCCGCGATCCGGTCGGCGCGGAAGGTCCGCCAGTCCTCCCGGCCCCGGTCCCAGGCCACGAGGAACCAGTGGCGCCGGGCCGCGACCAGCGAGTGGGGCTCGGCCAGCCGGTCGGTCTCGGTCCCGCCGGCGTCGGTGTAGTGGAAGCGGACCCGCTCGTGGTCGCGGCAGGCCAGCGCCAGGTGGCCGAGCAGGTCGGCCTCGACGGGCGCGGTGGCCGGCACCTGGGTGTGGACGTTCTCGGCGAGGGCACGGATCCGCCGCCGCAGGGTGCTCGGCAGGACCTGCTCCAGCTTCGCCAGCGCCGTGAGCGTGACGTGCTCACCGTCGGCGAGGCCGAGGGCGACGACGGTGCGCAGGCCGAGTGCCATGGTGACGGCCTCGGCGTCGGTGAGCAGCAGCGGCGGCAGGGACGCGCCGGCCTCCAGCCGGTAGCCGCCGCCGGCCCCGCGGGAGGCGGCGATCCGGTACCCCAGTTCGCGGAGCCGGTCGATGTCGCGGCGCAGCGTGCGTCCGGTCACACCGAGGCGCCCAGCCAGCTCGGGGCCCGGCCACTGCCGATGGGTCTGCAGCAGGTCCAGCAGGGCCAGAGTCCGGGACGCCGTCGCTGCCATGCGGCGATTCTCCGCCAGGATGCGGACGGAAAGTGACCGCTGGCAGTCCTACCGTCCGGCGTCATGGAGATGAGGCTGGAAGTTGTCCCCCTGCCGGTCACCGACGTCGACCGGGCCAAGGCCTTCTACGTCGACCAGGTCGGCTTCGTCGCAGACTACGACGAGCGGGTGAGCGACGAGGTCCGGTTCGTCCAGCTCACGCCGCCGGGCTCGGCCTGTTCGGTCGTGATGGGCGACGGGATCGTCGAGATGCCACCGGGATCCCAGCGAGGGGTCATGGTGGTGGTGCCGGACGCCGACGCGGCGCGGGAGCACCTCCTGTCGCGCGGTGTCGAGGCGAGCAAGGTCGAGGACCAGGCGTGGGGCCGGTTCGTGTACTTCGCCGATCCCGACGGCAACACCTGGGCGCTGCAGGAACTGCCGAAGAGCGGCTGATCCCGGGCCACCCCGGCGCGAAGTGCCGGACGGGTCGCCCCCGGACCGCGAGCTCCCACCCGGACGCGCCGGCGGCCCCCGGTCTGATCGACCGGGGGCCGCCGCAGAGGGAGCGGTCCTGCCGGACTACGAGTCGAGCAGGTACCCGACCGCGCGCCCCAGCAGGTCCTGCCGGACCGCCGGGTCGCCGATCTGTTCGACGCCGAACCCGAACAGCACGGTGCTGTCGGTCGCCACGGCCGCCTGGGCGGGCGGCACCAGGCCCTGCGACCGCTCGAACTCCCGGGTGTTGCCGGGGCTGCCCGCCGGCGGCCCGGTCACCGACCAGTCACCGAGGCCGGCCTCGAAGCCCTCGGCCGACTCCTCGGTCCCATCGACGGTGACCCGGGTGTCGTCGACGAAGACCCCGGCGCCGCCCGTGCCCGGGTCGGTGACGTAGGAGACGGACACCTCGACGGTCGACCCGGCGTACGCCGAGAGGTCGAACGTCACCGGCTGCCACCCGCCGCTGTTGCCGGTGAGGGCGTGCCAGTCGCCGGTCGCCCCGCTCGGCGAGCAGGCGCCACCGGACAGGGTGAGGTAGTTGGCGAGGAACGGGTGCTGCTCCAGCAGGAACCCGGCCTCGCACTCGGTCGGGACGGTCTGGGTGGACAGCCCGCCCGCCTCCGGCAACGTGGTCCAGTCGTCCCCACCCGCGGTCCGGGCCTCGACGAGCACCGAGTCGTACCCGGTCTCGAGGTCGAACGACAGCTGGGCCGACAGGTCGACGTCCGCGCCCGGAGCCACCCCGGTGAGGTCCACCGTCCGGGTCAGCCGGGTGTAGAGGCCGTCGGCGTGGGTGGTGCCGGCGTACCACTCGCCCTCGACCGGGGCGTACGGGTCGGCACCGGCGCTGGTGTAAACGCCCAGCGGGCGGCTGTCGGCGAACTGCGGGAAGTCGGCCGGCGGCAGGATCCCGCTGGTCACCGTGAAGGCCCCCGCCTCGTCGAGCGGGTTGGTCGCGGTCCCCGGGAGGTCCGCGGCGAACCCGGCCAGCGGGTCGAAGGCCCCCGTGACCGCCGAGACTGCACTGGTCGACTGCCGGTCATACGCCCCGAGCCAGTACTGGTAGAAGTCGTCCGCGAGGATGAGGCAGTCCGAGAAGAAGTCCGTCGTGATGGCGCACTCCTCCTCCGGTGCCCCGTCCAGGCCGTAGTACAGCCCGCCGACCGGACCGCCGAGAGCTCCGTCGTACCCGGCTGTCTCCCCGCTCACCAGCAGCTTGCCGCCCTGGTTGAGGTAGTCCCGCATGGCGAGCGTGGTGAAGTGCTCGCGCTCGGCGACCGAGATGTCGGGCACCGGACCGAAGAGGAAGGTGTCCGTGAGCTCGTCCTCCGGGTCCTGCGTGATCCGGTTGTCGCCGTAGTACCAGACGACGGCGTCGAAGTGGCCGAGCACGCCGAGGTCGTGCGGGACGCCCTGGGCCGAGATGTCCCAGGTCGACACCCGGGCCCCGGTCGCCTCCAGGTCGGAGACGTACGTCGACAGGTACTGCGGCCCCGCCAGCGGCGGGTCGTACGTCGGGTTCACTCCCTCGTAGTCCTCGTTCGCCACGACGAGCACGTCGTCGCCGCGGGTGCTGCCGTCCTCGGCGACCGTGTAGGTGAACCTTTCGCTCTCCATCCAGGGCTTGCGTTCGCCGAGCTTGAGCCCGGTGAACCAGACCTCGACAGCGTCGCCCGGCCGGGCCCGGATCTGGCCCCGGCGCTCGGCGTAGTGGACATCGCTGTCGTCGCCGTAGCGCTCGCCGCCGTCCCACTCGCGGGTGAGGAAGGGCAGCTTGGGCCCGCCGTTGACCCGGTACCAGCCGAGGAGGAGCTTGAGCTGGCGGTCGACGGTCACGGCCACGGTCTGCGGCGAGCCGTACGACACGTCGAAGGAGTCGACGACGAAGTCCGGCGCCTCGATGCCCACCGGCGACACGGGGTCCGCGGGGTCGTGGGCCGACTCGGCGACCGCCAGCGCGAACGGGATGTTCTGCTCGAAGTCGCGCTGGATCAGGGGCTCGGAGTCGGGGAAGTTGAAGACGCTCTGGCAGTCCTCCGGCTCGAACTCGTCGTCCGGATCCCACGAACTGGCCGTCTCGCAGGTCGACATCTCGGGTGTGAAGGCGAGGATGCCGTACACGCTGTGGGCGTGCTCGGTCGTCTCGCCGTTCGTCGTGTACAGCTCCGCCGACAGGTCAGGGTCGTAGTTGGGCACCGCCGGGTTGTCGTCGGTCCCGGCCAGCGCCTCGTAGACGATGTCGTCCGGTGTCGGGGTCGAGACCTGCCAGCCGGTGCCGTAGAGCATGAGCTCGGCGGCCGAGTGGTAGTTGACGAGGAACTGGAAGTCGATCCGCGCCATGAGGCCATCGAGGGCCTGGGTCTCGGGCTCGGAGCCGGGTGCCGGGCCGCGGTAGGTCGCGCTCACGAGGTCCGGCGAGGACCCCTCGTTGTCGTAGCCCCACCGCTCCGGGAAGTTCCGGTTCGGGTCGACGCCGTCGAGGCCCGTGATGACGCCGTCACCGTCGTTGTCCGCGAGGTTCTTGCGCCACAGGCGGTTGCCCTCGGTGAACGTGTAGTCGTACCCGTCGGGGTTGGCCATGGGCACGAACCACAGCTCCGTGGTGTCGACGAGTCGCCGGATCTCCGGGTCCGTGGTGTAGCCGTCGAGCATGTGGTGCAGCAGCCGGCGCGTCATCTCCGGGGTGATCCACTCCCGGGCGTGCTGGGTGGAGACGTAGAGCACAGACGGCCGGTGGCCCTGGGGGACGCGCGTGGCGTTCTTGGTCACCCGGACCGCGAGGATGTCCTGGCCCTGGACCGACTGCCCGATGGTGACGAGTTCGGCGATGCGCGGGTTGTCGGCCGCAAGCTGCCGGAACTCCTCCTCGAGGTTCCCCTCGCCGCTCCACGGCCGGAACACGCCGGTGCTCTCGGTGCTCTCCGCGGCGAAGGTGAGGGCACTGGCGGTGTCCGCCGCCACCTCCTTGCGGTTCAGCGGCATCCCGGCTGCGATGAAGCGCTCGGCCAGGACGGGAGGAACGATGATCTCCACCTCCGCCGACCCGTCGGGGCCGGCGGGGGCCGCCGCGATGTCCTCGTGGTCGAGGCCGGCCGCGCGAACCTGTGCCAGGTGCTTCGCCGTGAGCTCGCCGACGTAGACCTGAGGGGCGGAGTCCTCGGCCGTCACCTCGGGGCCTCGGTCGATGTCGTCGGCCATCGTCGGGACGGCGCCGACCACGATGAGTCCCGCCCCGAGGGCGAGCGCCGCTGCTCTACGAAGGGATAGTGCCCGGTTCATGCGACCACCCAGGTCTTCGAGGGGTACGGGGGGATACATCTCATTCCCTCCGTCGCAGTCCGGTCAACACCCAGTGATCCCCCAGGTTCCCGGAAGTGGCGCGACACGCCGGAAGAGTGCCTGAAGGGGCCGTCTTTCCAGCGGTCACCCCACGGTGCCGCCGGTGCGGGTCCACGCGGTGCCACGGACCCGCCACGCCAGTACCGCGAGCCGAACCGCCGTGTACCCGCCGATCGCCCACCACAACCCCACCAGCCCGCCGTCGACCGCGGCGGCTGCCCATCCGGCGGCGAGGAAGACGGCCAGGGTGCCGAGCCCTGTGACGGCGAGGTAGCGGTGGTCGCCCGCCCCGATGAGCACCCCGTCCAGGGCGAAGGTGACGCCGGCGACGACCTGGAAGAGGGCGACGAGGACGAGGACGTCCGACAGCGCTGCACGGACCGCGAGGTCGGGGGAGAACAGGGCGGGTGCCCACGGCAGGCAGCCGAGCACCAGCACCCCCGTGGCAGCACCGGACCACAGGCCCCACCAGGTGACTCGACGCGCGAGGGCCCGGACCTCGCGGACGTCCCCGGCGCCCAGGCCGCGGGCGACGAGCGCCTGCCCGGCGATGGCCACTGCATCCAGTGTCAGTGCCAGGAAGCCCCAGACCGTGACGGCCACGGTGTGCGCCGCCAGGGCGACCGTGCCCGCCGCCCCCGCCCACGCCACCGCCGCCAGCAGGTGGATCCGCAGGGTCACGGTGCGCAGGAACAGCGCGCCGGACGCCGTCGCCGACGCCCGGATGCCGGTGGCGTCCGGGCGCAGCGAGGCGCCGTGGCGACGGGCGTTGCGGACCACCGCACCGGCGAGCGCGACCGCCATGCCCACCTGGGCAATGACGGTGCCGAGCGCCGACCCGGCGATGCCCAGTCCCGCGGGGTAGACGAGGACGTAGTTGAGGCCGACGTTGGCCGCCGCCCCGGACACCGCCACGGCCAGCGGGGTGCGGACGTCGAGGAGACCGCGCAGCGCCCCCGTGGCCGCGAGGACCATCAGCATGGCCGGCAGACCCACGGCGGAGACGCGCAGATAGGTGATCGCGAAGGGCCGCGCGTCGGGGGTCACGCCGAGGACGTCGACGAGGGCGGGTGCCGTGGCGGCGGCTGTCGCGGCGAGGACCGTGCCGAGCGCACCCGCCAGCCAGAGTCCGTCCACTCCCTGCCGGGCCGCGCCCCGGAGGTCTCCGGCACCGATGGACCTGCCGACCGCCGCCGTCGTGGCGTAGGCGAGGAAGACGCAGAGGTAGACCAGCGTCGACAGCACGGCACCCGCCACCCCGAGTCCCGCGAGCGGGGCGGTGCCGAGGTTGCCGACGAAGGCGGCGTCGGCCAGCAGGAACAGCGGCTCGGCGACGAGCGCGCCGAGGGCCGGGAGGGCCAGGCGCAGGATCTCGCGGTCCCGTGCCCGCGGCGAGGTGCGGTCGATCGAGCCAGGCTAGCGAGGTGCGTGCCGCGCGAGGCGACTTGTCCACAGGGTCGGGTGGCGCCGCCCGTCCACAGGGTCGACGACGGACGCGGCACCGCCCGCCGCGCGCCCGGCAGGCTTGCGTCATGACCACGAGCATCGTGTCCACGTACCCTGTGGGAATGAACATCACCCTGTCGATCCCCGACGCGGTGGTCGAGCGAGCGCGCGAGGTCGCGCGCAGTCGTGGCGTGAGCCTCAACGGGCTCGTCCGCGACTATCTGGAGGCGGTGGCGGCCCGCGAGGACGGCGACGGCACGGCGGAGACGTTCCGGGCGGTCTGGTCCGCCCGCAGCGGTCGCTCCGGCGGCCGGGTCGTCACCCGCGAGGACGTCTACGCCGATCGGCTGAGCCGGTGGCCGCGCCCGTGACCCGGCGGGCGACGCCCGTCTTCCTCGACACCAACGTGTTCGTGTACGCGGACGACGACGACCTGCCGGCCAAGCGGGACACCGCCCGGCAGGTCATCACGGACACCGCGGCTGCCGGGACGGCCGTCGTGTCGACCCAGGTCATGGGGGAGTACGCCTCGGTGGCGACCCGCAAGCTGGGATTGTCGCCCCCGGACTGCCGGCTGGCGCTGCTCGCGATGGAACGGCTCGCGGTGGTGCGGGTCGGACCGGAGCACGTCCATCGCGCCCTGGACCTCGCCGTCCTGCACCGGGTGAGCCTGTGGGACGCGCTGGTCGTCGCGACCGCTGCCTCGGCCGGGTGCCGACGGCTCCTCACCGAGGACCTGCAGGAGGGGCGGGTCCTCGACGGGGTCCGCATCGAGAACCCCTTCGCCGACCTCGGCGCCGGGGAGCGGGCATGACGACGACCTATCGTGACGACGTGCGGACCGTCGTGCTGGGACCCCGCCCGCCCGAGATCGAGGCGCTCATCGAGCGCCGTCGTCGGCTGGGTCAGGACAAGCACGACGAGATCTGGCAGGGGGACTACCACATGGCGCCGTTCGCCCATCCGTGGCACGGCTACGTCGAGGGCGAGATCGCCCGCACCCTCGGGTCGGCGGCCATCCGCCGCGGCCTGGTGCCGACGGGTGGTTTCAACCTCGGAAGGCCGAAGGACTTCCGGGTCCCGGACGCCGGGGTCCACACCGCGCTGCCGAGGGAGCTCTACGTCCCCACCGCCCTCCTCGTGGTCGAGGTGCTGTCCCCGGACGACGAGTCCTGGGAGAAGCTGCCCTTCTACGCCCGGTGCGGGGTTCGCGAGGTCCTCATGGTCGACCCGCGCCAGGCCACGATCACGTGCCTGCGGGTCCGCGCCGACCACGACTGGGACGAGGTCGACCGCAGCGAGGTGCTGGACGCCGCCGTCGCCGACCTCGTCGCCGGGATCCGCTGGCCGGACCGGACAGGATCGTGACACCGGCCGCGCCCGCTCCGGCCGAGACCGTTGCCGACCGCACCCTCGCCGACGACGCCCGTGACGTCCTGCGGCGCCTCACCGACCGGGCCGACGCCGAGTTCCGCCCGGACCAGCTCGAGGCGATCGAGGCGTTGTTGGTGCGCGGCGAGCGGGTCCTCGTCGTTCAGCGCACCGGGTGGGGCAAGTCCGCGGTGTACTTCGTCGCCACCGCGCTGCTCCGCCGGGCGGGCGCTGGTCCTACGCTCATCGTGTCGCCGTTGCTGTCCCTCATGCGCAACCAGATCGACGCCGCGGCCCGGGCGGGCGTGCGGGCGCACACGGTCAACTCCGGCAACGTCACGGAGTGGGACGAGGTCCGCGAGCGCCTGGCCGCCGGGGCGGTCGACGTGCTGCTCGTGAGCCCCGAGCGGCTCAACAACCCGCAGTTCCGCGAGACCTGGCTGCCCGCGCTCGCCGACACCACGGGGTTGCTCGTCGTCGACGAGGCGCACTGCGTCTCCGACTGGGGTCACGACTTCCGCCCGGACTACCGCCGGGTGCGGGACCTGCTGGCGCGGCTGCGCCCGGGGACGCCGGTGCTGGCGACCACGGCGACCGCCAACGCCCGGGTCGTCACCGACGTCGGCGAGCAGCTCGCGGCCGGCGGCCGCGAGGTCGTCACCCTGCGCGGGCCGCTGGCGCGCGACTCCCTGCGGCTCGGGGTGCTGGCGCTGCCCGAGGCCGACCGCGTCCCGTGGCTGGCCGGGCATCTCGGCGACCTGCCGGGGTCGGGGATCGTCTACACGCTGACCGTCGCCCAGGCCGAGGACGTCGCCGAGGCGCTGCGGGCCGCCGGACACGAGGTGCGGGCCTACACCGGCCGCCAGGACGGCGACGAGCGGGTCGAGGCGGAGCGGGCGCTGCTCGCGAACCGGGTGAAGGCGCTGGTGGCGACGTCCGCGCTCGGCATGGGGTTCGACAAGCCGGACCTCGGGTTCGTCGTCCACCTCGGGGCCCCGAACTCGCCGATCGCCTACTACCAGCAGGTGGGACGGGCCGGGCGGGCGGTCGAGACCGCCGACGTGCTCCTGCTGCCGGGCGCCCAGGACCGGGCGATCTGGGACTGGTTCGCCTCGCTCGCGTTCCCGGGACCCGGGGTGGTGTCCCGGGTGCTGGCCGTCCTCGGGGACTCGGCCCGCCCGCTGTCCACACCCGCGCTCGAGCCGCTCGTCGACCTCCGGCGGTCCCGGCTCGAACTGCTGCTCAAGGTGCTCGACGTCGATGGCGCGGTCCGCCGGGTCACGGGCGGCTGGGAGGCCACCGGCCGGCCGTGGGCCTATGACGAGCCGCGCTACGCCCGGGTCGCGGAGGCCCGCTTCGCCGAGGCCGCGGCGATGGTGGAGTACGCCGTCCCCGCCGACCGGGCGTCCGGGTGCCGGATGCGATTCCTCCGGGAACGGCTCGACGACCCGTGGGCCGCCGACTGCGGGCGCTGCGACGTGTGCGCCCGCCCCTGGTACCCGGCGTCGGTGTCGGCGCCGGCGCGCGAGGCGGTGTCCCGGGTCGTCGATCGCCCCGGCGTCGTCGTCGAGGCCCGGACGTCCTGGCCGACCGGCATGGACCGGGTCGGTGTGCCGGTGAAGGGCCGGATCCCCGAGGCCGAGCGGACCACCGACGGGCGGGTCGTGGCCAGGCTGTCCGACCTCGGCTGGGGGTTCCGGCTGCGCGGGCTGCTGGCCGACGGTGCGCCCGACGCCCCGGTCGGCGACGACCTCTTCCGTGCCGTCGCCACCGTCCTGCGGGAGTGGGACTGGGCCGAGCGCCCGGTCGCGATTACGGCCGTCCCGTCGCGGCGACGCCCTCTGCTGGTCGCCTCCCTCGCCGAGCAGCTGGCGACCGCCGGACGCCTGGAGCACCTGGGGCCGCTCGGGCTCCGCCACGGCGGGCCGACCGGCGGAGCCGGCGGCAACAGCGCCACCCGCCTGGCCGGCGTCTGGGACCGGATCACGGTCCCCCAGGCCGTCGCCGCCCGGCTGCCGGGCCTCGCCGGGCCGGTCCTCCTGGTCGACGACCTCATCGACTCCCGGTGGACCCTCACCGTCGCCGGGCGGGAGCTGCGGCTGGCGGGCGCGGGCGTCGTCCTCCCGTTCGCGCTGGCGGTCGCGAGCTGACGGGAGTACACCTCCGCCGTCATGACCAGTCGCCTCACTGAGATCAGCGTCGATGCCCGCGACCCGCGCCGGCTCGCCGAGTTCTGGGCCGCCGTCCTCGGGTACCGGATCCTCGACGAGGACGGGGACACCCTGGTGGAGATCGGGTCCTGGGAGCCGACCGCCGAGGCGTACCGGGCCGGCCCGCAACCTCCGACGATCGTCTTCGCGCAGGTGCCGGAGGGCAAGACGGTCAAGAACCGGGTGCACCTCGACGTCAGCCCGATCGACAGCGATCGGGACGCCGAGGTCGACCGCCTGATCGCCCTGGGTGCCCGCCGGGTGGACGTCGGACAGGGCGAGCAGAGCTGGGTCGTCCTCGCCGACCCGGAAGGCAACGAGTTCTGCGTCCTCCGCAGCCTCGCCGCCACCTGATCGCCGGAACGGCAGGCCGGAGCCGCGATCCGGCTTGCCTTGGAGTGCACTCCAATGCCGAGACTCTCGGCCATGGTCACGCACACCATCGCCCAGGCCGCCGACGCCGCCGGCACGAGCACCGACACCATCCGCTACTACGACCGCGAGGGGCTGCTCGCCGGGCTCGCCCGGGACGCCGCCGGCAACCGGTGCTTCACCAGCGACGACATCGGATGGCTGCGAATCCTCCGGTGCCTGCGGGACACCGGGATGACCATGGCCGACCTGCGCTCGTTCTGTGCCGTCGACGGCGAGGTCCGGCCCGCCGACCGCCTCGCCCTGCTCGAGGCGCACCGGGACCGGGTGCTGGAGCGCATCCGCCAGACGCACGACCAGCTCGCCGTCATCGAGGGCAAGATCGAGGCCTACCGCACCTCCGTCGCCGGCACCCGGGCACCCGAGGTGACCCGGTGACCGCCGCGGCCACCGCCGTCCGTCGGCTGGGCCGCAGCGGTCTCGAAGTCTCGGCGCTCGGGGTCGGCACGTGGGTCCTCGGCGGACCGTTCTCGATGCAGGGCCGATCCGTCGGCTGGGGCGAGGTCGACGACGACGAGTCGGTCCGCGTGCTGCGCCGGGCCGTCGACCGCGGGATCACCCTCATCGACACCGCCGACGTCTACGGCACGGGTCACGCCGAGCGCGTCGTCGCCCGCGCCCTCGGTGAGCGGCGCGACGACCTCGTCTACGCCACCAAGTGGGGGAACACCTACGACGAGGACGCGCGCGAGCTCACCGGGAGCGACCCCACCCCGGCGTACGCCCGCCGGGCACTCGAGGCCTCCCTGCGGCGGCTCGGCACCGACCGGATCGACGTCTGGCAGCTTCACCCGGGGGACCTGGATCTCGCACTCGCGGACGACCTCGTCGCCCTGTGCGAGGACCTCGTCGACGAGGGGCTGATCCGGACCTACGGCTGGAGCACCGACGACTCGGCGCGGGCCGAACGGTTCGCCGCGGGACCCACGTGCTCGGTCGTCCAGTGCACGCTCAACGTGTTCGAGCCGGCCGCGGCCATGCTCGGAACGGCCCGCCGCCGCGACCTCGGTGTCCTCGCCCGCAGCCCGCTCGCCATGGGGCTGCTGAGCGACAAGATCACCGCGGACACCCGGCTCGCGCCCGGGGACGTCCGCCGCACCAGCCCCGAGTGGCTGGTCTGGTTCCGGGACGGGCGGCCGACGCCGGGGTACCTGGCCCGCCGGGACGCCGTCCGCGATGTCCTCACGAGCGGCGGTCGCACGGTCGCGCAGGGAGCGCTCGCCTGGCTGTGGGCCCACGACGAGCGCATCGTCCCCATCCCCGGCTGCCGGACGGTCGCCCAGGTGGAGCAGAACGCCGGCGCCCTGGCGTTCGGTCCGCTGACCGCCGACCAGTACGCAGAGGTCGACCGCCTGCTGGGTCGCGGATCGCCGTAACCGCAGGGCGACGGGTACGGCCGGCACCGGCGGGCCGGCCTCCCGTGCGACGGCGCGTCACCGGTTCGTCACCGACTCGTCCGCTCCGCGTCATGGGATTGCGGCGCCACCGGCTGTTGTCTCGTGGGACACCCCCGCGCACCGACCAGGAGGCATCTCATGACCGGTTCCGTCATGACCCCCGCTCCCGACACCACGACCGTCGGCGGCTCCGTCGCCCACGACGCCGGGTTCATGCTCGTGCGTGCCGTGCCCGCGCTCGGGCTCGGATACCACGGCCTGCAGAAGCTGCGGAACCCCGAGGGCGCTGCCGGGCTCTTCGAGGCGTTCGGCTTCCCCGCGCCACAGGCGACCGCCGTCCTCACCGGTTCCCTCGAGGTCGCCGTCGCCCTGCTGCTGCTGATCGGCGCCCTCACCACCCTCGCCGCCGCCGGGGTGATCGGGATCATGACGGTGGCGATCACCAGGGTGCACTGGGACTTCGGGTTCCCGTTCGACGCGGGTGCCGCCCCCGGGGCCCCGGCTCCCGTTCCCGGGTACGAGTACCCCCTCGCGCTGCTGCTCGTCGCCGCGGCGCTGGCGGCCACCGGGCCCGGCCGTCGCTCGGTCGACGCGACGGTCCTTCGGCGCCTGCCCGGGCCCGTCCGCGGGGGAAGCCTCGTCGCGCTCGCCGTCGCGGTCGTCCTCGGCGTGGTGGGCGGCGGGCTGGTGTCAGCCCTGGCGTGAGCGTCCGCTGTCCCGCTCCACGGTCACCGGGAGCGTGAGGAGCAGCCGCGCGCCAGGGCGGCCGTCGGGCGATGCTGCTTGCAGGTCACCGCCCATCCCGCGGGCCAGCGCCCGGGAAATGGTGAGGCCGAGGCCCGATCCGTCGCCGTCGCGGTGGCGGCGGGCCCGGTCGCCCCGGTACAGCCGGTCGAACACGTGGGGGAGATCCTCGGGCGCGAACCCCTCGCCGGTGTCCGACACGGCGATGGCGGCACCCTCGCGGTCCGCGAAAGCGGTGATGGTGACGCCGCCCCCCGGCGGCGTGTGCCGGACGGCGTTGTCGAGCAGGTTGCCGAGGATCTGGGCCAGCCGCGCCGGGTCGGCCACCGCGGCCACCGGAGTCTCCGGTGCCGCCGCGTCCAGGCGGACCCCGGCCCGCTCGGCCGCCGGCCGGGCCGCCGACACCGCGCGTGCCGCCTCCGCGGCGAGGTCCACGGGCACGGGGTCCAGGGTCAGGGTCTGCTCCTCGGCGGCCGCCAGGGTCTGGAGGTCGGTGACGAGCCGGTTCATCCGGTCGAGCTGGGCGCGCACCGCGTCGAGGGTGTCGGCGTCGGGCTCGAGGACGCCGTCCTGCAGCGCCTCGACCTGGGCGACGAGCGTGGCCAGCGGGGACCGCAGTTCGTGCGCGAGGTCGTTCTGCTGGCGCCGGCGCACGGTGTCGGCCTCGGCGAGGCGTCTCGCCATCTCCCGGAAGGAGCGCGCCAGCTCGCCCGCCTCGGTCCCGAGTGCCCGGTCCGGGACCGCGACGTCGAACCGGCCGCGGGCGATCCGGTCGGCGGCCCGGGCCAGCTCGGAGAACGGCGCCGCCAGCCGGCGGCTGGTGACGAGCGCCACCACGGCCGCCGCCAGGGCCGAGACCCCCAGCGCGCTCGCCACCCCGATGAGCAGGGACGTCGCGAAGGCCTCCCGGGCGTGCGCGAGGACGTGCGGGTCGGTCTCGCCGGCCCGGCGCAGGTGCTCGTCGAACAGCGGCGGCGACACGACCCAGGTGACGACGACCACTGCGAGCACCGCCGCCGTCACCAGCCCGACGTCCGCGACGAGCAGCCGCGACCGCAGCCCGCCGCCCAGTCCCCGCCCGGCGAGGCGTCCGGAGCCGGCACCGGGAACCTTCCCTCCCGGGGTCGTCCGTCGGGGACCGGGAGGGCGCGCGGAGGTCGGGTCAGGCATGGGCATGGTCCACGCGGTAGCCGACGCCGCGGACCGTCTCGACGTAACGGCTGCCGCCCGGGGCCTCGCCGAGCTTGCGGCGCAGGTTGGCGACGTGGACGTCGACGACGTGCTCGTCGCCGAACCACTCCCGGCCCCACATGGCCTGGAGGATCTCGCGCCGGGTCGCCGCCCGACCGGGGTCCGCGGCCAGGGTGTCGAGGACGTCGAACTCGCTGGGGGTGAGGCCCAGGTCCCGACCGTCCCGGGTCACGGTGCGCGCCGCGCGGTCGACGACGAGGTCGTGCACCCGCAGCGAGGCGGCCGACGGTCGACGCCGGGCCGCCCCCCGCCGCAGCAGGGCCTGCACCCGGGCCGCCAGCACGCGTGGACTGAACGGCTTCGTCAGGTAGTCGTCCGCGCCGGCGGCGAGCCCGCGGACGACGTCCTCCTCGTCGTCCCGCGCCGTCAGCATGAGGATGAAGGCGTCGTCCTCGGCCCGCAGGCGGCGGGCCACCTCGAGGCCGTCCATCCCCGGCAGCATGAGGTCGAGAACGACGACGTCGGGACGGTGGCGCCGGGCGGCCGCCAGCCCGCCGGGGCCGTCATGGGCCACGACGCAGTCGAGGCCGACGCGCTCGAGGTACCGGGCGACGACGCGGGCAAGCGCGTCCTCGTCGTCGACCACGAGGACGCGCCCGCCCGCGGCGGGGGCCTCAGCCGTCATTCGTGGCCAGCCACTCCTCCATGATGTCGATCTCGGCCTGCTGGGTCTCGACGATCGCGTCCACGAGCTCCCGGACGTCCGGTGACTCCCCGTCCTCCTGGACGTCGCGGGCCATGTCGATGGCACCCTCGTGGTGCTCGATCATCATCTCGGCCCACATCCGGTCGAACTCCGGCCCGGTGGTCTCCCGCAGCTCCTCGAGCTCGTCCTCGGACATCATCCCGGCCATCCCGCCGTGGCCCATGTGGTCCATGCCCTCGCCCGGCCCCATGCCGTCGCCCATGCGGTCGCCGCCCATCATCGCCGGCACCCCCCAGTCGTCGAGCCAGCCGAGCATGAGGTCGATCTCGGGTTGCTGGGCGGCGCGGATGTCCTCGGCCAGGCCGCGGACGGTCTCGTCCTCGCTGATCTCGAGGGCGTCGTCGGACATGACGACGGCCTGCTCGTGGTGCGGGATCATCATCTGGACGAACATGAGGTCGGTGGCGTTCGCGTCGCCCTCGGGGTCGACGGTTGCCGGCGAGCCGGCGTCGGCCACGCCTTCGTCCTCGGCGTCGCCGCACGCAGCGAGGGCTCCGGCGCCCGCCAGGGCGAGAGCGGCGACGGCGGCGAGCAGGGGGTTGTGGCGTTGGCGCATGACGTCCTCCGAGGATCGCGATCGTGTCCTCCGCAGCATGCGACCGTCGGCGGACCGGGGGGCTTCCGAACGTCCCGCCGGCCTCCGGTCTTGACGAGACCTTGATCCGGCGAGGCGCTCGCCCGCTGCGGTGCCCCTCGTGGCCGGTCGCCTCCCGGTCATCGACCCTTGAGCCGCGTCGCGGGCTCGCCCCGGGTGTGGAACCTCTGCTTCCTCGCTACGGCCCGGGGGACGACAAGGTCGTCTTCTGGCGCCGCGTCGCGCGCTGAGCCGCCGACGGTGCGGGCAGCGGTCAGCCCGTGGCCTCGCCCACCGGGTCGACCACGGCGGTCTCCACCCCCGCCGAGCGCCGGGTGTCCGCGACCCCGGTCACCTGCCGGGCGTCCCAGTCGACGTCGAGCGCCTGGACGGATCCGAACCTCACGCGGTCCGGTTCCGGTGTCACCCGGACGTTCCACCCCAGCGCGGTCAGCTCCTGCGCGAGCCGCGGCGTCTCCAGACTCAGCACGTCTGAGGTGAGGACGAAACGTTCCCCCGGCACTGCCGCCTCCAGCCCCTGGCCGTGCAGAGCCCACCGGGTGACCACGGACGCCGTGACGTTGGGGATCTGGCGTCCGCCGGGGGTGCCGATCACCAGTACCGGGCGCCGCTGGTCGTCGAGCAGCATCGTCGGCGAGCTCCACGTCACCGACCGGCGGCCAGGTTCCGGCCGGTTGGCCTCGCCCGCGCCGATGTCCCAGAAGCGTTCGAGGGAGTCGTTGAGGAAGAACCCGCCGACGTACTGACCGGATCCCCAGTAATTGGTGATGGTGTTCGTCATCGACACCGCCCGGCCCTCGGCGTCGACGACCGAGATGTGCGTCGTGTTGCCGCCGCCTTCCGCAGGGTCCACCGCCGCCGACGCCGCGCGCGTCTCGGCCACGCCCGGCAGGTCGGCGGCGATGGCGGCGTTGCGGACCGGGTCGGTGAGCTCGGCGACCGGGACGTCGACGAACGCGGGGTCGCCGAAGAACTGCTGGACGGAGGTGTCGGCCACCTGCCAGGCCCGGGTCTGAAGGTCGACGAACTGCGCGGAGTCCGGCGGCAGGTCTGCGATCCCGGCGGCCTCGGCGATCTGGACCATCTGGATGATGGCGGCTCCCGGCAGCGCGGGGGCGCCGGACAGCATGGTGTACCCGCCGACCGGCCCCTCGGCCGGCTGCGACACCTGGACCTCGTAGGCCGCGAGCGACTCCGGGTCGAAGCCGGGGACGGCGACCAGGGCCTGTGCCAGCTCTCCCCGGTAGAACGCCGGCGCCCCGCCGGCGGCGATCGTCCGCATCGTCTGGGCCAGCTCGGCCTGCACGAGCAGGTCGCCCTCCTGCAGCGGCTGGCCGTCCGGGCGCCGGAAGTGCGCCAGGCCACCGGTCACGCGTTGCCCGGTGCGGTCGTTGATGGACCCCGCGAGATAGCGGGAGACGGGTGCCCCCTCGGCGGCGACCCGGATCGCCGGGGCCAGCAGGTCCTGCCACGGCAACGAGCCGTGCTCGTCGTGCAGGCGCGCCAGGCCGGCCACGAACCCTGGGATCCCCGCGCCACCGTCGGGCAGGGTGCCGGTCTGGTTGACGACGTCGCGGTAGTCGTAGTTCGTCGCGACCCCGTCGACGACCACGATGGCGGCGCCGCCGCCACCGATGCCCGACGAGGCCGGCTGCATGACGGCGTCGGCGAACGCCGCCGCGATCGCGGCGTCGACCGCGTTGCCGCCCCGTTCCAGCATCTCCATCCCCGCCCTGGTGGCCAGCGGGTGACCCGAGTTCACGCCGTGGGCACCGAGGGCGGGCGGCTCGGGTGAGGGGCTGGGCGTCGCGCTCGCCCCCGCCGGGGCTCCGGGACCCGGCCCGGACTCCGCCGCAGGCGAGCAGGCGGCCAGGGCCAGGGTGGCGGCGGCCAGGGTGGCGGCGACCACGGGGCGGTGCCGGAGGAGCAGCAGGCGCGGCACGGGACTCCTCCTCAGGAGACGGTCCGGACAGGGGGCTCGGGACGTGCGGGAGTGGAACTCCGGCGGGCCCAGGGGGCGCGCATCACCCGCTCCAGAGGGCCGGGTCCACCGACGCGTCGCCAGACCAGACCGAACGCTATCGCGACGGCGACGAGGGCAGCGCTGACGGCGATTCCCTCCGGGAACGAGAACCCGCCCGCGGGCATGACGGCGATGAGCAGGAGGATGTGCGCCACGTAGACCGTGAGGGACAACCGCCCGGCGGCCGCGAGGGGCTCCAGCAGTCGCGGCCGCGCCTGCCCCAGGCGTGCGAGGAGAGCCACCACGGCCACGGCCCCGCCCACGCTGCTCACCAGCCACAGCGGCATCTGCCCGTGGGCCACCCCGGTCAGCAGTCGGGTGAATCCCTCATCCGCCGCCGGGCCGATCAGGGTCCGGAGGATCCCCGAGGCGGCCAGGCCGCCACCCGCCGCGACGGTGCCCCACACCACGAGGCGGCGTTGCGTGGCGCGGCCGGCGAGGTCCGTCCGAGCCAGCCGCAGCCCGACCAGGAACGGCACGACCCAGGTGACCAGCGGGTACCGGCCGGCGAACAGCAGCCCGAGGGCCAGTTCGCCGGGCGGGTCGTCAGGGCGGACGGGAGGGCTCCCACCGGGGCTCTGACCGGTCACGAGGTCGTGGACGATGACGAGGATCGGCCCGACGAGCAGCATGACCCCGGCGGCGATCGTCAGGCCGCGGTCCGGCAGCCGGTTCGCCAGCGGCGCCAGCACGAACAGGATGCCGTAGAGCGCCAGAATGACGCCGATGTCGTCGGTGAGGGCCTGCAGCGCCATCCCGCCCACCACCAGCAGCCCCGCGCGCCACAGGACGACCGGCCATCGGCCCTCGCCGCCGCTGGCCGGCCGACGGCGGGAGCGGCCCAGCAGGTACCCCATCCCGATGCCGGCGATGACGACGAAGAGGATCGACGCCCGGCCGTAGGGCAGCAGGTAGAGCCGCTGGAGCAGGGACGTCGCGTCGGTCGGCCCGACGTTGACGACGATCATGCCGATCAGGGCGAGCCCGCGGGCGGCGTCGAGCCCGACCAGCCGAGAACGGTCGGCGCCTGTCCGGGGGGCCGACGCGCGTGTGTGCATGGGTTCCTCTCGCTGGTCTCGGCACGCGACGCACCGGCACCGCATCGACACAGACGCGGCGCCCGGGGCGGGCGAGGAGCACGGCGCAGGGACGCCGCAGGTCAGGCGGGCGAGACCGCCGGCGGTGCCCTGGAGGTGACCGCTCCGTCGCGCCGGAGCGCCGCCAGCACGCGCCCGGCGACGTCGATGGCGCTGCCGGGGCTGCGCTCCGTGGAGGGCGGCCCGGGAGCAAGGGCGCGGCGCCAGGCGTGGGTCGTTGCCCGGTACAGGACGCAGGTGAGCGCGGCGGCCGCGGTCTGGACGAGTGCCACCAGGAGGACCAGGGCGAGTGTCGACAGCGCGGGCGGCAGCGTGCCGCCCGCCATGTGCCCGGCGCCGACCAGCAGGGACGCCAGGGCTGCGGCCACGGCGAGCACCACCGAGTGCCCCCGGGACCGCCGCGCCGAGCGCGGCAGGCACCCCGCGCCGAGGATGACGAGAACGCCGCCGGCGACCCCCGACACGGCCGCCACCTCATGGTGACCCGTCGGCAGCGCCTCGTTCGCGATGCCGTGCCCGAGTACCTCCCAGGCCAGCGTTTGTACTGCCGCCCACGCGGCGAGGACGAACGTCATCTCGCCAGCCGCGTACCTGGAGACCCCTGACGAGCGCCGGGACCGGGATGCGGCTCTCACGGCGGAGGGGACAGAGGGGACGGGCGCACCGTGGCCCAGAGTGCCATCCCCGCCGTGCCCTGGCGACCAGGTCGGGGCCCGGACTTGGCGTCGTGCCCGGAGGGGGTCGTCGCCGGAACGGTTCGGGTGCTCACGAGGCGCCCGTGGGCATCCGCCAGGTACCCCTAGGGGGTAGTTGCTGGACACACCCTCCGGGGGTAAGGTTCCTACCGCCCCGGGGTATTCCGGGACGCTGACACGAGAGGAGAGCGTCGCCATGGCGACCGCGACCTACGACGTCCAGGGCATGACCTGCGACCACTGCGCCGGTGCCGTCACGGCCGAGGTGACGAGGATCCCCGGCGTCACCGAGGTGTCCGTCGACGTGCCGGGCGGCCGGGTGACGGTCACCAGCGCCGAGCCCCTCGCCGCCGAGGCGATTGCCGGGGCCGTCGAGGAAGCCGGTTACGAGGTCGTCCGGTGAGCACGGACGCCGCGGCGGCGGCCCTGGCTGCCGGCAACGGATACAGCGCGAGCAGGCAGGCCCACCTCAAGCGGCTGCGCCGGATCGAGGGGCAGATCCGCGGACTGCAGCGGATGGTCGAGGAGGACAAGTACTGCATCGACATCCTCACCCAGGTGTCCGCCGCGACCCGGGCGCTGCAGTCGTTCTCGCTGGAGCTCCTCGAGGAGCACCTGGCGGGGTGTGTCGTCGCGGCCGCCGCGCGCGGCGGCGACGAGGCGCAGGACAAGGTCCGCGAGGCCTCCGACGCCATCGCCCGGCTCGTCCGGTCCTGACCCCGGCCACGCGTCGACCGCAGACCGATCGTTCAGGAGGACCAAGTCGTGCGCACGTCCCTGACCCTCGCCGCCTACGGCGGCGGACTCGCTGTGGCCTTCGCCGTGGCCTTCGCCGTCGGGCAGGCTGTCGGTGACCCCTTCCGAGACCCGGAACCAGAGGCGCCCGCCGACGACCACGGCGCCGACGACCACGACCACCGGCAGCCCGAGGTCCCCGGAGGGACGAGCCGATGAGTACGGCCACCCCGACCCCCGTCCCGGATTCCACGGATCCGACCGCCCGGGTCGAGCTGACGATCGGCGGGATGACCTGCGCCTCCTGCGCCGCGCGGATCGAGAAGCGCCTCAACCGGCTCGACGGGGTGACAGCGACGGTGAACTACGCGACCGAGAAGGCGCGGGTCGACTACGCCGGAGAGGTCACGCCCCAGGATCTCCTCGGTACGGTGGAAGCGGCCGGCTACACCGCGACCCTGCCGCCCGCCCCCCCGGAGCCCGTTCCGGGCGGACCCGGGGGCGGCGATCTCCAGGGTGCCGCCACCGGAACCGGGCTCGAGCGCGAGGGCGACCCCACCCGCGAACTGCGGCACAAGGTGATCGTCAGTGCCGTGCTCTCGGCCCCCGTGATCCTCATGGCGATGATCCCCGCGCTCCAGATCACGTACTGGCAGTGGCTGTCCCTCACGCTCGCCGCGCCCGTGCTCGTGTGGGCCGGCGCCGGGTTCCACCGGGCGGCGTGGGCCAACCTGCGCCACGGCGCCGCGACGATGGACACCCTGATCTCGATGGGGACGATCGCCGCGTTCGTGTGGTCGCTGTACGCACTGTTCCTCGGGGATGCCGGCGTGCCGGGGATGACGCACCCGTTCGAGCTCACCGTGGCGCGCGGCGACGGGACGGCCAACATCTACCTGGAGGTCACAACCGCTGTCATCACCTTCATCCTGCTGGGGCGATACGTCGAGGCCCGGTCCAAGCGCCGGGCCGGGGCCGCCCTGCGCGCGCTGCTCGAGCTCGGGGCCAAGGACGTGGCCGTCCTGCGTGACTCGCCCACCGGTCCGGCGGAGGTCCGGGTCCCCGTCGATCAGCTCGCCGTCGGCGACCGCTTCGTCGTCCGGCCCGGCGAGAAGATCGCCACCGACGGGGTCGTCGAGGAGGGCTTGTCCGCCGTCGACATGAGCATGCTGACCGGCGAGTCCGTGCCGGTCGAGGTCGGCCCCGGCGACGGCGTCGTCGGCGCCACCGTCAACGCCGGCGGCCGGCTCGTCGTGCGGGCGACCCGGATCGGCCACGACACCCAGCTCGCCCAGATGGGCCGCCTCGTCGCCGACGCCCAGACCGGCAAGGCCCGCATCCAGCGCCTCGCCGACCGGGTCTCCGGGGTCTTCGTCCCGGTCGTCATCGCGGTGGCCGTCGCCACCCTGGGCTTCTGGCTGGGCTCGGGTTCCCCGGCCGCGACGGCGTTCACGGCGGCGGTCGCCGTGCTCATCATCGCCTGCCCGTGCGCCCTCGGCCTGGCCACGCCGATGGCGCTGCTCGTGGGGACCGGCCGGGGCGCGCAGTCGGGGATCCTCATCAAAGGTCCCGAGGTGCTGGAGTCGACCCGGAAGGTCGACACCATCGTCCTCGACAAGACCGGCACCGTGACGACCGGGCGGATGACGCTGGTCGAGGTCGTCCCGGCGGCCGGGGTCGACGGCCCCGACGAGGCCGAGCTGCTGCGCCTCGCCGGTGCCGTCGAGGACGCCTCCGAGCACCCCATCGCCCAGGCCGTCGCGGTCGCCGCGACCGCCCGCGACGGGCAGCTGCCGGAGGTCGAGGACTTCCGGAATCTCGAGGGTCTCGGCGTCCAGGGGATCGTGGACGGGCGCGCCGTGGTCGTCGGGCGGGTGAGCCTGCTGGCTGACCGGTCTCAGCAGCTGCCCGCCGATCTGGTCGCGGCGCGGGAACGGGCCGAGCGGGCGGGGCGCACCGTGGTCGCCGTCGGCTGGGACAGCCGGGCCCGCGGCCTGCTCGTCGTCGCCGACGCGGTGAAGCCGACCAGCGCCGAGGCGATCCGGGAGTTCCGCCGGCTCGGTCTCACCCCGATCCTCCTCACCGGCGACAACCGGACCGTGGCGCACGCGGTCGCCGCCGAGGTCGGGATCGAGGAGGTGCTCGCCGAGGTCCTGCCCGAGGAGAAGGTGGCCGTCGTCCAGCGCCTGCAGGCCGAGGGCCGGGTGGTCGCCATGGTGGGCGACGGCGTCAACGACGCCGCCGCCCTGGCGCAGGCCGACCTCGGCCTCGCCATGGGCACCGGGACGGACATCGCCATCGAGGCGAGCGACCTCACCCTGGTCCGCGGCGACCTGCGGGCGGCAGGCGACGCCATCCGCCTCTCCCGTGCGACCCTGCGCACCATCAAGCAGAACCTCGGGTGGGCCTTTGCCTACAACACCGCGGCGCTCCCGCTCGCCGCCGCGGGCCTGCTCAATCCCATGATCGCGGGTGCGGCGATGGCGTTCTCGTCGGTGTCCGTGGTCGCCAACAGCCTGCGGCTGAGGAGGTTCCGACCATGACCGAGCACGGCGGGCACGACGACCACGGCGGGCAGGACGACCACGGCGGGCACGGCGGGCACGGCGATCAGGCCGCGCAGTTCCGGAAGCGGTTCTGGCTGACCCTCGGCCTCACGGTGCCGGTGGTGATCTGGTCGCACCACGTCCAGATGCTGCTCGGTTACACCGCGCCGCCGGTGCCCCTGCAGGAGTTCATCGGCCCGGTCCTCGGGTCGGTCATCTTCTGGTACGGCGGCTGGCCGTTCCTGTCCGGCGGTGCCTCCGAGCTGAGGTCCCGCCGCCCGGGGATGATGCTGCTCATCTCGCTCGCGATCACGGTCGCCTATGTCGCGTCCATGGCGACGGCGATCGGGATCTTCGAGCAGGAGATCTGGTGGGAGCTGTCGCTCCTCATCGCGATCATGCTGCTGGGGCACTGGATCGAGATGCGCGCCATCGGGCAGGCACAGGGAGCGCTGGCGGCGCTCGCCGAGCTGCTCCCGGACGAGGCCGATCGGGTCCGCCCGGACGGCACGGTCGAGACGGTCCCGGTGGACGCGCTGGCCCTGGGCGACACGGTGCTGGTCCGCCCGGGCGCCCGGGTGCCGGTCGACGGGACGGTCCGCGAGGGCCGCGCCGACGTCGACGAGTCCATGATCACCGGAGAGTCGAACCCCGCGCCGCGGGGCGAGGGAGACCGGGTCGTCGCCGGCACCGTCGTCGCCGACTCCAGCCTGCGGGTCGAGGTGACGGCGATCGGCGACGACACCTCGCTCGCCGGGATCCGCCGCCTCATCGAGCAGGCCCAGGCCTCGCGGTCGCGGTCGCAGGTCCTCGCCGACCGAGCGGCCGCCCTGCTGTTCTACGTGGCCCTCGCCTCCGGCGCCGTCACCGGCCTGGTGTGGGTGCTGCTGGGCCAGCCCGCGTTCGCGATCGACCGCACCGTGACCGTGCTCGTCATCGCCTGCCCCCATGCCCTGGGCCTGGCAATCCCGCTGGTGACAGCGATCTCGACGGCGAAGTCCTCGCGCGCCGGGATCCTCGTCACCGATCGGCTGGCGCTGGAGCGGATGCGGACCATCGACGCCGTGCTCTTCGACAAGACCGGCACCCTGACCCGGGGCCGGCACGCCGTGTCGGACGTCGCGGCCGCACCGGGGACCGACATCGACGAGGTGCTGCGACTGGCCGGGGCGGTCGAGGCGGACTCCGAGCACCCGCTCGCCAAGGCGATCCACGCCCACGCCGTCGAGCGCGCCGGCAGCCGCTCCCTGTCCCTGGCTCGCGACTTCCGGTCCCTGACCGGCCGGGGTGTCCAGGCCGAGGTCGACGGGGCGGCCGTCGCCGTGGGCGGACCGGCTCTGCTGCGGGGGCTGGGCCTGGCGGTGCCGGCACCCCTGGGCGAGTGGGCCGAGCCGTGGACCGGGCGGGGCGCCGCCGTTCTGCACGTCGTGCGGGACGGCGCGGTCGTCGGTGCCGTGGCGCTGGAGGACGAGATCCGCGACGTCTCCCGCGAGGCAGTCCGCAGCCTGCAGGAGGCGGGCGTCACCGTCGCGATGATCACCGGAGACGCCCGGCCGGTCGCCGAGGCGGTCGGGCGCGAGCTCGGCATCGACGAGGTCTTCGCCGAGGTGCTGCCGCAGGACAAGGAAGCGAAGGTGGCCGAGCTCCAGGCCCGCGGGATGAGCGTCGCCATGGTCGGCGACGGGGTGAACGACGCCCCGGCGCTCGCGCGGGCCGACGTCGGCATCGCCATCGGGGCCGGCACGGACGTCGCCGTGCAGTCCGCCGGGATCGTCCTGGCCTCGGACGACCCCCGCGGGGTGCTCGCCATCCGGACGCTGTCCAAGGCCACCTACCGGAAGATGGTGGAGAACCTGTGGTGGGCGGCCGGGTACAACGTCGTGGCCATCCCGCTCGCCGCCGGGGTCCTGGCACCCGTCGGGTTCGTCCTGCCGATGGCGCTCGGCGCGGTCCTCATGAGCACGTCGACGATCATCGTCGCCCTCAACGCGCAGCTCCTGCGGCGGGTGCGGCTGGCCGGTCTCGAGAGGTCGGCCGACGTCCGGCGCTCCGACGCCCCGGTCCAGGATGAGGTCTCGGCGTCACCGCCGAGGCCCTCCGGGGGACGCGGGTCCGATGGCCGCGCCTTCGCTCCACGAGCATGTGCCGCACACCTGACAGGACGACCCGCCGCTTCCCGTCGTCGGCGCAGGACGGGGTCAGCGGTTCACGCGCAGTGCCTCACGTCGCGACCGGAATTCGTTCTCGTCGATCTCGCCGCGAGCGAAGCGTTCGGCGAGGATCTGTTCCGCTGCGGGTGCCGACGAGCCGCGTCGTGGGCCGCCTTGGACCACCCTGACAGAGACGACGATGCCGACGATGACCAAGGTCCAGAACAGCATCACCCACACGAGCATGAAGATCCAGCTCCACCACGAGCCGTCACCGTGCCACCAAGGACCCATCATCATGGTCACCTTCTTCGGTCCGCGCAGTCGCCGAACCCGCGGTCGGCTCCCAGTCTGAGTGACCGCACCCGGGTGACGGCAGGGACTGTTGTCCGGGTCCGCACTCGCCGGACATGGCTCGACACGTGTCGGAGGGCCGGTCGGATGCCGCCGCCCAGCCGGACGCGCCTGTCCTCAGCAGCGACGACACGACACGTCGTCGGCTGGCGGCTGATCGTGACCCGGGTCAGCGGAGGTCGCGCCACAGGACGTCGAGCGGCAGCGCAGCCAGCCGGTCTCCGAAGGGCGTGGCCTCGGGTGCCATCGAGAGCACCGCCCCGAAGACGAAGCGGTCCCCGAGTCGCTCGGCGAGCAGGCGCAAACCCCGGAAGTCGCCGGACCGCGGCGTGCTGGTCGCCTTGATCTCGAGGCCGCCGACGCGGCCGTCCGGGTGCTCGAGCTGTGCCTCGTCGATGACGAGGGTGTCGACCGGGCGTCGTGCGAACGCCCGAGGGTCCTCCCGGGCCGCCTGCCGGGCAGGCTCGTCGTCGAGGGTGACCACGTCGACCGAGCCCGCGTACCGCATCGTCGACACGAGGGTCGACTTCCCGACCTGGCGGGCGCCGTTGACCGCGACGACCGGCGTGTCGGCGTTGGCTGCCCGGAGGCCCGCCTGTGCCCAATCGCGGCACCAGATCGCTCCCTCGCGGATCGTACTGCCGATCCGCGAGTCGGCCTATGCCGGAACGCGAGCGATCACTTGCCGATCCGCGGCTCCTGCGAACGCCGGTCCGCGAGGCGCGGACGGGCGGTCACCGACCCGAGTCCGCGGGCTCCTGGCCGTCCCGTCCCGAGGCGGTGGCACGCGCCGCCAGCTTCCCCAGGTCCAGCCCGGTGGTCGCGCGCAGCAGCTCCAGGGTCTGCAGCACGTTGTCGTTCACCTGACGCGGCAGGGTGCCCGCGCCGTCGGCGGACACCACGGTCAGCTTGTCGATCGCGGCCATCGGCGCCGCCACCTCGCGGGCGACCTGCGGCAGCACCCCGGTCAGCATCTCCAGCACCGCCGCGTCGCCGTACCCCCGGAACGCGGTGGCCCGCTTGTCCATCGCCTCGGCCTCGGCCGACCCGCGGGCCAGCACGGCCGCCGCCTCGGCCTCGCCCTCGATCCGGACCGCCTCCGACATCGCCACCCGCCGCGCCTTCTCGGCGTTCGCCCGCGCGATCTCGGCGGTGCGCTGGGCCTCGGCCTCCTGCTCGACGCGGTACCGCGCGGCGTCGGCGGGACGGCGGACCTGGGTGTCCAGCTGGCGCTCGGTGAGGGCGGCCTGGCGCTCGGCGACCTTCTCCTGCTCGGTGAGCAGCGCCTGCTCCCGGTCGGCCTGCGCCATCGGGCCGGCCGCGGCGGCACGGGCGTTGGCGGCGTCGGTCTCGGTGCGGATCTCCGCCTGCCGGAGCACGAGCTGGCGCTGGGCGTTGGCGATCTCCTCCTCGGCGCGCAGTCTGGCCTGCTCGGCGATCCGCCGCGCCTCGGCCTCGGCGACCGCGGCCTCCTGCTGGATCCGGGCGGCCTCGGGCCGGCCCAGGTCGGTGAGGTACGTGCCGTCGTCGGTGATGTCCTGGATCTGCAGCGTGTCGAGCACCAGCCCCTGGCCGGTCAGCGAGGACTCGGACTCGTCGGCCACCCGCTGCGCGAACGCCGCCCGGTCCCGGATGGTCTGCTCGACGGTCAGCCCACCGACGATGGACCGCAGGGCACCGGCCAGGACTTCCTGGGTGAAGGTCTCGATGTCCTGCTGCTGGGTGAGGAACCGCTGCGCGGCCGCCCGGATCGAGTCCTCGTTGCCGCCCACCTTGACGATCGCCACGCCCTCGAGGTTGAGCTTGACGCCCTGCCCGGACACCGCCCCGCGGATGGTCACGGGGATCCGCCGGCTCGACAGGTTGAGCCGGTGCAGGCGCTGGACGAACGGCCAGACGAACACCCCGCCGCCGACGACGACCTTCTGCCCGCTGGAGTCCAGGGGGGCGCCCGACGCCACCCGCCGGCCGCGCCGGCCGGTGACGAGGAACGCCTGGTCCGGGCCGGCGACCTTGTATCGGGAGGCGAGGAAGGCGGCGACCAGGACGGCGAGGAGGACGAGGCCGGACACGGAGACGAGGAGGGAGGGGTCCACGGGGTCCCTTTCAGGCGTCGGTGACGGGGTCGAGCGGGGCGAGGGGTTCGACGAGCACGGAGGTGGGGCTGAGGATGTCGACGATCCTCACGTCCGTCCCCCTCGGCAGGGCGGCCCCCGCGCGGGCGTTGAGCCGGGTGACGGACCCGGCGACGGTCGTCCGCACGGTGCCGTACCCCTCGGCGGGGACGTCGTCGACGACGGTGGCGTAGCTGCCGAGCAGCGCCGCCGAGGTGATGGCGGGGTCGTCCTCGTCCTGGTCGAGCAGCCGGGTCAGCCAGATCGCCAGGCCTGCGATCGCGACCGCGGACGCGCTGCCGTACACCACCGCGGCCGCCGGGTTGCCGTCGGTCAACGACGCCGCGATGGCCCCGCCGAAGCCGAAGGCGGACAGCGCGGCACCCACGGTGAGCGGGGAGAGCCAGTCGGGCCCGACATCGACGGCGTCCAGCACCTCGCCACCGACGAGCCCGATCGCCACGACGACGAGGCCGACGACGCCGAGCACCAGGAACAGCGTCACCCGGCCTCCTTGCACGCCCGGCCGGGTCCCTCCGGCCAACCGGAACGCTATCAGCGTCGGCCCCGTGCAACCATGGGGCTCGGGCGCAGGTGCCCCCGCCGTCCGAGGTCACAGGGGATCGAGATGCGGCTGCTCGCCTGGCTGGCCGACCGGGTGCGCCGCACCCTCCGGCCCAGGGGCCGCCACCCGGACCCCACCCGGGTCGCGGAGCTGACGGCGGCGCTGTCACGGCTGGACCGTGAGATCGCCCGGATCCGGTGCTCCGACGGGGCCTACGCCCGGGCCCACCACCTTCGGGCGGCGGTCCGGGCGTACGGCGACGTCCTCGACGAGGCCCGCCGGATCGCCGGCATCCCGGCCCCGGAGGGCGGCGAGGACGTGCGGCGGATGCTCGCCGAGGTGGAGCTGCGCACCCGCGGCTGGGACTGGTGAGGGATCGCTCAGCCGTCGTCCGGAGCGGACGAGGTGGCGGGACCTGCCGCCCGGACCCCGTCGGTCAGCACCGCGGCGGCCCGCCGTGCGGCCGCGGCCAGTGCGGGCGGGTGACCGAGAGCGATCATGGTGGCGTTGTGCTCCGCCAGGCACACCACGGCGTACGCGGTGTCCCGCACGAGCGACTCCCCGGCCCTCGGCGACTCCCGCTGCAGGGCGGCCGCGACCTCGTCCAGCAGCATCGCGTAGGCCCGTCGCACGGCGGCAGCGGTCCCGGCGTCCCGTGTCGCCTCGAGCAGCAGGGCGTCGAACGCCCGGTCGTGGGCACTGAGCCCCTGGGTCCACGTGTCCCCGAAGAGCAGGTCGAGGAGGGCGTCGACGTTCGGGGCAGCACCGACCGCGGTCCGAACCTCGGCCTCGTACCACTCGGACAGCCGGCCGATCGCCTGCCGCACGAGATCCGCCCGGTTGCCCACGAAGTGCCGGATCACGGGCCGCTGGACGCCGGCTGCCTGCGCCACCCGGTCGAGGGTCACGGCCTCCAGGCCGTGCTCGCCGACCAGGGTGAGGAAGGCATCGAGGACCTGAGCCCGGCGCTCGCCGGCCAGCGACGGGCGACCGGGTCGCCGGGTCTCGGCGGCTGCGCTCACGGTGTGTTCGGCTCCACCGGGCCATCAGATCACGGGCACGGCCGCCTGCCTGGTGAGGCGCTTGGCCTCCCGGATCCCGCTGAGCCAGGCACCGTCGACGAGGGCGGGGGCAGCGGTGCTCGTGGCCTCGCCGGCGAACAGGATCCGTCCGTGGGGGCGGGCGAGCTCCTCGATCGCCGAGGCCGACTCCGCCCGCGAGGCGCCCAAGGCCTGGCGGGTGTAGGCACCGAGGGAGTACGGGTCCTCCGCCCACGACGTCGCCACCGCCTCGACGGGCTCCCCCAGCCGGTCCGACATCAGGCGCGCCACCCGGTGCGCCGAGGCGACGCGCTGGGCCTCCGGCAGCCGCGCCGTCGCGCGGCCGTGCGAGCCGATGCCGACGGCGGTCAGGACCGCAGCGCCGTCGTGCCACGTCCCCATGTCGAGGAAGGACTGCCACTGCGGCCCGCCGTCCTGAGCGACGGCCACGCTGGTGGGCCGGCGCCCCCGCCCGGTCCGCCAGCCGGCGTCGGCGTAGGCCAGGGCCACCTTCTTGAACACGCCGACGTCGAGGGTCCCCAGCGCGGCCCGCCGCGCGGCGGGAAGGCCGGGGCGGAACTCGACTCCGCCGGCCTTCAGGACGCCGAGGGGAAGCGTGACGACCGCGTGGCTGCCGCGCACCTCGCCGTCCCGGGCCACGACCGCGACCTGCGTCCCGTCGTCGACGACAGCCTCGACCGGGTTGCCGGTCCGGACGTCGAGACCCTCGGACAGGGCCGCCACGAGCGACCGGTACCCGGTGGCGGGGAAGGCGTCCGCGGCCTCGAGCCCGTCAGCGAGCAGGAACTCGGCGAGCCCGCGGAAGCCGATCCCGTCCGGGTCGGCCCCGTCGAAGACGCCCAGGAATGCCCCGATCGTGCCGCGCACCACGGGGTCGGCGTCCGGGAGCAGCTCCGCCAGGGCCTGCCGCACGGTGAGCCGGTGGTCGGACCGGCGCGCGAGATCACCCGCCGAGGACTCGACCTCCGCGAACGCCTCGAGCACGGCGTCCCGGGTCCGGGTGTCGGGGTACGCGCCCGTCGCCAGGGACAGGTAGTGCGCCCCCGCGTACAGGTCGGTCACCTTGGCCGGCAGCAGCGGCACGCCGAGGTGGCCGAACGGGGCCAGCAGCGGCGAGCCGACCCCGTCGTGGACCCAGGCCGCCCCGAGGTCGACGGGCACGCCGCCGACGTCCACCGTGTGCGTGCGACCGCCGACGCGGTCCCGGGCCTCGACGACGACCACCTCGATGCCGGACTCCTGCAGGGCGCGGGCGGCTGTGAGGCCGGCCACGCCCGCTCCGACGACCACGACGCGGTCGACCGTGCCGGGGGCGGCGGCGGGGAGGGCCTGGGTGCCGTCGCTGACCAGGAGCCTGCCGGCGCGATCGACGGACCGCGCCGGACGAGCCCGCCCCGCGTCGCCGCAGGCGACGACGGCCGAGGTCAGCGCCACGCCGGCCATGACGAGCAGGAGTGCACGGCGATGGACGCCCGAAGGGACAGCACCCGTCCCATAATTTGTCATTATGATGACAAATTATGAGGGGCGGTCCCGCCTGTCAAGACTCCTGGCGGCTCAGCCCGTCGAACAGGTGTTCTCCAGCGCCCCGATCCCTTCCACTGCCGTCCGGACCAGCGACCCGGGCCGCAGGAAGCGAGGCGGTGTGTGCCCGATGCCCACCCCGCCCGGCGTCCCGGTCGCGATCACGTCCCCCGGTTCCAGGGTCACCACCGTCGACAGGTCCGCGACCAGGTCGGCGACGTCGAACACCAGGTCGTCGGTCCGGGCGTCCTGGACGACCTCGCCGTCCACCTCGCAGGTGATCCGCAGTCCGGACGCCCCGGGGGGCAGTTCGTCCGAGGTCACCAGCCAGGGCCCGACCGGCGTGCACCGGTCCCACGCCTTGCCGGCGAGGTACTGCGAGGTCCGGCGCTGCCAGTCCCGCATGGACACGTCGTTGAGCACGGTGTACCCCGCGACGTGGTCGAGGGCGCGCTCGCGGGGGATCCGCCGGCCGGGGGCGCCGACGACGACGGCCAGCTCGGCCTCCCAGTCGACCTGGTCGGACTCCGGCGGCAGCGGCAGGTCGTCCCGCGGCCCGGCCAGCGACGAGGCGAACTTCGTGAACCACATCGGGTGCTGTGGCACCCGGGCGCCGGTCTCGGCGATGTGGGCGGCGTAGTTGAGGCCGACGCACACCACCTTCGCCGGGCGCGGCACGACCGGGGCGAGATCGGCGTCGACGGCGTCGGGGCCGACGTCGACCCGGTCGCCGCCGGACGCGGCGGCCGTGCGCCAGTCGGGCAGGGTGAGCAGTGCCCCCACGTCCGGGGCGTCGAGGAGGGCGGCGGTCCCGTCGGTCTCCAGACGGGCCGCCCGGGTGGTGCCGTCCAGTCGCAGGGTGAGTAGTCGCACCGGTTCAGCCTGGCCCATGGGGCACCCTGGTGCGGTGAGTGCCTCCCGGGAGCCGGTCGGCCGGGGCGGCGTCGACCTGCCGGACCTGCGGCTGTTTTCGGTGCTCGCCGAGGAGCTGCACTTCGGCCGGGCCGCGGCCCGGCTGCACCTGAGCCAGCCCGGGCTCAGCTACCGGGTCCAGCGGCTCGAGGAGGCGCTCGGCTACCCGGTCGTGACGCGGGACCGCCGCGGCATCCGGCTCACCCCGGGGGGCGCGCGGTTGCTCGAAGGCGCCCGCCGCCTGCTGGCCGACGCCCAGCGGGTGCTCGACGACGCCGCGCTCGTGGCGGGCGGGTCGCTGGCGACGGTCCGGGTCGGCGTCGTGGGCACCGCGCTGTACTCGCTCGTCCCGGACGCCCTGCAGGTGCTGCGGCGGGACCACCCGGGGCTGCGGCTGTTGCTGACGGAGTCGAAGACGACCGCGCAGCTGGCCGGGCTCGCGTCGGGTGGTCTCGACCTCGGGGTCGTGCACCTGCCGCTGCCCGAGGGCACCGGGCTGACCAGCTGCGAACTGACCCGGGACCCGGTCGGGCTCGCCGTGCCGGAGGACTGGGACCTCGCCGCGGCGCCGGGCCGGGCGTCGCTCGCCGTGCTGGCCGACCGCCCGGTCGTCCTCTTCCCGCGAGTGGTCGAGCCGGCCACCTACGACCGGTACGTCGGCGCCTGCGTGGCCGCGGGGTTCGCGCCCCGCGTCGCACAGGAGGCGACCGGCCTGCAGACGATCCTCAGCCTGGTGGCCGGCGGTGTGGGGGCGGCCTTCGTGGCGGAGTCGGTGGCGGGGGCCACGACTCGTCGAGGGGTGCGCTTCGTGCCGCTGGCGGACGGGCCGGTGCTCTCCCTCGGGGCAGCCTGTCGGGCCGAGGCGCCGGCCGGCGTCGACCACGTCGTGGCCGCCCTGACCGCGGCTGGCTGCAGGGATAAAGAGCACCGATTGAAAGCCGTCTAGTTCCTGTTGGACTGATCGACCGTTGCGGTCCCACCGTGGCGGCATGACCACCACTGCCACCGTGTCCGTAGCGGTCGTCGGCCTGGGCGCCATGGGTTCTCGCCTGGCGGCGAACCTGCTCGCCGCGGGTCATCGCGTGACCGTCGCGAACCGGAGCCTGGGCCCGGTGGCGGAACTCGCCGACCGGGGTGCCGTGGCGGCGTCGTCCCCACGGGAGGCGGCCGCGGCGGCCGACGTCGTCCTCGTCTGCGTCGCGGACGACGAGGCGTCCCGGTCGGTGTGGCTGGACCCCGGTCACGGCGTCGCCGCGGGACTGCGGGCGTCCACCGTCGGCGTCGAGACCAGCACCGTCAGTCCGATCTGGGCCCGCGAGCTCGCCGCCGCGGTCACGGCCGCCGGACGCCGCTTCGTCGAGGCGCCGATGATCGGGTCCCGCCCCCAGGCGGCGTCCCGGTCGCTGGTCCACCTGCTGGCCGGCCCCGACGACGTCCTCGACGACGTCACCCCCGCGCTGTCCGTGAGCGCCCCGACCCTGCACCGCACCGGCCCGCACGGGTCCGCGGCCGTGGTGAAGCTCGTCGTCAACGCCCTGCTCGCCACCCAGGTCGCCGCAGTGTCCGAGCTGCTGGACGTCGTCGGGGCGGCCGGTCTCGACCGCCGGGCGGTCCTCGACCTGCTCACCGGCCTGCCGGTGACGAGCCCGGCCGCGGCTCGCGCCGGCGCCGCCATGCTCACCGAGCCGGTCGGGCCGAACTTCCCGGTCCGGCTGGTCCGCAAGGACCTGCGATACCTGGCCGAGCTGGCCGGGTCCGTGACCGTCCCCGTCCCCGTCACCTCGACCGTCGGGCGCCGCTACGACGAGGCCGCCGCGGCCGGCCGCGACGGGCACGACATCACCGCCCTGGGGCGCCCCGCGCCCGCCGGGCCCTCTCACTCACCGACCCGCGACATCCGGACCGGGACCGCCCCCGACCTCAAGGAGCTGTCCGTCACGGAGTTCCGCGTCGACGGCGAGGAGACCCAGAACGTCAGCGGCACCTACCCGTTCGGCTTCGCGCCGCCCAGCAGCGCGCCCGGCGTCAGATGAGACCCGCGCGGATGGCGTACGCGACCGCGTGGGTCCGGTTGCGCAGTCCGAAGCGCTCGACGACGTCGTGCAGGGCCATCTTGACCGTGCGCTCGCTGCAGCCGAGGCGCTCGGCGATCTCGACCGTCGTGAGGCCGTCGCCCGCCAGCTGCAGGACGTCGGTCTCCCGACTCGTCAGCACGTCCCGGACGGGACGTGGCCCGGACCTCGGACCAGCGTGCGGCACGGCCTCGTCGGCCGGGGCCTGGCGCGGGCGCCCACGCTGGGTGCGCAACCAGTCGGCCGCGAAGCCGGTGAGGCGCTCGGCCTGGCGGTAGCTGTACCCCTGCCGGGCGACGAGGTCGAGGGCCTGCTCCTCGGTCCAGATGCTCGGGAGGTCCGCCGCGCCCGGTGGGGTCCCGCACTCCTGGGCGGTCCCGTCCGTCTCAGGGCCGCCTTCCATGTGCATCGACGATATGCCTGCCGGGCGACCGACTCGCCGCACGACGGCTGACGGAACCGCTTGGGCTGCCGGTACTGCCCGGGAGGGCGGCGTGAGGACGGCGTCCGGTGGAGCGGGTCCCCGCCTTGCCGCAGCGACCGTGATCGGGTTCCCTGCCCCCATGGGACTCCACGTCAAGGTCCAGGACCTCCCGATGATCGGGACCCGCTACGACCTCGCCGGGTCCCGGGTGCCACAGCGGGTGTCCGTCGTCGTGCACAAGGACGGCCACCGCGAGCTGTATGCGTTCGAGTCCGCCGGCACGGACCCCACGGCCGTCATCGAGCTGACCGAGGACCAGGCCCGCCTGCTGGCGGCGGTGCTCAACGGCTCCTACGTCGTCGACTGACCCGGCCGCCAGGACCCCGCGCGTGCTCCCCCTGCCCGCCGTCGAGATCGTCGGCGAGGTCTTCGGCGTCGCCGTCAACGACCTCATGGCCTTCGGCGCCCTGCTGCTCGGTGCGGCGCTGCTGGCCCGCCTCGGGCGCCGGCTCGGCCTGCCGACCATCCCCTTCTTCATGGCGGCCGGGATCCTGCTCGGCCCGGCGATCCCCGGCGTCGAGCTGTTCGAGGACCCGGCGACGCTGGAGTTCCTGGCCCTGGTCGGGCTCGTCCTGCTGCTGTTCCACCTGGGCGTGGAGTTCCCGCTGGAGCAGGTGCGGGCCTCCGGCGGGAAACTGGTCCTCGCCGGCTTCGGGTACATCCTGCTCAACGTCCTCGGCGGGTTCGGGCTCGGTACGGCGCTCGGCTGGGGCGTCCCCGAGGCCCTCGTCGTCGCCGGGGCGCTGGGCATCTCCTCCAGCGCCATCGTCACCAAGCTCGTCATCGAGCTGCGTCGTCTGGCCAACGCCGAGACGCCGCTCATCCTCGGCATCATCGTCATCGAGGACCTGTTCCTCGCGCTCTACCTGTCGCTGCTCGGTCCCGTGCTGGGCGACGCCGGCAGCCCCGGGGAGCTCGCCGCCGACATCGGCCTCAGCTTCGCCTTCCTGGCCGTCCTGCTGATCGTCGCGCGCTTCGGCGGACGGGTCATCGCGGCACTGATCCACAGCCGCGAGGACGAGCTGCTGACGGTCGGAGTCCTCGGGCTGCTGCTGCTGGCCTCCGGTGCGTCGGCGCAGCTGGGCGTGTCCGACGCGATCGGCGCCCTGCTGCTGGGGCTGGTGGTCTCGCGGACCTCGCTGGCGGAGCGGGTGGAGAAGGTGGTCCTGCCCCTGCGCGACGCCTTCGCCGCCCTGTTCTTCGTGGCTTTCGGCTTCAGCATCGAGCTGGGCGCCCTGGCGGCCGTCGTCGTTCCGGCGCTGCTCGCGGTCCTCCTCACCGTGGTCCTCAACCTCGTCGCCGGGGTGGTTGCCGCCCGGCTGTACCGGCTCAACCAGCGAGCGGCCGCCAACATGGGGGCGACCCTGCTGAGCCGCGGCGAGTTCTCGCTCATCCTGGCCTCGCTCGGGGTGGCCGCCGGGCTGGACGGGCGGGTCGGCCCGTTCATCGCCCTGTACGTCCTGATCCTCGCGGTCGTCAGCCCGCTGGCCGCCACCAACTCCCGGTTCATCGCCCGGGTGCTCCCCGACGTCCTGTTCCGCGGCGACTTCCGGTACGTCCGCGAGGAGACGACCGGTACCACGTGCACCCACCTCGACCACGTCCGGACCACGACCGGGCGCACGCCGGAGGGCTGCGAGCAGTGCCTGGCCACCGGCGACACCTGGGTGCACCTGCGACTGTGCAACGAGTGCGGCGCAGTGGCCTGCTGCGACGACTCGCCGAACCGTCACATGACGGCGCACTACCAGGCCGCGGGGCACCCGATCGTCGAGTCCTTCGAGCCGGGGGAGCGGTGGCGGTGGTGCTACCCGGACGAGATCCTCGTCGTGGGCGGGCCTCCGGCCCGTATCGACGGCGGGATGCCCGAGGCGCCGGCTCCCGACCCGGGCGAGGCGCCCGGTGCGGGCAAGCCCGCCGGCAAGGCGGCCGGGCCGGCCTGAGCCGTACGCTGTCGGCGTGCCGACGTACGACTTCCGCTGCCGGGCCTGTGGTGACACCTTCCAGGTGAGTCGTCCCATGGCGGCCTCGGGTGCCCCGGCGTCGTGCCCGTCCGGGCACGACGACACCGTCAAGCTCCTCACGGTCGGCGCGGTGGCGACGGGTGCTCGAGGCGCGACCGCGCCGGCGGGCGGCGGGTGCTGCGGCGGCGGGTGCTGTGCCTGAGGTGGTCACCGCGCGAGGGTTCGTGACGTGGGGGCCTGGCGGCCGGCGGACCTCCAGGGGGCGACACTCCCCGTCATGATCGTCGCCGGCGCCCGTCCACAGGCACCGGTGCGTCAGCCCGTCCACAGCCCGTCGGCCTTCGCCCCCGTGCTGTCCCGGGCTCGGTGTTGACTGGTCGCATGTTGCACGTCCATCGGGGGGAGCGGACCGATGCCCTCGCCGACGCCCTCGCCGGCGTGCTGGCCGAGCCCCCGTCCGACCCGTTCGCCGACGAGGTCGTGGCGGTCCCCACCCGGGGGGTCGAGCGGTGGCTGACCCAGCGGTTGTCGCACCTGCTGGGTGCCGTCCCCGGACGTGGCGACGGGGTCGCGGCGCGGGTCTCGTTCCCCTCGCCGGGGCGTCTCGTCGCCCAGGTCGTCGCCGCTGCCGACGTCCCGGCCGGGGCGACCGGCGGTGGTCCCGACCGGGACCCGTGGCGGCCCGAGGCCCTGGTGTGGCCCGTCCTCGAGACGGTGGACGCCGTCACCGGGCAGCCCTGGTGCCCCGCTCTCGGCGCGTATCTCACGGGTGACGAGCGGCGTCGCCGGCGGCACGCGGCCGCGGCCCGGCTGGCCGCCCTCCTCGCGTCCTACGGCGCGCAGCGCCCCGCCATGGTCCGGGCGTGGGCGGCGGGGCAGGACACCGACGGCGTCGGGCAGCCGCTGCCCGGTGACCTCGCCTGGCAGGCCCGGCTCTGGCGGGAGGTGCGCGACCGGGTCGGCGTCCCGTCCCCGGCCGAGCGGCTGCCCGGCGCCTGCGACCGGCTCCGGGCCGAGCCGCGCCTCGTCGACCTGCCCGTCCGGTTGTCCGTGTTCGGTCCGACCCGGCTCAGCGGGGACCAGGTCGCGGCGCTGCACGCGCTCGCCGCACACCGTGACGTCCATCTCTGGCTGCCGCACCCGTCGCCGGCCATGTGGCGGGCGGTCGCCGAGGTCGCCGCAGCGTCGCTGCCGGTCGTCCCGCGGCGCCGGGACGACCCGACGACGCGAGCGGTGCGTCACCCCCTGCTCGCCGCGCTCGCCCGGGACGCCCGTGAACTGCAGGTCGCCCTGGTCGCCGCCGCGACGGCGCCCGCGGCCGCAGTGGTCGCGGATCACCATCACCCGGTGCCGCGCCCCACCCCCGGCGGGCCGGCCGTCGAGCTCGGCCCCACCCTGCTGGCCCGGCTGCAGTCCGACCTGCGCGACGACGCGCCGGTCGGCGCCGGCGCCGACTCCCGGCCGCTGCTCGACCCCGGCGACGCCTCGGTCCGGGTGCACGCGTGCTACGGCCCCGCGCGACAGGTCGAGGTGCTGCGCGAGGTGCTGCTCGGCCTGCTCGCCGACGACCCCACACTGGAGCCGCGCGACATCCTCGTCATGTGCCCCGACGTCGAGGGTTACGCGCCCCTCGTCTCGGCGACGTTCGGCCTGGCGGCCACCGACGGTCCCGGCGGCGCCGCCGACCCGGACGGCGGTGCCGTCCACCCCGGTCACCGGATCCGGGTGCGTCTCGCGGACCGCGCGCTGCGGCGCACGAACCCGCTCGTGGACCTCGCCGCGCTTCTGCTGGACCTCGCCGAGTCCCGCTGCACCGCCTCTCAGCTGCTCGACCTCGCGGGTCTGCCGCCGGTGCGCCGACGGTTCGGCTGGGGCGACGGCGAGGTGGAGCGGCTGCGCCAGTGGGTCGGGGACGCGGGCGTCCGCTGGGGCCTCGACCCGGCCCACCGGGAGCCGTACCGGCTGGCAGGGCTCGCCCAGAACACGTGGCGGGCCGGCCTGGACCGCATCCTGCTCGGCGTCGCCCAGCGCGACGAGGGCGGGCGCCACCTCGGCACGGCGGTCCCCCTGGACGACGTGAGCAGCGAGGAGGCGGACCTGGCGGGGCGGCTCGCGGAGTTCGTCGACCGGGTGGGCGAGGCGGTGGCCGCTCTGTCCCGCGACCAGCCGGCCGGGGTGTGGGCGGATGCCCTCGACGACGCCCTCGACGCGCTGGCGGTCCCCGCCCCGCGGCACGAGTGGCAGTCGGTCGAGGCGCGCCGCGAGCTGCGGGCCGCCCTGGGTGCCGACGGACCGCGGTCGGCAACCGCGGTCCTCGGCCCGGCCGACGTGCGCTCGGCACTGGGGCCGCTGCTCGCCGGGCGGCCCACCCGGGCGAACTTCCGCTCCGGCGACCTCACTGTCTGCTCCCTGGTCCCGATGCGGTCGGTGCCCCATCGAGTCGTCGTCCTGCTCGGAATGGACGACGGGGCACTCGGTGGCGGGCGCGTCGCCGATGACGGCGACGACGTGCTCGCTCGCGGCCCCCTCGTGGGCGAGCGGGACCGCCGCAGCGAGCAGCGCCAGCTCGTCCTCGACGCCGTGCTCGCCGCTCGGGACCGCCTCGTCGTCTTGCACACCGGGGCGGACGACCGGACCAACGCCGCGCTCCCCCCGGCGGTACCGGTCGCGGAACTGCTCGACGCCCTCGACCGCACGGTCCGCACCGCCGATGGGACCCCGGTCCGGGACGCCGTTGTCGCGCGGCACCCCCTCCAGCCGTTCGACCCCCGCCACTTCGGGGTCCCGGCACCTCCGGCGCACGCCCAGGCAGGCAGGTTCTCGGTCCCCAGCTTCGACCCCGTCGCCCGAGCGGGCGCCGCAGCGCTCCTGGGTCCGCGAGCGGTCCCCGAGCCCTTCCTGCCCGGCCCGCTGCCGCCGCCCGCCGGTGACGCCGCCCCGGGCGATGCCCTCGCCGGAGACGTCCCGCTCGACGACCTCGTCGCCTTCGTCGAGCACCCCGTGCGGGCCTTCCTGCGCCGGCGCCTGGGGGTGTCGCTGACGGACTTCGGCGACGACCTCCTCGACGAGGTGTCGGTGGACCTGGCCCCCCTGGACCGCTGGCGGGTCGGCGACCGGCTGCTGCGTGCCGTGCTGCGGGGCGACGACCCCGCGGCCGGCGTCCGGGTCGAGCGGTTGCGGGGACTCGTGCCGCCCGGCGACCTCGGCGGACGTGCCCTCCTCGACGTCGCGAGGGACGTGGCGGCCGTGGCACGGGCGGCGCGGCCGTGGCTCGTCGGGGAGGCGGCCGTCGTCGATGCCGTCGTCGACCTGCCGACCGGGGTGCGGGTCAGCGGTTCCGCGCCCGGGGTTCACGCCGACCAGGGCGCCCGGACCGTACTGCGGGTCGAGTACTCGCGGCTGCGAGCCAAGCACCGGCTCCGGGCCTGGGTACAGGTGCTCGCCCTGGCCGCCGGGGCGCGGGGAGCCACGGGGACCTCGGTATGGCGGGCGGTCACCGTCGGCCGCGGCCGCCCCCGCCGTCCGGGCGAGACCGTGCCGGGACAGTCGCCCCCGGTCGCGGTGTCGGTCCTCACCGCCCCCGACCCCGACACGGCCGCCGATGTCCTGGCGGACCTCGTCGCCCTGCGCCGCAGCGGACTGACCGAGCCGCTGCCGATCGCGGCCGAGGCGTCGGCGGCTTACGCCCGTCGCCGACTGACCGGCGGCGACGTCCGGGCGGCGACCTCGGCCGCCGGCAGTGCGTGGGCGGCGTCCGGGCCGGACGGTCGTGGGCACGGGGACGGCTCGGACCCCGAGCACCGGCTCGTCTGGGGTGACGTCGGCATTGCCGAGATGTGCGCGTCGCCTCCCGTGGCAGGGGACGCGCGCGGCCCGGCGTCCCCGGCCGAGCGGTCCCGGTTCGGGGCGCTGGCCCGCCGGGTCTGGGAGCCGCTGCTCGCGTGCGAGGAGCTGCTGCCGTGACCGGCCCCGGCATCCACCCGACACCCGAGGCCTTCGACCTCGCCGGTCCCCTCCCGACCGGCACGGTCGTCCTCGAGGCCAGCGCCGGGACCGGAAAGACCTACACGGTGTCGAGCCTCGCCGCCCGGTACGTGGCCGAGGGACACGCCCGCATCGACCAGCTGCTGGTCGTCACGTTCGGCGTTCTGGCCACCGCCGAGGTGCGTGACCGGACGCGAGCGCGCCTGGTCGCGGTGCACGACGGACTGGCCCGCCCCGACGAGGTGCCCCGGGACGGGGATGCGGACCCCGTCCTGCGCGCCCTGGCCGCCGGCCCACCGGACGAGGTCCGCCGCCGCCGAGAGCGGCTGCGTGCCGCCCTGGCGGCCTTCGACGACGCCGCGGTCGAGACCACCCATGGCTTCTGCAACCGGATGCTCACCGCGCTGGGGCTGGCCGCCGACGCCGAGCCCGACCCCCAGGTCGTCGACTCCGTGGACGACCTGGTCCGCGAGGTCGTCGGTGACTTCTACCTCCGCAAGTACGCCGGGGTCCCCGGGGACCCGCCCATCACCCCGGCCGAGGCGACGGCGGTGGTCCGGGAGGCCGTGAGTCTGCCCGACGCCGTCCTGCTCCCGCTGCCCGCCCCGGACGACGACGAGGCCGACCCCGCCGTCCAGCGGGTACGGCTGGCGAGCGCCGCCCGCGACGAGGTGGCCCGCCGCAAACGACGCCGTCGGCTGCGCGACTACGACGACATGCTCACCGGCCTGCGCGACGCCCTCGACGACAGCTGCCGCCCCGTTACGGCCGGCCTCGCCCGGGACCTGCTGCGACGGCGGTTCCGGGTGGTCCTTGTCGACGAGTTCCAGGACACCGACCCGGTCCAGTGGGACGTCCTGCGCTCGGCGTTCCTCGGCCACGCGACGATGGTGCTGGTCGGTGACCCCAAGCAGTCGATCTACCGGTTCCGCGGGGCCGACGTCGCCACCTACCTGCGGGCCCGGGACACCGCCGCCCGGGTGTGGACGCTGGGGACCAACCACCGCAGCGACGGTGCGGTGGTGGCCGCTGTCGACGCCGTTCTCGGCGGCATGGCACTCGGCGACCCGGCCATCACCGTCGGTCCGGTCGTGGCCCGGCACGCGGGCCGGCGGTTCGCGGCTGCCGACGGGACCGCACCGCCGGCCCTGCGGCTGCGACTGATCGGCCGCGAGGGCCGGGACGGGTCGGGAGAGGGGGCCGCCGGGCGCCGGGAGGCGCCGGTGCTCGCGACGGCCGCCGCCCGCCGCCTCGTCGTCGCCGACGTGGCGGCGGACGTCGTGCGCCAGCTCGGCTCGGGGCTGGTCCTGGGGACGGGCGGGCCCGAGAGTCGCCCGCTGCGCCCGGCCGACGTCGCGGTCCTCGTCCGCACCAACGACCAGGCCCGGGCCGTCCATGCCGCCCTCACCGCGGCGGGGGTGCCGACGACCCTGTCCGGTGCGGACAGCGTCTTCGCCGGCGCCACCGCGGCGCAGTGGCTGCGGTTCCTGCGTGCCCTCGAGCAGCCGCACCGCTCCGCCCTCGTGCGATCGGCCGCGCTCACCTGCTTCGTGGGATGGTCGGCGACGCGCCTGGCCGCCGCCGTGGACGGTGAGGCGGACGACCTCGACGCCCTCACCGAGCGGTTCCGCGGATGGGCGCGCCTGGTGGCCTCCCGCGGTGTCGCGGCCCTCGTCGAGTCCGTCACGGCCACCACGGGCCTGCCCGCGCGACTGCTCGGCGCCCCCGGCGGCGACCGGACCCTCACCGACCTGCGCCACGTCGGCCAGCTGCTGCACGACCAGGCCACCCGCGAGGGCCTCGGCCTCAGCGCCCTCGTCGGCTGGCTGCGGCGCCGGGTGGACGAGGGGTCCAGGGAGCACGGCGACGAGCGGTCGCTGCGCCTGGAGTCCGACGCCGCAGCCGTCCAGGTGCTCACGGTGCACCGGGCCAAGGGGTTGGAGTGGCCGGTCGTGCATGCGCCGTTCCTGTGGGACCGCTGGGTGGACCCGGCACCCGAGCCGCTCCGATTGCACGTCGACGGCCGCCGCGCCCTCGATGTCGGCGGCCAGCACGGCCCGGGGTGGGCGGCCCGTCGCCGACTGCACCACGCCGAGGAGGCCGGGGAGGACCTGCGCTTGCTGTACGTCGCCCTCACCCGGGCCGCCTGCCAGGTGGTCCTCTGGTGGGCGCCCACCCGCAACACCGTGGGCTCGCCGTTGCACCGGGCGCTGTGGCACGACCCGGCTGCGGGGGCCGACCCGCCGGTGTCCGTGCCGGTGCCCGGGTCGGACGCCGCCGTCCGGGAGAGGCTGGCCGGGCTGGTGGCCCGGGCGGGCGGCACCGTCGCCGTCGAGGACGCGTCACCGGGTTCACCGCCGGTGCCCGAGGCGCCGGGACGGCGGGTCGCCGTCGCTGCGGCGCGGACCCTCGACCGTCCGCTCGACGCCGCCTGGGGCCGGACGTCCTACACCCGGCTCACCGCGGCCGCCCACGACACCCCGACGGGGCCCCCGCCCGCCGAACCCGAGCAGTCCCTGCGCGACGACGAGCGGGACGCTCCCGAACCGTCCGTGCCGACCAGGCGGGACGACCCGGACGAGGCCGAGCTCCGGGCCACACCCTCACCGATGGCCGGGCTGCCCGCCGGTGCCGAGCTGGGCACCGACGTCCACGCGGTGCTCGAACTCGTCGACCCGGCGGCCGGCGACCTGGCCGGCGAGCTCCGGCGGGCGGCCGTCGAGGCGGCCGGGGGACGCCGGGTCGCCGGCGGCGTGACCCCGGACGAACTCGCCGCGGCCCTGCTGCCCGCGTTGCGCACCCCGCTGGGCTCGGCCGCCGCCGGCCTCTCCCTCGCCGACATCCCCGTCGGCGACCGGTTGGCCGAGCTCGACTTCGAGCTGCCGCTGGCCGGCGGCGACGCGGCGCGCGCCGGGCCGGGGGGCGCCGCGACGACCGCCGGCGTCGCCGCCTTGCTGCGCCGCCACCTCGGGCCTGCCGACCCGCTGGCCGGGTACCCGGACGCGCTGGACCGGCTCGTGGCGTCCGGGCCGCCGCGCCCCCTCCGGGGCTACCTCACGGGCAGCATCGACGCCCTTCTCCGCGTGCCCGGGCCCACCGGCCACCGCTACCTGGTCGTCGACTACAAGACGAACCGTCTGGCCCCGGACACCGAGGCCCTCACGGCATGGCACTACCGGCACGAAGCTCTCGTGGCCGAGATGGTCGTGGCGCACTACCCGCTGCAAGCCCTGCTGTACTCCGTGGCGGCGCACCGGTTCCTGCGCTGGCGGGTCCCCGGGTACGACCCCGGGACGCACCTGGGCGGGGCGCTCTACCTGTTCCTGCGGGGGATGTGCGGGCCGGACACCCCGGCCCGGGGCGGTGTCCCCGCCGGGGTGTTTGCCTGGCGGCCGGCCCCCGCCCTGGTCACCGAGCTGTCGGAGCTGTTGGACCGGGGGCCGTCGTGACGGCGCGAGCGTCGGGCGACGGCCGCGTCCCGTCGCGGGTCCGCGACCCGCGGGTCCCCGCTCGCGCGGGCGGGCTCCTCGCGGAATTCTCCCGGGCAGGGGTGCTGGGCAGCGCCGACGTGCACGTCGCCGCCCGGCTCGCGGCGCTGGCCGGGGAGGACGACGAGCGGGTCGCGCTCGCCGCTGCGCTCGCCGTGCGGGCGGTGAGGCACGGGTCGGTGTGCGTGGACCTCGCCGTTGCGGCGCAGACCGTCGACGTCGACGTCGAGACCGACCTCGATGGTGCGGCGTCGGGCAGTGGCGACGGCACGGGGCCCGAGGAGGCAGGTGCCCCGGCCGTGGCTCTCGCCTGGCCCGCGCCGGCGGACTGGGTGGCCGCCTGCGCCGGCAGTCCCCTCGTCGACTCCACTGCCGGGAGCGTCGGCGACTCCGGCGACTCCGGCGACTCCGGCGACACCCGGGACCAGGGCGCCGGAGCCGATCCGGCCACCCGCCCGCTGCACCTCGCCGGCACCCGGCTCTACCTGGACCGCTACTGGGAGGACGAGCGGCTGGTCGCCGACCAGCTGGGGCGCCGCATGGCGGCCGCGTTTCCCGCCGCGGCCGCCACCGGCGCGCGCGCAGTCCTCGACGGCGCCTTCGCCGACGCCGCCGCCCGCGACCAGCGGGCCGCCGCCGAGGCGGCGCTGCGACTGCCGCTCACGGTGATCACCGGCGGCCCGGGGACCGGCAAGACCCGGACCCTTGCGGGGCTCCTTGCCGCACTGCTCAGCGCGCCGGGCGCGGTGCCCAGGATCGGGCTGGCCGCTCCGACGGGCCGGGCCACGGCCCGGCTGTCGGAATCGATCCACGCGCAGGCGGGGGAGGCATGGGCCGCCCCGGTCGCCAGGGAGTTGACGGCCCTGCGGTCGCGCACCCTGCACCGCCTGCTCGGACCCCTGCCCGGCACCCGGTCCCGGTTCCGGCACGACCGCCGCAACCACCTGCCGTACGACGTCGTCGTCGTGGACGAGACGTCGATGGTGTCCCTGCCCCTCATGGCCCGTCTGCTGGAGGCGGTCCGCCCCGACGCCCGGGTGATCCTCGTCGGCGACCCCGACCAGCTCTCCTCGGTCGAGGCCGGTGCCGTGCTGCGCGACGTCGTCGACCTCGGGGACCGGCGCGGACCCGACGGCCCGGTCCGGCGGCTGCACCACAACTTCCGCACCGGCGCGGCCCGCCTGCACGCCCTCGCCGCCGCCGTCCGCGCCGGCGACCCCGACGCCGTGATCGCGGAGCTCGCCCCCGGCGGGGAGGCGGAGCTGGTCGATGTCGACCTCGGGTCCTGGGGAGCGGGCCGGTCGGCGTCCCTGGCCGCGGTGCGCCGTGACGTCGTCGAGGTCGGCCGTGAGGTGGCCCGGTCCGCGTCCCAGGGCGATGCGGCGACGACCCTGCGGCGGTCGCTGGCGCACCGGATGCTGTGCGGACGCCGGACCGGGCCCTTCGGGGCTCAGCGCTGGGCCGAGGAGATCGAGCGGTGGCTGGACGACGCCGGCATCCACACCCGGCACCCCGGCTGGCCGCCACCGCGCTGGCCGATCGGCACCCCGGTGGTCGTCACCGCCAACGACGACGACAACGGGCTGGCCAACGGTGACGCGGGGGTCGTCGTCGCCCGCACGGGACCGGACGGGACTCCTGGCCGCGGGATCACAGCCGCCTTCGAGGGTCAGGGCGGGGTGCGCCTCGTCCACCCGGACCGGGTCGCCTACCTGCGCCCCGCCCACACCATCACCATCCACAAGGCCCAGGGTGGGGAGTACGACGCGGTGACAGTGATGCTGCCCCCGCGGGGCTCGCCCCTGCTCACCCGAGAGCTGCTCTACACCGCGCTGACCCGGGCCCGCACCCGCGTCCGCGTCGTCGGCACCGAGGCCGCCGTGCGAACGGCCGTGACCACCCAGGCCCGCCGCGCCGGCGGGCTCACCGCGCCCTGACTCCCGTGGTCGGCCGCGCTCCGACCTCGACGGTCACTCCCGAGGGCGGCTCGCGACGCAGCCGCCTCCCATGGCGTGCGGGTCGTCGCCCCCTACCTTCGCGGCTTCGGCCCGACGGCCTCCAGTGACGCTGAGATCCCTCGGCCCGGGCAGCTCGCGGCTCTCGTCTCCGACCTGGCCGGCCGCACCGCGTTCGCCGACGGGTTCGCGGTGGCGATGTGGGTGGCCGCGGGGGTGCTCGCCGTGGCCGCCTTGGGCTGCGCGCTCCTCGGCCCGTCCCGGGTGCGGGGACCGGGACAGTCTCTCGCCGCGAGTCCTGCACCGTGATCTCATGATCCGTGTTTGGGGGCAGCTATGCATGATCGAACATCGGCCGATCATGCACAGCTGCCCACAAACGGCGATCATGGCCGTCATCGACGACCCGCTAGAGCGGGCGGCCGCCCGTGACGGCGACGGTCTCGCCGGTGACGTACGTCGCCTCGTCGGAGGCGAGGAACACGAAGGCGCCCGCCATCTCCACCGGCTGCGCCGCCCGGCCCATCGGGGAGTCACCGCCGAAGTTCCGGACCTTCTCCGGCGGCAACGTCGCCGGGATCAGCGGCGTCCACGTCGCGCCGGGTGCCACGGCGTTGACCCGGATGCCCCGCTCGGCCAGCTCCTGGGCGAGGCCGACGGTGAAGGACCGGATCGCCGCCTTGGTCGTCGCGTAGTGGAGCATCCGGCTCCAGCGTGTGCGGCGTGCGGTGGAGGGGCCTCCCGGAGCGTGTCGGCCGGGCCGGCGCGTCGGCTCGAGTGAGGAGCCGCGCCGCGGGCGCCGGGGTCGGCCCGGGCCGATTCGGGCGTGTTGACCTGGACATTCGCCACCCATCGGACTAGTGTTCGACCATGTCACGGGTGGGGAATCTGAGCGATGCGCTGGCGGTCGTGGAGACCGCCGTCGCGCCGCTGCGGGACCTGCTCGGAGAGGGGTCCTGGCGGGTTCCGGAGCCGGATCTCCTCGACGCGCTGGGCACGCTCGCCAGGATCAGGGGCGCTGTCGAGGCGGCCCACCTCGGTGCCGTGCGCGAGATCGACGCCCGTGGCATCGCCGGGTCCGTGGGTTCGTCGCCGGTGGCGACCACCACCGCGGGGCTCGTTCGCGAGTCGACCGGAGCGTCGCCGGCACAGGCGCGACGCGACGTGGCGGCCGCTCGCGCCACCGGCCCGGGCGAGGCGCTGGGTGAGTTCGGCACTCGGCTGGCCCTGGGGCAGGTGCGCCGGGAGCACGTGGACGTCGCGGTCCGGTGCCTGGACCGGATCCCTCGCCATCTGCTCCGCCAGCCGGAGGAGTCGGAGCAGCCGGAGAGCGGGACCGGGGCGCGGGAGATCGTGGCCGGGTTCCTGCTGCGGATCGCCGACTCGCGAGCCGACGACCGGACGCTGGATCGCCACGCCCAGCAGTTGCTGGCTCACCTGGCGCCGGATCCCGAGGATCGTCGCGACCCGGACGCGCCTGCGCGGCGGTTCCTCGACCTCGGCGACGACGACACCGGCATGGTCACCGGCCGGTTCGCCCTCGACCCCGTGGCCGGTGCCGAGCTGCGCACGGCGTTGGCGGAGTGGTCCGCGCCGGAGCCGCTGACCGACGCCGACGGCCGCCCCCTGCGGGATCCGCGCACTCCACGGCAGCGTCGTGCCGACGCCCTGTCCCGCCTGGTCGAGGCCGCCCGGGGGATCGCCGCGCCGCGCCGCGGCGAGCGGCCGCGGGTCGTCCTCCACACCACCGCGGCCCAGCTCGCGGGCGCCGGCGCAGGTCTCGCCACCACGGAGTCCGGGGAACCCGTGGCGCCGTGGGTGCTGGGTCGGCTGGCGTGCGACGCGGTTCTGCAGCGTGTGCTCGACGACCCCTCGCTCGGCCCGCTCGACGTGGGGCGCGAGCACCGGCTGGTCACCCTCGCCCAGCGCCGGGCGCTGGCGGCGCGGGACGGCGGGTGCCTGGTGTGCGGCGCGCAGCCGGACTGGTGCGACGCCCATCACGTCGTCCCCTGGTCCCAGGGCGGCGCGACCGACCTCGACAACCTCGCCCTGCTCTGTCCCGGCCACCACACCGCCGTCCACGCCGGGACCTGGGTCCTCGACCGCGACGACGAGGATCATCTGGTCCTCGTCCCACCACGGCACGTGGACCCGAGCCGGACACCGCGCCGACCGGTCCGGCATCTCGTCGCCGAGGTGATCTCGGAGGCTGAGGAGGTCCTGCGCGCCGCCCTCGACAGAAGCCCGGTTCTACGACAGTGACGCCTCGGTGACTGTCACTGACGGTCAGGCGCGCCGACGGTGGCCGCGTCCCCCGGGGCCGGCTGGTACGACACCTGGCAGAACCCGTGGTTGCAGTACCCCCCGGGGTTCATCTGCAGGTACTGCTGGTGGTAGTCCTCGGCGTAGTAGAACCGGCCCGCCTGGTCCGCGGGGCGGATCTCGGTCGAGATCTTTCCGTAGCCCTGCTCGGTGAGGCGCTGCTGGTACCGGCGCCGCGAGGTCTCGGCCACTGCGGCCTGCTCCGGGGTGGTGGGGTAGATCGCCGAGCGGTACTGGGTGCCGACGTCGTTGCCCTGGCGGTTCGGCGTGGTCGGGTCGTGGTTCTCCCAGAACTCCTTGAGCAGGGTCTCGTACGACACCCGGGCCGGGTCGAACACCACGAGCACCGCCTCCGCGTGACCGGTGCGGGTGGTGCAGACCTCCTCATAGGTCGGGTGGGGCGTGTACCCGCCCTGGTAGCCGACCGCCGTGGTCCAGACCCCGGGCAGCTTCCACATGATCCGCTCCAGGCCCCAGAAGCAACCGGCGGCCAGGTAGGCGACCTCGTGACCCGCGGGGAACGGCGGTGTCAGAGGGTTGCCGAGCACGGTGTGCCGGCCCGGGACGCGGACCGCCGTGTCCCGGCCTCGCAGGGCCTCGTCCGGAGTGACCATCCGCTGCTTGTCGGCGCGCGAACCGAAGATCATCCGAGTCCTCCTCGTGTCGATGTCCCCACGCTCCCTCAACCGTGATCTCGGGGTGGACGTTCCCGGGGCGGTCCCGCGTTGCAGCGAGGGTGACTAGCCTCGCGTCCGTGACCACCACCGGAGCCGCCCAGGGGTTCACGACCCGCGCCATCCACGCCGGGCAGGAGCCGGACCCGGCCACCGGGGCCGTCATCGTGCCGATCTACGCGACGACGACGTATGCCCAGGACGGCGTCGGCGGGCTGCGCACCGGGCTCGGCACCGGGTACGAGTACTCCCGGTCCGGCAACCCGACCCGCACCGCGCTGGAGGCGGCGCTCGCCGCGCTCGAGGCCCCGCCGGGCGTCACTGCCCGGGCGCTCACCTTCGCCTCCGGCCTCGCCGCGGAGGACGCTCTGCTCCGAGTCGTCACCCGTCCCGGGGATCACGTCGTGGTCGGCGACGACGCCTACGGCGGCACGTACCGGCTGATTGCCCGGGTGCTCGGACCCTGGGGGGTCGAGCACACGACGGCACCCCTGGGTGACCCGGATGCAGTGGCCGCCGCGATCGTGCCCGGGCGCACCCGCCTGGTCTGGGCCGAGACACCGACGAACCCCCTGCTCGGGGTCGCGGACATCTCCACGCTGGCCGATGTCGCCCACCGGGCGGGCGCCCTGCTCGTCGTCGACAACACCTTCGCCACCCCGTACCTGCAGAACCCGCTCGCCCTGGGTGCCGACGTGGTCGTGCACTCGACGACGAAGTACATCGGTGGTCACTCCGACGTCGTCGGCGGCGCGCTGGTCGTGGCCGACGGCTCGACCGGCCCGGCCGACGGGTCCGGGTCGCCCGTCCCGGTCGACCCCCACACCGGCGAGCCGCTGGCCGACCGCCTGGCCTTCCTTCAGAACGCCATGGGCGCCGTGCCCGGGCCGTTCGACGCCTTCCTCACCCTGCGTGGGCTCAAGACCCTGGCCGTGCGGATGGACCGCCACTGCGACAACGCCGAGGCGATCGTTGAGTGGCTGGACGCCCGCACCGACGTCGTCGAGGTGCGCTACCCGGGCCTCGCCGGCTCGCCCGGCCACGACGTCGCGCTCAAGCAGATGCGCCGCTTCGGCGGCATGGTGTCGTTCCGGCCCACGGGCGGGCGCGACGCCGCACTCGCGGTCTGCGCGGCCACCCGGGTGTTCACCCTCGCCGAGAGCCTCGGCGGGATCGAGTCGCTCATCGAGCACCCGGCCGACATGACGCACGCCAGCGTCACCGGCTCGGCGCTGGAGGTGCCGGACGACCTGGTCCGGCTCTCCGTCGGGATCGAGGACGTCGACGACCTGCTGGCAGACCTCGACCGGGCACTGGCGGCCGCTCGCTGATCATTCCCGACGGCGGGTGACGTAGCAGGCCCGCACTTCCGGCGGCAGCTTCTCCACGGCATACCGGACGGTGACCCGGGCCAGGCGGTGGTGGTGGGTGTCGAGGAAGTCGAGCAGCCGGGCGTGGTCCCGGTGCCCCACCTCGCGGAGCATCCAGCCGGTGGCCTTGTGGACCAGGTCGTCGCGCTCGCCGACGAGCCGACCGGCGACCGCCAGCGTCCAGCCGGGCCGCCCGTCCCGCGTGAACGCCCAGGTCGCCATGACGGCGATCCGACGCCGCCACCGCGACGGGGAGGCCACCAGCCCGTCGAGGATCCGCGCCGCCGCGCCGTCGTCCGGCTCCGTGGCCGCCGTGGTCGTCGCCAGCCAGGTGCCGAGGACGTGCGGGGCGGACACGTCGACCAGGTCCCAGTTGTCGACGGCGTCGGCGTGCGCCAGGTAGAAGCGGGCGAGCGGCTCCAGCGCGCCCGGACCGCGGCGGGCGGCGGCCCGGGCGCGGCCGTCGAGGACCGCCAGGGCCGCGAACCGGTGCTCGTGGACCGGGTCGGCGAGCAGCGCCGCGAGGTCGTCGTCGGTCGCGGCGCGGCCGTGCCGGCGGGCGACCTCGCGGACGTGCGGGATGCGGACCCCGAGGAAGACGTCGCCCTCGCCGTACCCGCCGGGACCGGTGCGGAAGTACCCGGCGAGGAACTCGGCATGACCCGGGTCGGCCGCCGCGGCCAGCTCCGCCCGGACCGCCTGCGCCACCGGCGGCCCGCTGAGCGCGCTGTCCGTGGCGTGGCCGCTGCCTGTGCTGCCTGTGCTGCCTGTGCTGCCCGCCCTGCCCGCGCTGCTCACCGGTCCACCCGGTTGAGCATCGGCTCCCCGGTCGCCCAGCGGTGCAGCTGCTCGGCGAGGAACCGCTTGGCCCGCGGGTAGAACGTCGCCGACCCGCCGGCCACGTGCGGGGTCACGAGCGCTCCGGGTGCTCGCCACAACGGGTGGTCGAGAGGCAGCGGTTCCGGGTCGGTGACATCGAGGGCGGCCCGGATCCGGCCCTGCTCGGCCAGCAGCGCCTGCGTGTCGAGGACGGGGCCGCGGGCGACATTGACCACGAGCGCGCCGTCGGGCAGCCGGGCGAGCCGGCGCCGGTCCAGCAGACCCCGGGTAGCCTCGGTCAGCGGAGTGAGCAGCACCACGACATCGGCGCGGGGGAGCTCGTCGTCCAGTGCCTCGATCCCGAGCACGCCCTGCGCCGGTCGAGCCCGACGCGCCAGCGGCACCACCTCGACCTCGAACGGGCGCAACCGGGCGGCCAGCGCCTCGCCGATGCTGCCGAAGCCCACGATCAGCACTCGCGAGCCTGCGAGGGAGCGGGTGTAGTGCGGCTGCCAGCGACCCGCCGCCTGGTCCCGGACCCAGCGGGGCAGGTCCCGCTGGGCCGCGAGCATCAGCCCGACCGCGTGCTCGGCGGTGCTGGCGTCGTGCAGGCCCCGGCCGGAGTGCAGGTCCACGCCGTCCGGCAGGTGGGGCAGCACCGCGTCGACCCCGGCGGTCAGCACCTGCACGGCGCGCAGCGCCGGGAGGTCTGCGATCACCTCGAGGGTCCGCGCGGGGCCGCCGTAGGGGACGACGTACAGCTCGACGGCCCGGACGTCAGGCGGCTCGCCGGAGCCGTCCCACTCCACCCACGACACCGCCTCAGGGATGGCGACGTCAGGCCACGGGATCAGGACGGTGGGCGGTGTGTCCGCGGGCACTGCGGCATTGTGGTTGCTGATGGGACCGGAGTGGGACGCCGTCGTGTGCGGCGGGGGCGCGGCGGGTCTCGTGCTCGCCGCCGAGCTCGCCGGGCCAGCCGCACCATTCGGCCGAGTGCTGGTCGTCGACGACGGATCCCATCCCGTCGACCGGCGGACCTGGGCCTTCTGGGCGCGCCGGGACGTGGTCCTCGATCCCGCCGTCGTGGCCCGCTGGGGGCGCCTGCGGGTGCATGCGGGAGACGGTGACCGTGCCCTCCCGATCGCGCCGTACGAGTACCGGCTGGTCCACGGCGAGGTGCTGGGCTCGGTCGTCGACCGGAGGGCCGGCGCCGCGCTCACTCGGCTCACGGGTCGCGTCGACGATGTGGTGGACGCCGGGACGCACGGGGTCGCAGTCGTCGACGGCGTGGGCGTGACCGCCTGGTGGGTGTTCGACAGCCGCCCGCCGGCGCCCGCCCGGCCGGGGGAGCCGCGGATGAGCTTTGCAGGGTGCACAGTCGCCGCCGCCGACGACGCCTTCGACCCGTCGACGGCGACCTTCCTCGACTTCCGGGTCCGAGCGGCAGGGGTCGTGCGGTTCGGCTACGTCCTCCCGACGTCACCGCGAGCGGCGCTGGTGGACGTCGTCACGCTGTCGACAGCCACCCCCGGTGGAGCCGGCCGGGAGGATCTCGACGGCTACGTCCACGGGGTGCTCGGCGTGAGCGGCACGGTGCGCGATCACGAAGCGGGCGAAGTCCCGCTTCGGGAGGAGTCCCGGCGGGCGCCCCGGGGCCGCGTGGTGCGGGTGGGACGCCGCGCCGGCCTGCTGCGGCCGGCCACGGGCTTCGCGGTCGACCGCATCGCGCGGGACGCCGCCCGCATCCGGTGGTCCCTGGGGCGGTACGGCCACCCGCACGCCAGGTCCTCGCGGCGCGCCCGGCACCGGTGGCTGGACCGCGTGCTCCTCGACGTCATGGCGCACGACCCGGACCGGATCGAGGCCGCCTTCGCCGCTCTGTTCGCCCGCAACCCGCCGGCGCGGGTCCTGCGGTTCCTCGACGAGGACACCTCGCCGGCGGAGGAGGTCGCCCTCGTCGCGACCCTGCCGCCGTGGCCGTTCCTGCGGGCCGCCCGCCGGGTGCTCCTGCGGTGACCCGGTCAGCCCGGGGACCGGCCGGTCCGCCCTCGCAGCACCCACCACGCCATGGCCGCACCCGCCGCGACGACCGCGGCCCCCGCGGCGGCCGCTGCCCACCGAGCGGCCGGCGGCAGGGACACGTCGCCCGCCGCAGCGGTCCGGGCGGGCTCGACCTCGACGAGACCGAGGTCCGCCGTGACCTCGGCGGGCACGTCCAGCCCCAGGTCGTCGAGAGCGCCCGACCACTCGCTCGCCAGCGAGCCGCGCAGCCGGGCGGCCACGTCCTCCGGGGCCGGGTCGCCGGTGGCCCGCAACGTCACGGTGACGGGGACCTCCTCGCCCGGAGCGAGCTCGATCGCCGGTGGAAGCCCCCGGACCGCCACCCCGGGACCGGCGTCGAGCGCGAGGTCGCGCACGGCCCACGGCACGTGGGACGCCGAGGACCGCAGGGTCAGGGTCCACGGCACAGGCTCCGGGCCGACGCTCGGCGGGGGCGGGGCGTCGATCCGGACCTCCGCCGCCGCGTCCGGTGCCAGGAGCGCCCGGGCCTCGGCCCGCCGGGCAGCCGCCAGAGGGACGTCGAGGGCGGCCCGGACGTCGGCGGGGGAGGCCGCCTGCAGGACTGTGGGAGAGGGGAACACGGCGCCGAGGGCCGTGGCCCCGTCGGCGCCGGACAACGGCACCGAGTAGGCGGACACGCCGGGGACGGCGCGCGCCCGGTCGGCGAGTGCCCGCCACGCCGGGTCCTCGTCGGTCACCGGCACCGGGTAGGGGCTGCCGGGTCCCGGCTCGTGCGTGCCGTCACTCACCAGGGCGACCGTGCGCACGGCGGCGGGGGTGTTCTCCAGGACGGTGACGACCTGCTCGAACGCCCGGCCGATGTCGGTGAACTCGCCGTCGGCCGTCGGCGGCAGGCACGCCGCGATCCCCGCCGGGTCGGCCGCCGCGAAGACCCCGGGGCCGCACTGCCGGGGGGCGACGTCGAAGGTGACGACGGACACCTGGTCCGCTGGGTCCAGCGCGCCCACGACGTCGGCGACCGCCGCGGTGACGGCCGGGTAGGCGCCGGACTCCTGCATCGACCCCGAGGTGTCGATCACGAGGATGTACAGGGCGGGGCCGGCCTCGTCCAGCGGCAGGGCGCTCATCACGTCGGAGAGCGGGACCTGGCGAGGCGCTGCGGCTGCGGGGGCGAGGGTCAGGACGGCAACGGCGACGGCCGCGGCGGCGGCGAGGGTCTGCACCGTCGGTCCCCTCCGGTCCGTTCCCGTGATCAGTTCCGGCCGGCGAGCAGGCTCTCGGCCGGGGTCCGGGCCGGCGTCGGCGCCGCTGCCCGGACCACGCTGTCGCGGGTCCGCGCCGCTGCCCGCCCGCCGAGGTACACCAGCACGCCGAGCCCGACCTTGTTGACGGCGTCGCCGACGTTGTAGAGCAGCTCGCGCACGTCCGGCGGGAAGCCGAGTGCCGGCTGGAGGTACCCGAGCGGGTAGACCGTCCACCCGAGGAGGACCAGCGCGGTCATCGCCCGGATCGTCACGACGGTGTGCCGGGGCACCCGGTCCGGCAGCCGCCGCAACGAGAGGAACAGCGGGACATAGAGGGCGAGGCCGGCGAGGCATCCGACGGCCCAGCCGCCGAGGTGCAGGACCGGGTCGTCGGGGTTGATCTCCCCCACGTAGCCGGCCGCCAGCATGACCAGGGCAGCCGTGATCAGCCAGGTCATGAACGCCCGACCGTGCCGGCCCAGGCCGAGGTGGGCCGGGAACAGCGCCAGCATGAGCGGCACGGTGAGGAACCAGTCGATGTACCGGAACTCGGTGGGGAAAGCCCCGGTCCCAGCCCCGGTCGCCCCGTCGACGTATATCTCGCGCATGAACCAGTAATTGCCCGCGGCGATCGCGCACACCAGTGCCGAGACCGCGACCGAGACGCGGTACTCCGGCGCTACGTCACCACGTTCGGCGAACAGGAACACCGCCGCCGCAGCCATGGCGAAGAAGACGAGCAGGAAGGTGAAAGCCACGGCCTGCTCGAGCCCGGACAGCTCGGTGATCACTTCTGTGCTCCTCTCACGCCCACACTCCGGGTGAGGCGTCGTGCTCCGCACGCGGCCGCGCCGCGCCGTCGGTCAGGGGTTCGGCCACCGCCGCCAGGTAGGGGGAGCAGACCCGGGTCGCCGTGCGCACCACCGTGGCGTGGACCGTGCCGTCGCCGAAGGTCACGAGGACGTTGTCGCCCACCCGCCCCGCGGTGACGACGAGGTCGGTGAACCGCAGGGCGACCTGCTCGGTGCCGGGTAGGGGAAGTGCCACGGCAGCCAGAGCGGTCTCGGCGCGGCGGGCGACGTCCACGAGGACGTCGGTGCCGAGTTCGACGGGCAGGTCGGTGAGCAGGATCCGGCCGTCGCTGTCCGCCAGGAAGGTCCCGATGACGCCGGGGACGTCACGGACCGGCCGCAGCCGCGTCAGGACGTCGTCGGGGCGTCCGCGCAGGCGTGACGACGACCGCGGCCGTCGCGGCGCGGGGGGCGGACCGTCGCTGCCCTCGACCTCGCCCACGAGAGTGGTCCCGTCGGCGCCGGCGACCGCGCGCACCCGAACCACGTCCAGCCCGAGGATCTCCATGTCGACGAGGGTCCCCGCACCCAGGCCGCGCCCGAGGAGTTCCGCCAGCTGGGACACGTAGAGCGCGGTCTCGGCCAGCTCGCGCGTCAGGGCGTCGATCGCCTCGACCTGCCCGTCCGGCAGCACGCGGAAGCTCGGCTCGTCGTCGGCCCCGGCCGGGTCGGTGGCGAGTGAGAGCTTCCGGACAACGGCGGTGTCACTGCGTGGTTCGTCGGTCACGGGCGGCCGGCCGGCCGGTGACATGGCATGGGAACTGTCGCCCCTTTCGTCCCGGATGATCGGGCTCAGGCTGCCTGGACCGAGTTGTCCAAGGCCCCGGGACGAGGGGTCCGTTATTCGATCGTGATGTCGCGGGAGTCCTATTCCGTCACATGGTCACGGGATGCTGTGTCCACCTCACGGGGAGTGTTGTGCCGCCCAGCCCCCGGGGACGCAAGTGCCCAATCGCGCCCTGCGGGGCATGGAATGCGGGACGTAACCATCCAATCGCGCTCCGCGGGAGGGGGACAGCGGGACGTAACCATCCACACGTGCCCTGGGGTCCGGGCGGCGTCAGCGGGCGTTGTCGGCCGACCCCGAGCGGACGACGCTGCGCAGCGTGCGAAGGGCGACCAGCAGGGGGGAGAGGTCGTCCGTCGTCAGCTCGTGGATTTCCTCGAGCACCGCCCTGGCCCGTGCAATGCCGGTCTCGTTGTCGTCCTCCCATCGGCGCACGCGCTCGGCCGCGTCGGAGACCGACTCCGCGGGGACGGTGGTGATGACGACGGTGGTGAGCGCCTCCACGGCGGCGTACAGGTCGTAGCGCAGCGCCCCGCGGGCCAGCGCCTGCCAGCGGTCCCCGCGGGGCAGCCGGGAGATGCGCTCCAGCACGGGGTCCACGGCGTACCGTTCGACGACCGCGGAGTAGACCTCGAGCACCGACCCCGCCGCCTGCCCGGTCCGCGACGCGATCTCGGTGACGTCGAGGACGGCGAACTCGTCCATCAGCTCCAGCGAGCGCCGCGCGAGGTCCTCGGGCACCCCCGCGGCCAGCAACCGGTCCAACTCGGCTGCGGGCACCGCCCGCCCGGCGGCGCCCAGCTTCCACAGCCGCGGCCCCAGCTCCTCGACGGTGGGTCGGAAACGAGCGACCTCGGCGCCGACGTCCAGCGGGTCCGGCCGGGACTGGATGAACCACCGCGCGGCCCGGTCGACGAGGCGCCGGTGCGCCAGCCGGAGCCGGTCGAGCACCGTCGCCGGGACCGAGCCGGCGAGGGCGTCGAGGCGGGCGTGCCACTCCTCCAGCCCGAAGACGCCACCGGCCACCGCCCACGCCCGCACGGCCCGGTCCGCCGGCGCCGACAGCTCCTCCCGCAGCCGGAACACGTACGTGGTGCCGCAGGTGTCGACGACCCGGTTCGCCAGCCGGGTGGCGACGATCTCGCGGCGCAGCGGGTGGCTGCGGATCCGGTCGGGGAAGCGGCGCCGGAGCTCGGACGGGAAGTACTCCACCAGGTGGTGGTCGGTCCACGGCTCGTCCGGGACCCCGGAGCGCAGCAGCGTCTCGGTCAGTTGGATCTTCGTGTAGGCCGCGGCGACGGCCAGCTCCGGCCCCACCAGCCCGCGGCCGGCCGCCTGGCGCGCCTCGAGCTCGGTGTCGTCGGGCAGGAACTCCAGCGCCCGGTCCAGCCCGCCGTGCTCGCCCAGCCAGCGCAGGAAACGCCGGTGCACGGACATCATGGGCGCCGCGTGGGCGCGGGCGACGCCGAGCATGGTGTTCTGGTCGACGTTGTGGCGCAGCACGGTGGCGGCGACATCGTCGGTCATCGCGACGAGCAACTCGTCGCGCTGCTTGCCGGTGAGGTCGCCCTCGGCCACCACCCCGTCCAGCAGGATCTTGAGGTTGACCTCGTGGTCGCTGCAGTCGACGCCGGCGGAGTTGTCGATGGCGTCGGTGTTGACCCGGACCCCGCGAGCGGCGGCCTCGACCCGGGCCCGCTGGGTGAGCCCGAGGTTGCCACCCTCGCCGACGACCCGCGCCCGCAGCTGGCCGGAGTCGATCCGGACCCCGTCGTTGGCCTTGTCCCCGACCTCGGCGTGGGTCTCGTCGGAGGCCTTGACGAAGGTGCCGACCCCGCCGTTCCACAGCAGGTCCACGGGTGCCGCGAGGATCGCCCGGACCAGCTCGTTCGGGGTGAGGGTGAGGGGCCCGCCGCCGGGCAGGGACAGGCCGAGGACGCGGGCCGCCGGAGCCGCGAGGTCGACCGACTTCGCGTCGCGGCGGAACACCCCGCCACCGGGGCTCATGACGGTCCGGTCGTAGTCGTCCCACGACGACCGGGCCAGCGCGAACAGCCGGGTCCGCTCGGCGGACGCGATCGCCGGGTCCGGGTCCGGGTCCAGGAACACGTGCCGGTGGTCGAAGGCGGCCACCAGGCGGATTCCCGGCGACAGCAGCATTCCGTTGCCGAAGACGTCGCCGCTCATGTCGCCGATCCCGGCGACGGTGAACGTGTCCCGGTCCACGTCGACCCCGACCTCGCGGAAGTGCCGCCGCACGCTCTGCCACGCGCCCCGCGCGGTGATGCCCATCGCCTTGTGGTCGTAGCCCTTGGACCCGCCCGAGGCGAAGGCGTCGCCCAGCCAGAACCCGCGGGACGTCGAGATCTCGTTGGCGATGTCGGAGAAGGCGGCCGTTCCCTTGTCGGCCGCGACCACCAGGTAGGGGTCGTCGGCATCGTGGCGCACCACGTCGGCCGGTGGCACCGCGGGGGCGCCGGGGCCGGCCGTGGGGTCGCGGTCGTCGGTGACGTCGAGCAGGGCGGAGACGAAGCTCCGGTACGCCTGAATCCCCTCGGCGTACCAGGCGTCCCGGTCTCGGGCCGGGTCCGGCAGCTGCTTGGCGACGAAGCCGCCCTTGGCTCCGGTGGGGACGATGACCGCGTTCTTCACCTGCTGCGCCTTGACGAGGCCGAGGATCTCGGTGCGGAAGTCCTCGCGTCGGTCCGACCAGCGCAGCCCACCGCGCGCGACGGCCCCGAACCGCAGGTGGACACCCTCGACCCGGGGGCCGCACACCCAGATCTCGTACGCCGGCCGGGGGGACGGCAGACCCGGGACCCGGCGCGGGTCGAGCTTGACGGCGACCGTCGGGTCGGGCTGTCCGCCGGCATCGGTGCGGTAGAAGCTGGTCCGCAGCGTCGCCTCCACGCACCCGAGCAGGGAGCGCAGGATCCGGTCGTGGGCCAGGCTGGCCACGTCGTCGAGGGCGGCGCGCACCGCCTCCGCGGCCCGCTCCTGGGCGGCCGCCCGGGGCGGGGACGGCCGCTGGCTGGGGGTGCCGGCGAACCGCAGCGGGTGGAACCGGGTCTCGAAGACGTTCACGAGGAGTCGGGCGACCTCGGGGTTGGCGGCCAGGGCGGCGGCGATGTACTCGTCGGAGAAGCTGGTGCCGGTCTGGCGCAGGTAGCGGCCGTATGTGCGCAGCACCGACACCTGCCGCCAGGTCAGGCCCGCCCGCAGCACGAGGCGGTCGTAGCGGTCGGTCTCGGTGGTTCCGGTCCACGCCGCGACGAGCGCGTCGGTGAAGCGTGCCGCCAGCCGGCCGAGCCCGGTCGTGGTGCCGGGGTCGACGGCGACCTCGGGCAGCCGCAGCCCGAGGTCGTAGATCCAGGCCTGGCCGCTGCGCCCGTGCCCGACGAGGTGGTAGGGCCGCTGGTCGACGACCTCGACCCCGAGGTTGTCGAAAAACGGAAGCAGCGCCGACAGGCTCAGCTGGTCCCGGCGATAGAGCTTGAGGCGGCTCTCGTCCTCCGCCGCCCCCACCGGGTGGTAGAGCTGGAGGTCCATGTCCGGAGCCGCCCCCCGGCCGGCGGCCATGGTCTCCAGCCGCACGAGGTCGCCGACCGCGACCGGGGGCACGACCTCCTCCTTGTAGCCCTCGGGCAGGGAGCCCGCCCAGCGCCGCTGCAGGCGCACCGCCTCGGCCTCGTCCAGGTCGGCGCGCAGCCCGTCGGCGAGGTCCTCCTCCCAGCTGCGGGTGCACGCCTCGACGCGGCGGGCGACCTCGGCGGTGTCCACTCCGTCGAGGTCGGCGGCCACCGACCCGCCCCGGCGCGGACCGAGCCGGACCACGAAGAACAGCCGGGCCAGCACCGACTCCGAGACCAGGGACGAGTGTTCGATGCCGACCGCCCCGAACGCCTCGGTGAGGACGTCCTGGATGGCGAGCCGGATCTTCGTGGTGTACCGGTCGCGGGGGAGGAACACCAGGCACGTGACGAACCGGCCGTAGTCGTCCGGGCGGACGAAGATCCGGGTCCGGCGGCGTTCCTGGAGCTGCTGGATGCCCGTGGTGATCCGGGAGAGGGTGTCGACGTCGGCGGCGAACAGTTCGTCGCGGGGGTAGTTCTCGAGGATCGCCAGCAGTTCCTTGCCCGAGTGCGACCGGGGGTCGTGCCCGGACTGCTCGAGGACGGTGGCGACCTTGCGGTCGATCACGGGCACCTGCAGGACGCTGCCCGTGTACGCGGCCGACGACAGCAGCCCGAGGAAGCGGCGCTCGCCGACGACCGCGCCGTCCGGGGCGAACGACTTGACGCCGACGTAGTCGAGGTACCCGGCGCCGTGCACGGTGGCCCGGGAGTTCGCCTTCGTCAGCACGAGGACGTTGCGGCGGCGGGCGCGCTGGGCCAGGTGCTCGTCGAGGACCGTCTCCTTCGGCCCGGCACCGGCCGGCTCGCGCAGGATGCCGAGCCCGGTGCCGGGCACCGAGCGCAGCACCGCCTCCGGGTGGACGTCCTCCTCGCCGAGCACGTACTCGCGGTGGCCGAGGAACGTGAAGTGGCCGTCGGCGAGCCACCGCAACAGGCCGGCCGCCTCCGACAGGTCGTCGGGGTCCACCCCGGGCGGCACCCGGGCAGCCAGCTCCTCCGCGACGGCGACCGCCCGGTCCCGCATCGGCCCCCAGTCGGTGACAGCCACCCGGACGTCGCCGAGCACCCGCTCGAGCGACGCGGCGAGCGCGGCGTCGTCCTCGGCGGAGTCCGACCGGTCGATCTCGACGTGGATCCAGGACTCCACGAAGGTGCCGCCGTCGGCTCCGGACGGGGCGTCGCGGGCCGGCGCGACCCGCACCACCTCGGTGAGCCAGCCGTCGTCGCACCGGCGGACGAGGACCTGGGGGTGGACCACGAGGTGGATGCCGCGCCCGGCCCGGGAGATCTCGTTGGTCACCGAGTCGACGAGGAACGGCATGTCGTCGGTGACGACCTGGACGACGGCGTGGCCGGTGGTCCAGCCGTCGGACTGGACGTCCGGGGTGGACACCCGGACGTGCGTGGTCCCGGGCCGGCGCCGGCGGGCGAGGTCCCGGTGGGCGAGGACGAGGCCGCAGACGTCGACCGGGTCCCGTGTCACGAGGTCGTCGTCCGCGACGTCGGCGAAGTACCCCTCGAACAGCACGGAGTCCGCGTCGGAGCAGCCGCGTCGGCGGGCCTCGTCCTCGACGCGGCCGGTGTGCTCGGCGCGCGCGTCGGGCTCGGTGCGGGTCAGCTCGGCCGTCACTCACACCACCGTCGATCCGGCCCTGGGGTGCATCCCACGACAGTAGGCCCGTCGTTGTGCCCGCGCCGCCCTGCCTGGCCAGTCGGGAGGGTCAGCGGGTGCGCAACCGGAACAGCCATCCCGAGGCCGCCACCGACACCGCCGTCACGGCGGCGCACCAGGCGAGCGCCTGCCACCAGGCGTCACCGACGGGCTGACCGAGCAGGAACCCGCGCACGCTTTCGATGACCGGGGTCAGCGGCTGGCTCTCGGCGAACCCCCGCAACCATCCGGGCATGGTCTCGACCGGGACGAAGGCGCTGCTGGGGTATGGGAGGAAGGTGAAGAGGAACGTCGCCCCGTTGGCGGCCTCGGGAGTGCGGACGAGCAGACCGATCGCCGCCGCCAGCGACGACACCGCAACGGAGTACGCCAGCACCAGGCCGAGAGCCGCCCCCCACTCGCCCGGGCCGGCGGCGGGCCGGAACCCGACGGCGACCGCGACGCCGACGACGACCGTCGTGGCCAGGACGTTGCGGGCCAGGCTGGTGACCACATGGGCGGCGAGAAACGCCGCCGCTGGGACGTCGAGGGAGCGCAACCGGTCGATGACGCCCCGCGACATGTCCTCGGTCACCGCGACTGCCGCGCTCGCTGCGGTGAAGCCAGCACAGATCAGCAGCACTCCTGGGACCACGTACGTCACATAATCACCGCCGGTGGCGATGGCGCCGCCGAACAGGAAGACGAAGAGCACGAGGATCAGCACAGGCAGCACGACCGCGGTGATGATCCCGTCGACCTGTCGCGCGGCGATCCGGACGTTGCGGGCGCCAAGGACGAGTGTCGCGGTCACCGGCGGGTCCCCACGGGGTCAGTGGTCGCCGTCGCGTTCGTCGCGGTGGCCGTCGCGGCATCGCCCGAGACGCCGTGACCCGTGATGGCGAGGAAGACGTCGTCCAGGCTGGGGGTGCGGATGTCGATCGAGCTGATCCGGCTCCGGTCAGGGTCGAGCCGGTCGAGCAGTTCGCGCGCATGGGCCGCGGATCCGTCGGTGGTCACCGTGAGTCGCCGGTCGTCCGTCACGTCGGCCGGCTGTGAGTGCCCCTCCGGCCGGCCGGCGAGCAGGCTCGCCATCGCCCGCCGGGCGTCCGCGTCGCTCGCAGTGACCTCCAGCCGAGCGCCCCCGACCAGGGCCTTGAGCTCGGCGGGGGCGCCGCGAGCGGTGACCCGGCCGTGGTCGAGCACCGCCACGACAGCGGCGAGCCGGTCCGCCTCCTCGAGGTACTGGGTCGTGAGGACGATCGTCGTCCCGGCCGCCACGAGGTCGTCGAGCACGGCCCAGAGGTCCTGCCGCGCCCGCGGGTCGAGGCCGGTCGTCGGCTCGTCGAGGAACAGCACCTCGGGTCCGGTGAGCAGGCCTGCCGCCAGGTCGAGGCGCCGTCGCATCCCACCCGAGTAGGTCCGGACCAGTCGGTCGGCCGCGCCGGTCAACCCGAAGGCCGCCAGCAGGTCGGCGGCCCGGTCCGCCGCCGCGGCCACATGCGCCAGGCGCGCCACCGTGCGGAGGTTCTCGCGCCCGGTCTGCAGGTCGTCGAGCGCGACGTTCTGGCCGGTGAGGCCGATGCGGCGGCGGACCTCCCGGCGCTGCGACACGACGTCGAGCCCCAGGACCCGAGCGGTGCCGGCATCGGGCCGGAGCAGGGTCGCGAGGATGCGCACCGTCGTGGTCTTGCCGGCGCCGTTCGGGCCGAGCAGGGCGAGCACGGATCCCGCCGGGATGTCGAGGTCGACCCTGGCGAGGACCTCCCGCCGCCCGTAGGACTTGCCGAGTCCGCGTACCTGGACCGCAGCCATGACGCCTCCTCGATCTGCGTTTTTACTACGCGATAGATCATACGCAGAAAGGCGCACCAGGCGCCACCCGTGCCGGACCTGCAGTACGCGACACTGCGTGGTGTGACGGACGGGAAGCGGGAGTCCTCGTCCCCGGTCGAGGACCTCCTCGTCCCGGACGTCGTCGCAGCGGCGTGGGGGATGCGCCCACCCCCGGCGCACGGCCCGCGTCGGTCCTTCACCCTCGACCAGGTGGTGGGCGCCGCTGTGCGGGTCGCGGCCACCGAGGGCCTGGGAGCGGTGTCGATGGCGCGGGTGGCGCAGGAGCTGGGCACCGGAGCCATGTCCCTCTACCGCTACGTGGCCACCAAGGACGACCTGCTCCTGCTCATGGTCGACGCCGCCTACGGGGCGCCCCCGGCGATCGCCGCCGGGGGCTGGCGCGACGCGCTCGCCGGTTGGGCCGTGGCCGGCCGCGATGTCCTGCGCCGGCACCCATGGATGCTGCGGGTGCCCGTCCCCGGCCCGCCGGTGACCCCGAACCAGCTGGCGTGGATGGAGGCGGGCCTGCGCTGCCTCGACGGCACCCCGCTTGCGGAGATCGAGAGACTCATGACGATCGAGATCGTCAGCGGCTTCGTGCGGTCGCAGGCCATGTTGTCGGCCGACGTGCTCGCGGCCTCGACGGTGCCGGGGTCCCGGGCCGAACAGGTCCTCAGCCGGTACGGACAGGTGCTCGCTGCCGTCGTCGACCCCGCGCGCTTCCCGGCGGTGCGCGCCCTGGTGGCCACGGGCATGCTGGACGGCGCCCTGCCGGGCGAGCAGGACGACGAGGACTTCGACTACAGCTTCGACTTCGGCCTCGGCCGCATCCTCGACGGTGTCGCCGCCCTGATCGCCGAGCGCTCCGAGGCCACTGCGTGAGCGGCGTCCGGCCCGCCGGCGCATCCAGGGTGGAGGATGGTCAGGTGACTGAGGCCGAGCTCTCCAAGGTGCTCGCCGACCACGGCGTGGCGGTCGCCTACCTCCTCGGTTCGAGGGCGACGGGCACGGCGCGCCCGGACAGCGACCACGACATCGCGGTCCTGTTCGCGCAGACCGATCCGCCGCTGGACGCCACCGTCCGGCTGGCCGCCGACCTCGCCCCGGTCCTCGGGACGCCGGTCGACGTCGTCGACCTCGACCGGGCCACTCTCGAGCTCCGGGGGACGGTGGCGGAGTCCGGGCGGGTGATGTACTCGGGCGACGAGACCCGGCGGGTCCGGTTCGAGGTGGACGCCAGGATGCGGTGGATCGAGTTCCGTCCGGTCCTTCAGGAGACGACCAGGGCGTACCTGCGGCGCGTCGCCCATCACGGGCTGCGGTGAGGGAGAGGCACATGGTCGACGAGGACCGGGTCCGGCGCCTTCTCACCATGCTGGAGCGGTACCGCGCGCTGCTGGCCGAGGACGACCCCGACCCCTTCCGGCGGCGTCATCTGATCCAGACGGCCGCCCAGATCTCCATCGACCTGGCCAACCACGTGATCGCCGCGGACGGTCACCGGACACCTCGAGACTATGGCGACGCCTTCCGGGTGCTGGCCGAGGTGGGCGTCATCGAGAACGACCTCGCCGAGCGGATGGTGTCACTCGCGGGGGCGCGCAACCTCATCGTCCACCTGTACGCCGAAGTGGACGACGACCTGTTGGCCGGAGCCGTCCGGGGCGGCGGTCTCGAGGACCTGTCGCGCTTCGCGGCGGCCGTCGCCGCGCTCGCTCGGAACGGCTCGACCCAGGACCGTCAGTAGGCGGCGACCACGTCGTCCGCCGTCAGTGCCGTGAGGCCGTCGCCGACCGTGGACCCGCTGCGCGACACGACGATGAGCGGGGTCCCGGCGTCGGCGCCGGGCAGCAGGTCGCGATGGTGGGCCAGCCGCCCGAGGTCGTGGGCGTCGAACGGCCGGTTCTCGTGCCACTTCACGGAGCCGACCACGGTGATCGTGCTGGCCACCGGGCTGCGGTCGGCGCCGACGATGTCGATCTGTGGGTCGTTGCTGCGGGTCCAGTACTCGCCGACGACGGCGGTGCCCAGCGGCAGGTGCTCGGGGGCCGGCCGCAGCGCCTCCCGGACCACCGGCTCGACGGCCCGGCCCCGCCAGCTGGTCCAGGACCTCGTGATGCGCGCCAGGGTGAGGTCCCCGCGCCCACGCTCGATCTCGGGCAGGTGAGGGCCGAGGAACGCCAGCCAGAACCGCAGGTGGGGGTCTGCGACGGTGTACCGGGTCTCGCGCGACGGCCGGGTGGAGAGCGGCACCTGGGCGTCGACCATGCGCTTGGCGGTCAGCAGGTCGAGCGCGCGCGACAGCGAGGCGTGGGGCATCCCGCCCGCCGCCCGGGCGATGAGCGAGAAGGTGCGTTCGCCCGAGCCGATGGCTCCGAGGACCCGACGGGCGTGCGACTCGGGCGGGAACTCGGCCGCGAGGGCACGCTCTCCGCTGACCAGCAGCGCCGAGGTCGGATCGAGGAGCACGTCGGCGAGATGGTCCTCGACGCTCGCGCCGACCCGCCACTCGTCGAGCACCAGCGGCAGCCCCCCGGAGACGAGGTAGGCGTCGACCGCCTCCGCGGCGGGAGTTCCAGCATGCCGGCGACGTCGGGCGGGGTGAGCGGTGAGACGACCATCTCGGTCGCCCGCTGGTGGAACGGGCGCCCGTAGTCGTCGAGGGCCTCCATCATCGCGAGGTCCGAACCGATGCCGATGAGCAGCATCGGGCGGCGCGACAGCTCCCGGTCGAAGATCTTCTGGAGAGTGCCTTCCAGGCCGGGTCGTTCGCGACGAGGTACGGCAGCTCGTCGAGGACGACGACGCTCGGCCGGTCGGCGGGCACGGCCGAGGAGAGCAGGCTCAGCGCGGCGTCCCAGGTGCGAGGCGCCTGCCCGGTGAAGCGGTCCGCGTCCGGGAGGGACGACGTCCGGCCCGCCTCGACGAACATCTCCAGGTCCGCGGCGACCGACGTGAGGGCCGACGCCGTGAAGTAGACGTGCGGCAGGCCCGACCGGTCGAGGAACTCCTCGACGAGGCGGGACTTGCCGACCCGGCGGCGCCCTCGCACGAGCAGTGCTCGTCCCGGCCGGCCGGCCCGCCCACCCGCGGCGACGCGCTCGACCATCCGCCTCAGGGCGGCCAGTTCGCGCTCCCGACCGACGAACCCGTGCACTAGATCAACTCCATTCGTGAAAGTATCACGAGCGAAAGTATCCCGTGCGGACCAACCGGATCGATGGCCGATTCCCGCTAGCCGTCGAACCTGGCGGTCGGTCAGGATGGCGCGCGTGGCCCGCCTCGCCGACGACCCCGAGCAGTGCTACCGGTTCATGCGCAGTTCGGACACCCGGTTCGACGGGCGGTTCTACGTCGGGGTCACCTCGACCGGGATCTTCTGCCGGCCGTCGTGTCCGGCCCGGATGCCCCGGTTCGAGAACTGCCGGTTCTTCCCGTCGGCCGCCGCAGCGCTCGACGCCGGGTTCCGCGCCTGCAAGCGGTGCCGGCCGCAGGTCTCGCCGGGCTCGCCGGAGTGGGTCGCCCGCTCCGACCTCGCAGCCCGGGCGATGCGCCTGATCACCGACGGGGTGGTCGACCGCGGCGGCGTCGAGGAACTGGCCGCCCGTCTCGGATACTCGGCGCGGCAGGTGCACCGCGCCCTCACCGCGGAACTGGGGGCCGGCCCGCTCGCGCTCGCCCGAGCCCAGCGGGCCCAGACGGCGCGGACGCTCCTGGAGTCCACCACGCTGCCGGCGGCCGCCGTCGCCTTCGCCGCGGGGTTCGACTCGATCCGGCAGTTCAACGACACCGTGCGCGAGGTCTTCGCCTCGACCCCGACCGAACTGCGCCGCCGTGCCCGGCCGGGCGCCGCGACGGCCGCCGCCACGGTGCGGCTGCGGCTGGCGCTGCGGCCACCGCTGCACGCCGAGGGCCTGTTCGGGCACCTCGTCGCCACCGCGGTGCCCGGTGTCGAGGAGTGGCGCGACGGCGCCTACCACCGCTCGCTCGCCCTGGACCACGGCCCGGCGGTGGTCGCCCTGCGACCCGAGGCCGACCACGTCGCCGCCACCGTGCGGCTCACCGACCACCGCGACCTGGTCAGGGCGGTGGCCCGGTGCCGGTGGCTGCTCGACCTGGACGCCGACCCGGTGGCGGTGGACGCCGCCCTCGCCGCGGACCCGCTGCTCGCCGCCGCGGTCGCCTCCCGGCCCGGTGCGCGGGTCCCGCGCTGCGTCGACGGCGACGAGCTGGCGCTGCGGATCGTGCTCGGCCAGCAGGTGTCCACCGCCGCGGCCCGGACCGTCACCGGTCGCCTGGTCGCCGAGGTCGGCATGCCGCTGCCGGCCGCCCTGCGCGAGCCCGGCAGCACCCTCACCCACACCTTCCCCGCGGCCGCCGGGGTGGCCGCCGTCGACCCGGCGACGCTGCCGATGCCGCGGCGCCGGGCCGCGACCGTGGTCACCCTGGCGGCGGCGTGCGCGACGGGCGCGGTGGACCTGTCCCCGGGGGCGGACCGGACGGAGTCGCTGGCGAGGCTGGCCGCGCTGCCCGGGGTCGGGCCGTGGACCGTGCAGTCGGTGGCGATGCGGGCTCTCGGCGACCCGGACGCCTTCCTCGCCACCGACCTCGGCGTCGTCGGGGCCGGCCGGACGCTCGGGCTGGCCGGCCGGGAGCTGGCGGCACGCGCCGAGCGGTGGCGGCCCTGGCGCTCCTACGCCACCCAGGTGCTGTGGGGGCTGCTGGACCACCCGATCAACCGCCTCCCCGCGGCGTCGTGACGGGCGACGGCCTCTCGGTGCGCCAGCACCCCCGGAAACTCCACGAAACACCCGGTCAACTCGGTGGGTGGTCCGGGTTCGGTGGAGTTCGGGTGGGGATGCGGGGTGCCGTGATGTCCGATTCCCGCCAGCACATGCTGGGTCGACTGGGCCAGGCTGGCTGTGTGACCACCGTCTTGACCAGTGCCTTCATCACCACGATCGACACCCCGGTGGGTCCGCTGGTGCTCGCCGCGGACCCGGACGGGGCGCTCACCCACGTCCTGTTCGAGGGCGAGTCGTACCCGCTGCCGACGGCGGGCGCGCGCCGGGACGCCGGACCGTTCCGGGACGTCGTCAGCCAGCTCGAGCAGTACTTCGTCGGCGCCCGCCGGGACTTCGACCTGCCGCTTGCGCCGCAGGGGACCGGGTTCCAGCTGGCCGCCTGGTGGGCCCTGCGGGAGATCCCGTACGGCGAGACGCGCAGCTACGCCGGCCAGGCCCGGGCGATCGGCCGGCCCGACGCCGTGCGGGCAGTGGGCGCCGCGAACGGCCGGAACCCGATCTCGATCATCGTGCCGTGCCACCGGGTGGTCGGGGCCGACGGCTCGCTCACCGGATACGGCGGGGGGCTCGAGCGCAAGCGCTGGCTGCTGGAGCACGAGCGGGCCTCGTGTCAGACCCAGCTGCTGCTGGGGTGACCCGGCCGCCGCCGGCGTCACCGTCCGCGCCGCGGCGCAACCGGGTCGACCCGTGGGGCGACCTGCAGGCCGTCCCGGCGCGGGGGCTGCTCACGGGCAACCGAGGGTGCGTGGTCGACGACCACGAACGGGTCGTCCGCCACCACGGCAGCCAGCTGTGGATCTCCTGCGTCCTGGAGTTCCGGGGCAGACGGTGGCCGCTCGCCCGGCCCCGGCGGTGGACGCCGCTGTTCTTCCTCGACGACGCCGTCGCCCTGGCGGCCGGCCACCGGCCGTGCGCCGCCTGCCGGCGGGACGCCTACCGCGCGTACCGCGACGCTGTGGCCCGGGCGGTCGGGACGGGGGAGCCGGTGCGAGCGGCGGATCTCGACCGGCGGCTGCGGGCCGAGCGGCTGCGCCGCGGGCGCGGGCTGTCCCGGACCGGCGACCGGCTCACGTGGCCGGCGCCGTACCGCGAGCTGCCGGACGCGGCGGTCGTGGTGGGCGTCGACGGCGCGCCGCGCCTGGTGATCGGTGACGTCCTGCTGCGGTTCTCCTTCGAGGCCTGGACCGACCCCCGGCCCCGGCCGCGGCGCGGGATCGCGACGGTGCTGACCCCGGCGACGTCCGCAGCCGCCCTCGCGCACGGGTTCGCGCCGTTGCTGCACCCGTCCGTCGGCGACGGTCAGGGCCTACCGGGCGTTCCGTGACCCGCAGCTCTATGTCGATGTCACCTGCCGGGACGGTGAACCACTTCCTGACCGGGCGGCGGGGTGGCGGTCACGGGCCGAGGGTGCTCAGGTAGGTGACCGCCTGGGCCTCCGTGATGACCTCGGCGTACTTGGCCTGCAGGTCGGCGAGGTTCGCCTCGTGGGGGGTGGGGGAGCGGTCGCCGCAGGCGTCGCCGACGACCAGCGGCACGAAGCCGTGCTGCATGGCGTCGACGGCCGTCGCCCGCACGCACCCGGACGTCGACACCCCGCAGATCACCACCGTGTCGACCCCGGCTGCGGTGAGCGTCCCGGCCAGCGACGTGCCGAAGAACGAGCTCGGCATCTGCTTGACGATCACCGGTTCGCCCTCGCGGGGGGCCACCTCGGGCCGGAACTCGCCCTCCGGGGTGTCGCCCACCCACACCGCCAGCCCGGCCACCTTGCGGAAGAAGATGCCGCCGTCGACACCGCCCGGGGCGTAGCGCACCTTGGTGTGGACGACGAGCACTGCGGCCTCGCGGGCCGCGGCCAGCACCCGGGCCGCCGACTCCAGGGAGTCCCGCGAGGGCAGCTGGAAGGTGCCGCCGTCGTCGAAGTAGGCCCGCACCATGTCGACGCACAGCAGGGCCGGGCGCCGGCCCGGCCGGAGCGCGGTGCCCCAGCCGGACCGGTCGTGACCCGCGTCGTGCCGCTCGCCCGGACCCGAGCCGGGCCCCGGGGTCACCCGGCCCTCCTCACAGCGCCACCGGCGGCTTCGGTGCCGGCAGCCCGGTCTCGGCCTCGGCGTTGGCGAGGATCTCCGCCAGCGGCGGGCCCGAGTCGAAGATCGGCAGCGGGTCGGGGCGGGCCGCCGCCAGCTCCGCCCGCAGCGCCGCCGTCGCCTCGGCGTCCACGGTGACCTCGTCCGGCGGCTCCAGCCAGTCGCCGTCCCCGACGTGCAGCACCACGCCGTAGCGGCGGGCGCCCGCC
>JBHJOS010000062.1:0-5312 GCA_050329415.1 Kineosporiaceae bacterium
CCCCAGGCGCCGAGTTCGGCGAGCTTCTCGACGATGTGCACGGGATCCATGAGGGCGCGGGTGGGCTCGCCGAAGGGGTCCCGGGCCGGCCAGTTCACGGTCCACATGCCGAAGCTGAACCGGTCCTGGGGGGTGGGGGTGAAGCGGGCGGCGGGATCCATGGCGGGTCTCCTAGGGGACTGGGATTCGAGGAGCGGCGGACTGGACGGGCGGGACGACGGCGGGGTCGTCGAGAACACGTTGCAGGGCGACGACCGCGCCACCCCGGCTGGCTGCGGTGAAGCCCAGCCGGGACAGCCGGACGTCGCTGCCGCCGGCGTCCGGGGCGACGACCCGAGCGGCCACGACCTCGCGCACCCGCGGCAGCAGCCGGTCCCCGAGGACGGCGAAGTAGCCACCGAGCACGACGGTGCCGGGGTTGAGCAGGTTGAGCAGCACGCTGACGCCGGTGCCCAGCGCGGTGGCGACCCGGTCGAGGGCGGCGAGCACCCGGGCGTCCCCGGCCTCGGCGAGCGCGGCCACCCGGCGCAGCCGGGCCTCGACGTCGGCGTGGGGGTCGAGCAGCGGATCGTCCTCGCCGGCAGCGGCCAGGCGGAACAGGACCGCCAGCCCCACCTGGGTCTCCCAGCAGCCGAGCCGCCCGCACCCGCAGCGCACCGGCTCGGGGTTGAGCGGCAGGTGGCCGACCTCGCCGGAGAACCCGCCCACCCCGCGCACCAGCCGGCCGTCGACGACGAGTCCGCCGCCCACGCCCACCTCACCGCCGATGTACACGAGGTCGCCGACGTCGGCCCCCACTCCGAGGGCCTGCTCGGCGATGGCCCCGAGGTTGGCGTCGTTGTCGACGAGGACCGGCGCCCCGGCCAGGGCGGGCACCCGGCGCCGGAGCGCCTCGCGCAGCTCGTCCGCCAGGGGCACCCCCTGCCAGTGCAGGTGAGGGGCGAACGCCACGGTCCCCTCCTCGCCGCCGATGAGCCCGGGGAAGGCCATGGTGACGCCCACCACCTGGCGGCCGGACGCGACCACCTCGGCGACGACCTCGCCCACCGCACCGGCCACCACGTCGAGGGCGTCCGGCGGGCTCAGGGGCACCAGGTCGCGGGCCGTCCGACGGGTCGCCACCGCGTCGTAACCGAGGTCGAGCGCCGTGACGTCGATGAAGTCGGCGTTGAGCTCGACCCCCACCCCGGCGACCCGGGCACCGGACAGGGCGACCGCCAGCCCGGGGCGCCCGACGCCGCCGAGGCGCTCCAGCCCCGTCTCGACCACGAGGCCCCGGTCCAGCAGCTCGGCCACCAGGCTCGACGACGTCGCCTTGTTGAGCCCGGTGCGGGTGGCGATGGCTGCCCGCGACATCGCGCCCTCGGCCGCCAGCAGTCGCAGGACCAGGCTGAGGTTGGCGCGCCGGACCGTCGTGTGTCCCGCGGCGGTGCGGAAGGCGGGGTGGGACGCCCCGGCCGGGAGGGGGACCCGTCCGGTCACGGCTGCCATGTGGGTTCCCTCCCTTCTGCGGACACCGGCCCCTACGATCATCCCTTCTCGATCCGGCTGCCGGAGTCGATCGGCCCCCGTTCAGCCCTGCGAGCTGAAGGCCGTGTCGAAGGCCGCGGCGGGCGGGTCGAAGGCGTGCCGCCGGACGAAGTCCAGCGCCTCCGGCGCCCCGACCAGGCGGTCCATGCCGGCGTCCTCCCACTCCACGCTGATCGGCCCGTCGTAGCCGACGGCGTTGAGCGCCCGGAAGCAGTCCTCCCACGGGACGTCGCCGTGCCCGGTCGACACGAAGTCCCAGCCCCGGCGCAGGTCCGCCCACGGCAGATGGCTGGACAGCCGGCCGTTGCGCCCGTTGCCGACCCGGCGCTTGGCGTCCTTGCAGTCCACGTGGTAGATCCGGTCGGCGAAGTCGAGGATGAAGCCGACCGGGTCGAGGTCCTGCCACACGAAGTGGCTGGGGTCCCAGTTGAGCCCGAACGCCGGTCGACGCCCGATCGCCTCCAGGGTCGCCACGGTCGTCCAGTAGTCGTAGGCGATCTCGCTGGGGTGCACCTCGTGGGCGAACCGGACGCCGACCTCGTCGAAGACGTCGAGGATCGGGCTCCAGCGGGCGGCGAAGTCGGCGTAGCCCGCCTCGACCATGGCCTCGGGCACGGGCGGGAACATGGCGACGGTCTTCCAGATGCTGCTGCCGGTGAACCCGACGACGGTGTCCACCCCGAGCCGCGCGGCCGCCCGGGCGGTGTCCTTCATCTCCTCGGCGGCGCGCCGGCGCACGCCCTCCGGCTCGCCGTCGCCCCAGATCCGCCCGGGCAGGATCCCCCGGTGACGCTCGTCGATCGGGTCGTCGCAGACCGCCTGGCCGACGAGGTGGTTGGAGATCGTCCACACCTCGAGCCCGTGGTCGGCGAGGATCTTCCGCCGGCCCTCGACGTAGCCGTCCTCGTGCACGGCACGGTCGACCTCGAAGTGGTCGCCCCAGCAGGCGATCTCGAGGCCGTCGTAGCCCCAGCCGGCGGCCAGCCGGCACACCTCCTCGAACGGCAGGTCGGCCCACTGGCCGGTGAACAGCGTGACGGGTCGGGTCATCTCAGGCTCTCCTTCGGGCGGCGGGACGGTGGCGGGACCGGACGGCGACGACGATGACGGCGGCCAACACGGCGAGAACTGCGACGAGGACGGCGAGGAACGCCGTGGCGGGCGCCCTCGCGGCCGACGCGGCGACCGCGGACGCATCCGGCGCGGGGTCCCCGCCGGCCCCTGCCGTCCCGGGGTCCGCCCCGCCGACGGTGGTCGGACTCGGGACGGCCCCGTCGGCCACCACCACGACGGCCTCGGTCCGGGCGCCCACGGTGTCCGCGTCGACACCGGCGCCGGTGGCGACGACGGTGACCGTCCACTCCCCCGGCGTGAGGACGTTCGGCAGCGACCGGAACCCCGACCCCTCGTTCGACAGCGGGATCTCCAGCGGCCCGACCGACTCCGCGGGCCCCGTGGCACGGGCCGCCGTCATCTCGAACTGCACCTCGGGACCGACCGGGTGGCCGTCGCTCTTCCAGGTCGCGACGAGACCGACGCCGTTGCCGCCGTCCCCGGCGACGTCCACCACCAGTTCCCCGCCGTGGGCCGCGGCGGGCGCGGCGCCGGTGACGAGCACGACGACCGCCGTGGCCAGGGAGGCCAGGGTGGCGAGGGCGGGGACGAGCTGGGCGCGGCGGCCGAGCCGGGCCGTCACGAGCCGGCCGCCGGACCGCCGGTGGCCGCCGGGCGGCCGGTGGGCGCGGGGTCCGCGGCGAGGGCGCCGCTGCCGGCCACGGGCGGCAGGTAGAGGTGGACGTGGCCGTTGCCGGCCTCGACGTTCACCGCGTCGAGCTGGGTGGCACCCACCGACCACGTGGCGGCGGCGCCGCGCAGCGCCGTCCCGGCGACCCGCTGCGCCGGGACGGGGTCGCCGCCCGCCTCGGCGGTGTCGGCAGCGAGCGCCAAGGCGTCGACCGCGGCCTCGAGGTCGACGAGCGCGGCGGCGAGCCCGGCGCGGGCGACGTTGACCCCGGTGCCGGCGCTCGGCGGGTCCCCGAGCACCTCGCGGGCCTCGCCGACGGTGTCGCCCCACGCCGCGACGTCGGCGGACCCCGGCATCGGCGGCCCCGCGGCCCCGGCCGGTGCCCCCGCCCCGTCAGCCCCGGGGTCGGGCGCCGGGTCGGGCGCGGGTTCCAGGACGTGCCGGCCCGCCGCGGTGACCACCGGGGCCAGCAGGTCCAGCATCCGGGCCGCCCGGTCGTTGAGGGCGTCGAGCGCGGCGGAGTCGCGGGCGGTCTCCTCCACCTGCAGCTCGGCGACGCGGGCGTCGCCGACGCCCGGCGCCCGCTCGCCCGGCAGGACGAGCGCCCCCGCCGTACCGCCGACCGCCAGTCCCACCAGCAGCCCGGGGACGAGGCCGACCAGCCACGACCGGCCGCGCGGGGGCCGCTCCGGCGACGCCCCCGCCGACCGGCCGGGCGGTTCCCCACGGGACGGGCGAGGGGCGGGCGCCACGGGCGGCCCGCCCCTCGCCCGGGTGGGCGCTCCCCGGGTCACGGCACCGCCGTGGCGGGGCTCCCGCCGCGGATCGACGCGGCGAGAGCGGCTGCGTCCCGGTCGAGCACGCGGCGCACCACCGGGTCGGTGACACCGGCCACGGCCGCGCGGAACTCCTCGAGCCGGGCCACGGCCCGGTCCTCGGCGCGCTTCCCGCTGCCGCCCAGCGCCTTGAGGCTCCGGTCGAGAGACCGCTCGAGATCCTGCGCGAGCGCCGGGTCCAGCCGGTTGCTCGCGACGAACCGGTCGATGAGCCGGGACACGTCCGGGTAGGAGGTGGCGGTGGCGAAGTCGAGGGCCTGCCGGGTGCGGTTGCCGCGGTCGTCGGTGGCGACGACGACGAGTCGGTGGACACCCAGGTCGAGCTCGTGCAGGACGAGGGCGCCGGGCTGGATCCGGACGCCGTCGAGGCGGGCGACGACCGCGGGCTCCCGGCCGGAGTCGTCGGTGGCCTGCCACGACAGCACCAGGTCGGTCGAGTCGCCGTAGACCTCGCCATCGGCGACCCCGGCGACGGTGAGCAGCGGCGCCGTGGTGTCGCCGGCGAGGGTCAGCGCCTTGTCGGCCTCCACGTTGCCGGCGACGTCGACCGAGCGATAGCGGACCTCGTGCGGGTCGCCGACCGCCAGCTCGACCGGGCCGGTGTACGCCGTCCACGGCCCGCCGTCGACGGCGTACTCGGTGCCGGCCACGCCCGAGGTCTCGTCGGTCGCCGCCAGCGCGACCCGGACGACCGCGCCGTCCGGCTCGGGCGTCGCTGAGGTGAGCGGGGCCACGGTGTCGAACGACGCGTCGACCGCCCCGACCGCCGACACGTTGCCGGCGGTGTCGGACGCCCGGTACTCCAGGCGCCGGACCCCCTCGCCGAGGGCAGCCGGGTCGAGGACGACCGGCGCGGTGTACTCCCCCCAGTCGCCGTCGCCGATCCGGTACTCGGTGTAGACGACACCGCCGGACGCCTGGGAGTCGTCGGTGGCGGTGAGGGTGACGCTGACCGCGCCGGTGAACCAGCCGGCGGCCGGCTCGGCGGGATCGAGCGCCGCCGTCACCTCGGGAGCAGTGGTGTCCGGCGGGGGCTCGTCGGCGGCCGGGCGGAACCAGTCGAACGACACCGGGGCGCGCTCGGTCTGGTTCGCGCCGAGGGAGAACACCCCGACCCGCAGGTCCGGCGACCCGGCGACCGTGGCGTTGACGACGCTGAGCGGGACACCGCTGGAGCCGGTGGTGACCCAGGTGGCGCCGTC
>JBHJOS010000146.1:0-11264 GCA_050329415.1 Kineosporiaceae bacterium
GGTCTCCTCGGGGGGTGCGGGGTAGTGGAAGACGTCGGTGAGCGGGACGCCGAAGACGGCCGCGATCTGGAAGGCGGTCTCCAGCGAGGGGGAGTAGCGGCCCTGCTCGATGGCGATGACGGTCTGGCGGGTCATGCCGATCCGGCGCGCGAGCTCGGCCTGGGTCAGCTCGCCGTGGGCGAAACGCAGGGCGCGGATCGAGTTGGTGATCCGGGTGGGTTTCACCATCCCTGGAAGCCCCACCGGTAGGCGGCGACCCGGGCGATCGAGCCGAGCACGCCGGACAGCGCGAGGCACAGGTACACGGCGTTGGCGATCCAGAAGTGGTCCCATTCGGCCATCGCCATGAGCAGCGCCGCGACGGCGCCGACGACGACCAGGGAGTTGCCCACGTGGTCGCCGAACCGCCCGATCTCCTTGTCGCGCTGGTCGAGTCGGGTGGCGTCGTTCCTGGCCCTCAGGCTCACGGCGATGTGGAGGACGATCGACACCAGGATGGCTCCCGAGACGGTGCCGATCATGGCCCACACGTAGGGCGCGTCGACCAGCGGGCCGTCACTGGCGCCGCGCGCGACCACTGCCGCGTACAGCGCGTACGCGGCCACCGTCACCACGAGCGTGATCCATGCTCGCTTCTCCTCCACGGCCATCCGGTCCTCCATGTCAAACATTCCCGACGCTCGGACGCTAGGCCCGACCGCACGCAATGTCAAACAAACCGGACTCTGTCTCACCCCGTCCTCGACTCTCAGTCATGACCCCAGTGGGGTGATCGTGACGCTCGGCGCCGACCCACCACCGCCGCTCGGCGTCCGCGCGAGCCTTGATCCGGGTGACCTCAGCCGACGCGGCGGACACCGACACCGCCTCGGTCCGCCACGACTCGTCCAGCCGCACCTCGAACGAGCACGCGACGGGAGCGCCGCCGTCGGTCACGACCTCGGCACCGAGGGCCGGCTATCCCGTGCCGTCGCGCGCCAGTCGCCCCACGCTGTGGCCGGCGGCCGGCGGCCGGCGGGACGCGCTCCCACGTCATGAGGAGAAGGCCGTCGGCATCGGTCGTGAGATCGCCCGGCCCCGGTGTCGGCGGCGTCATGACCTCGTCATCCGTCGGTGACCCGGACGTCCATGGCCGCCAGCACGGCCTCGCCGAGAGCGGGCACCTGATCGTCGGAGATCTCCGCGCCACGGAGTTCGTCCGCTCCCTGGATGCCATGGAGGTCCGAGCCGTGCAGGCGCAACCCGCGCAGCCTCGCCGCCGTGAAGTCGGCGTCGCCGAGGTCGCATCGGAGGAAGGCACACCCGGAACCACGGAACTCGGAGAAGTCCGCACCGCGCAGCGACGAGGCGGCGACGAGGAGGTGGACCGCCGTCGCCATCCGGAACAGTGAGAGGTCGGCCCGGCTGTCGGTGATCCGGACGTCGGTGAGGTTGGCGCTGGAGAACGACGTCCCGCTGAGGCGGCAGTCGCTGAAGGTGACCCGCCGCAGCTCCGCGTCCGCCAGCACGGTGCCCGACAGGTCGCAGCGGTCGAGGTGGACATCCACCGCCCGGAACCCGGTGAGGCGCCGACCGCGCAGCTCGGCTCCCTCCCACCGGCACTCGCCGAGCTGGAGATCCGCAAGATGGTCCGCCACCTCGGTGTCGGCGCCGAGTACGACGCCGTCGAGGCGGTCGGCTGACCGCAGGGCGGCCGGCCCCGGCGTGAGGTCCGCCGGCAGGTCGGGCGGGTCCGGCTCGAGCTTCCTCGGTGGGGTCCGGCGCGCCATCGTCGTTGACGCTACCGCGCGGGTCCTTCCTGTGCAGATGCGCCGGTCGCGACGTCCACGACGGTGATGTGCGGGTACGGAGCCGCGAGTCGGCCGAGGTCGCCCGGATCCCCGGTCAGGACCACGCCCCCCCCGCCGTCCACGGCGGCGGCCACCACGTGGGCGTCGGCCATCATCGCCGACCCCGCTCCGGCCGCGAGGAGCACGCCACCGACGAGGCGCGCCAGGGACCGGTCCGTGGGAAGCACATGGATTCCGCGGTCACGGGACAGCAGGCTGTCGACCATGGACGAGCGGTGAGGCCCCCGGTACAGCTCCGCGAGCACGACCGCTGGCACCACGACGGGGCGACGGTTGCGGACCGCGGACGCGAGGGCGGCGTGTGCCTCGGTCGACGCGCGTCCCCGGCGCTCCCCGAGGGCGACGACCGCCTCCGAGTCCAGGGCGAGGATCACTGTCCCAGGAGGGCGTCGTACCGAGCCGCTGCCCGCTCGTCGACCGGACCGTGCACGGCCGTGAGCTCGTCGAGCAGCTCGACCAGTGCCCGCCGGCGTCGCTGGTCCTCCACCGCCTGCCGCAGGGCGTCGTTGACCTGCTTCGACAGTGCTTCGTCGACGGACTCGAGAGCCTCGACCAGGTCGGCGTCCAGGGACACCGAGATCTTCCGCTTCGGCTGAACCGTCATACCGAAAGCGTACCTCAGTCGTACTCGACGGCAACAGGCGACTCCGCCTCCTCGCAAGACGAACGTCCAGCCCCTGCTGGCCGCACCCCACGGACCCGTCCACGTGGTCATGGGCTCCCCCGCTCTCCCTCAAGCCCGGTGGGGTCGAAGGGGGCGGCGGCCACCGCCGCCGTCGTCGCCGCCGCCGCCGAGACGGTGCTCGGATACGGGAGGATCGCCGACGGCGTGTGTCGCCAGCGGCCGAGGGCCTCCGTGAGCGTCCGTTTCTCGGCGAAATTCTCCGAATGGATCGAGAAATCCACGGGTCGGAGGTTCGCGTCGCTCGTGAGCCGGTCCGAGTGACGACGCGGGTCGGCCCGGGCCGCGACTCGCGACCCGGGCCGACGTGACCTCGACGATCAGATGTCGTAGTACAGCTCGAACTCGTGGGGGTGGGGGCGCAGACGGATCGGGTCGATCTCGTTGGTGCGCTTCCAGTCGATCCACGTCTCGATGAGGTCCGACGTGAAGACGTCGCCCTCGGTGAGGTAGTCGTGGTCGGCCTCGAGGGCGTCGAGGACCGCCGGCAGGGAGCCGGGGACCATGGGGATCGACGCGTGCTCCTCGGGCGGGAGCTCGTAGAGGTCCTTGTCGACCGGCGCGGGCGGCTCGATGCGGTTGCGGATGCCGTCGAGGCCGGCCATGAGCATCGCGGAGAACGCCAGGTACGGGTTGCTCGACGGGTCGGGCACCCGGAACTCCACGCGCTTGGCCTTCGGCGAGGTCCCGGTCACCGGGATCCGGACGCACGCCGAGCGGTTGCGCTGCGAGTACACGAGGTTGACCGGCGCCTCGAAGCCCGGCACCAGGCGGTGGTAGCTGTTGACCGTCGGGTTGGTGAAGGCCAGCAGGCTCGGCGCGTGACTGAGCAGGCCGCCGATGTACCAGCGGGCCATGTCCGACAGCCCGGCGTAGCCGGTCTCGTCGAAGAACAGCGGCTGGTCGCCCAGCCACAGCGACTGGTGGGTGTGCATGCCCGAGCCGTTGTCACCGAACAGCGGCTTCGGCATGAACGTGGCGGTCTTGCCGGCCTGCCAGGCAACGTTCTTCACGATGTACTTGAACGTCATGAGCCAGTCGCCGGCGTGCAGCAGCGTGTTGAAGCGGTAGTTGATCTCGGCCTGGCCCGCGGTGCCGACCTCGTGGTGGGCGCGCTCGACGGGGATGCCGATCTGGCCGAGGGTCTTGACCATCTGGTCGCGCAGGTCCGCGTAGTGGTCGGTCGGCGGGACCGGGAAGTAGCCGCCCTTGTACCGGGTCTTGTACCCGCGGTTGCCGCCCTCCTCGACCCGGCCGGTGTTCCACTGGCCCTCGACGGAGTCGATGAAGTAGTACCCGGCGCGCTGGCTGGTCTCGAACCGGACGTCGTCGAAGACGTAGAACTCGGCCTCCGGCCCGAAGTAGGCGGTGTCGGCGACCCCGGAGCCCGCCAGGAACGCCTCGGCCTTGCGCGCCACCTGTCGGGGGTCGCGGCTGTAGGGCTCGCTGGTGAACGGGTCGACGATCGAGTGGGTGAGGACGAGCGTCTTCTCGGCCCGGAACGGGTCGACGAACGCCGTCTCGGCGTCCGGCATGAGCTTCATGTCCGACTCGTGGATCGCCTGGAAGCCGCGGATCGACGAACCGTCGAACATCTGGCCGTTCTCGAAGGCGTCGGCCGTGAACGAGGACGCGGGGATCGTGAAGTGCTGCATGATGCCGGGCAGGTCGCAGAACCTGACATCGACGAAGGCGACGCCCTCGTCGGCGATGTACTTCAGCACCTCGTCGGGTGACCTGAACATCCGCGCTCCTCTCGTGTGGGGTGGCGGTGACGCTACCGGTGCGGCCGGAGACGGCGCTGCCCGGTCGGGACCGATCCGGACGGAACTTAGGGAACCTGCGTGTCGCCGCCGTGACCCCCGTGTTGCAGGCACGTGACGACCTGGGTGTCGGGCCGCGCCCGGGCGCGTCGGGGTGGTACCGCGGGTGAGCGCGGCCGGGTCCGGACGCCCTGGGTACCGTGCGGGGCGTGACGACCGGGGCCGAGGGCGACCGGCGGGCCCGCGGCCTGCTCCTGCGCCGGGTCGGGGCCCTGGCCGTCGACTGGGCGGCGGCCCTCGCGATCGCGGCTCTGCTGCCCTGGGACAGCCCGCTGCTGCCGCTGGCGGTCTTCGCGGTCGAGCAGGTCCTGCTCGTGGGAACCGTGGGCCACGCACTCGGTCACCGGCTGTTCGGCCTGCACGTCCAGCGGGTCGGTGGCGGGGACGCCGGGCCGGTCGCCGCGCTGATCCGCACCGCCCTCCTCGTCGCGGTGGTCCCCGCGGTGATCACCGATGCGGACGGTCGCGGGCTGCACGACCGGGCCGCCGGCACCGGGATCGTGCGCTTCCGGGAGCGGGCGCCGGGGCACTGATCTGTGGACCCACGCCGGACCGCTCGAGCCGGCAGGCGGCACCGCCAGCAGGCCGGCCGAGTGGTCAGCGGCCGCGGACGGCCTTGCGGTCGGGACGCATCCGGAACGGGTCGATCCCCTTGGGCACCGGGGGCTTGTTGGACCGCAACGCCTGCATGCGCTTGCCGACGGCCGAGACCTCCGACCCCGTCAGGGTCTTCGGCAGCCGGCGCATCCGCCGGACGAGCTTGCGCAGCGGCACCTGCTCGGGGCCGGTCCCGACGTGCAGGACGTGCACCGGGACCCCGGACACCACCCGGACATGGCGCTTCTTCTCGGACTCGGCGATGCGCAGCACCCGCGGCATCGGCCCCTCGGTGACGAGGACGACGCCCGCCTTGCCCACCGCCCGGAACACCATGTCCCGGGTCCGGGGGTCGACGTGGACCGGCTCCTGCTCGATCCACCAGCCGCGCTTGATCTGCTGCAGGGCGAAAGTCGTCGCCCCGGCCTGACCTTCGAGCTGGGTGAAGACCGCCCGGTCGGCGATCCGCGCCAGGACGATGAGGGCGACCATGGCGCCGAGGACGACCGCCATCACCGCGCTGATGACGATCCACAGCACGCTGCGACCGCCGAGCAGGTACGACAGCCCGAACGAGGCCCCGGCGGCCCCGACGAACGCCAGCGCCATCCACAGCGGCGTCCGCCGGTGGTACCGGTACGAGATCCGGTAGACCTGCCAGATCTGCTGGTACCAGCGGGGCTTGCGCGCGGGGCTGGACCCCGCCGCTGCCGCGGTGCTCCGGTCGCGGGCCATGCCCCGAGGATAGGCGTCAGCCGGGCGCCGTCACCCCGTCCGCCCGCAGCTCGTGGAGCAGCTCGCTCAGCGGTCCCTCGGCGTTGACCCAGTGACGCTCCAGGACCCAGCCGAGCCGGTCGTTGACGGCGAGCATGTGGGCGTTCTCGTCGGCGTTCCAGGTGTGGAGGTGCCGCAGCGCGGGCTCGTGCTCGGCGAGCCGGAGCGCCATCGTCGCCTTGACGAGCAACCCGAGCCGGCGCCCCCGGTGGGCGCGGACGACCGCGGTGTCCCACTGCTCGCCGCGGTCGTGTCCCGGCCACGCCACGATGTCGGTGAACCCGGCGATGTCACCGGTCGGCGAGTGCACGGCGGCGACGACGTGGTGGCGCAACCCGGCGGCGGCGATGAAGTCGTCCTGCCGGTGGACCGCCTTGTCGCCGGTCGGCGGGTGCTCCCAGGTGCTCTCGCCGAGCGGGGCGTCCTCCATGGCCGCGAGCGCCGCACCGAACGCGGACACCAGGTCCGGCGGGGTCCGCCCCTCCCAGGAGACGACCTGGTAGCCGGCTGCGGTCTCGGCCGCCTCGTCGCGCACGGTCCGGGCCACGTCCAGGGTGTGCGCGGTCGACTCCCACGCGGACACCCGCTCGACCTGGTTCACGCGCAGGGCGCTCAACCGCTCCGCCGCGGCGTTGCCGGGTCCCTCCTGAGGCCACGTCATCTCGGCGGTGCTCCGGCCGCGTTCGCGCGCAGCCGCCGCGACCGCGGCCAGCAGGCGCCGCCCGTGGCCCCGGCGGCGATGCTCCGGCAGGACGTACGCCTCGACCGACGCGCGGTCGAGGTTCGCGTCCAGGGGCAGCTCCGCGAACGCGGTGCCGATGCCGGGGACGACGGAGACCAAAACGTCGTGACCGGGCTCCAGCCCAGCCCGCAGCGTCGCGACGACGCCCTCGACCGGCCCGAGTGTCTCCAGCGTCGTCAGACCGTCGTGCCGCGCCACGGCGAGCAGGATGCGCGCGGACTCCTGAAGCAGGTCCTCGGAGATGGTGGCGCTCTCGTGGACGTCGACGTCGGTCACGGCCTCATGGTGGCCCACCGGCCGCGGACGCGGCACGTCGCGCCCGCCCGCCGCCGCCCGGGCGACGATGGCCGGGTGTTCCTCCTCTTCAGCAACCGCCTGGGGTGTGCCGGGTCGGTCCTCGTGTCCCTCATCGGGACGGTGGTCGTGATCGCCCTGCTGGTACTGCTGTTCTGACGCGCCGGGGGCGACCCGTCAGCCGACCACGGCCCGGGCCTCGACCGCCTGCCGGTAGAGCCGCCCGGCCCGGTACGACGACCGGACGAGCGGTCCCGACATCACCCCCGCGAACCCGATCCCGCGCGCCTCGGCGTCCAGCTCGACGAACTCCTCCGGCTTCACCCACCGCTCGACCGGGTGGTGCCGGGGGGTCGGCCGCAGGTACTGGGTGATCGTCACCAGGTCGCACCCGGCGGCGTGCAGGTCGCGCAGCGCCTGCGACACCTCGTCCCGGGTCTCGCCCATCCCGAGGATGAGGTTCGACTTCGTCACCAGGCCGGCGGCACGACCCTGGGAGAGCACGTCCAGGGAACGCTCGTAGCGGAACGCCGGCCGGATCCGCTTGAAGATCCGGGGCACGGTCTCGACGTTGTGGGCGAAGACCTCCGGAGCCGCCTCGAAGACCTGGCCCAGCAGCTCCGGCCGGCCGGAGAAGTCCGGGACCAGGATCTCGACCCCGGTGCCCGGGTTGCGGGCGTGGATCTGGCGGATCGTCTCGGCGTACAGCCAGACGCCCTCGTCCGGCAGGTCGTCGCGGGCCACCCCGGTCACCGTCGCGTATCGCAGCTGCATGGTCGCCACCGACTCGGCGACCCGGCGCGGTTCGTCGGTGTCCAGCGGCTCCGGTCGCCCGGTGTCGATCTGGCAGAAGTCGCACCGCCGGGTGCACTGGGAGCCGCCGATGAGGAACGTCGCCTCGCGGTCCTCCCAGCATTCGAAGATGTTGGGGCAGCCCGCCTCCTGGCAGACGGTGTGCAGGCCTTCGCGCTTCACCAGGCCGGCCAGCTCGGTGTACTCCGGGCCCATCCGCGCCCGGGTCTTGATCCACCCGGGCTTGCGCTCGATGGGGACCTCGGCGTTGCGCGCCTCGATCCGCAGCAGCCGGCGACCTTCCGGGGCGAGCGTCACCCCACCACGGTACGTCGCCGGGGTCTCGGACCTCGACCACCTCCGACTCGTCGCCGAGGAGGTCCCGCCTCAGGTGGCCTGACGCGGCCGGAGCAGGTCCGTGAGGGCCTCGACCACGCGTGCCCGGACCACTCCCACGGCGTCCGGGACGCTCACGCGCCGTCCCAGCTCCGCCGTCAGCGACGTCACGCCGGCGTCGGTGATCCCGCACGGCACGACCGCGCCCGCCCACGACAGGTCGCAGTCGCAGTTGAGCGAGAAGCCGTGCATCGTGACCCCCCGCTCGACCCGGATCCCGATCGCGGCCACCTTGCGGTCCGGCCGGCCCGGCCCGGCCCCGGCCACCCACACCCCGGAACGCCCGTCGACCCGGACCGTCGTCAGTCCCAGGTCGGCGCAGGCGGCGATGAGCGCGCCCTCCAGCCGGCGCACGTAGCCGACGACGTCGAGGGGCTGCGGCAGCCGGACGATGGGGTAGCCGACCAGCTGCCCCGGCCCGTGCCACGTGATCCGCCCCCCGCGGTCGACGTCGATGACGGGGGTGCCGTCCTGCGGTCGCTCCCACGGCTCGGTCCGCTTGCCCGCCGTGTACACCGCCTCGTGCTCCAGCAGGAGCAATCGTGCCCCGGCTCCCTCGGCCACCGCCGCGAGCTCCGTCCGCTGGCGCTGCCAGCCCGCGTGGTAGGGCACGAGCCCGGGGAGATCGAGCACGTCCACGGCGGGCAGCGGCGGGGAGGCGACGTCGGCGGTGGCCACGAGATCGAGTATGGGACAGTGGGTCCTCGTGACCGCCACCGAGGCGGGGACGGGCGGGACGGCCTCGACCAGCCCCGCGCGCCCCAGAAGCCGACGTCTCATGCTGCTGTGCTCCGCCGCTCTCGTGGGGTGGGTGGCGCTGGGCGGGATCGGCGGGACGTTCCAGGAGCGGCTCTCGGAGGTCCAGGAGAACGACGCCGCGAGCTTCCTGCCGGACGACGTCGAGTCGACGACCGTCAACGAGCTGTCCGAGGGCTTCGCCGGCAGCGACACGTTCCCGGCGTTCCTCGTCGTGGAGTCCCCGGGCGGACAGCTCACGCCGGAGCAGCTGGCGGCCGTCCAGGCGTTCGCCGAGTCGGTGCCCGACCTGCCGGTCGTGGTGGGGGAGCCGGACGACTCCGCCGACCGGCCGGACGGCGACCCCGCCGATCTCGCGGTGGGCGACTTCCTGGCCGAGGGCCCGCCGGGGGCGCCGGCCGTCCCGGTGCAGCCCGCCGAGGACGGCGAGGCCGTCCTCGGTCTCGTGAACTTCTCCGCCGACCTCCTCGGCGATGCCCTCGAGGACGGTTCCGACCCCATCCAGGTCGCCGTCGAGGCGGTCCGGGTCGCCGACGACGACCTGGGGGAGGGACTGGACTCCTTCGTCGCCGGCCCGGCGGCCACGGTCGCCGACTTCGGTGAGGCCTTCGCCGGGATCGACGGGCTGCTGCTGGGGGTGGCGCTCGCAGCCGTCCTCGTCATCCTCGTCATCGTCTACCGCAGCCCACTGCTGCCGATCATCGTCATCCTCTCCGCCGTCTTCGCGCTCTCGGCGGCCTCGATCACCGTCTTCTACCTCGCCGACGCCGACCTCGTGCAGCTCAACGGCCAGGCGCAGGGGATCCTCTTCATCCTCGTCGTCGGGGCGACGGTGGACTACGCGCTGCTGCTGACCGCGCGCTACCGCGAGGAGCTGCGCGGGCACGACGACCGCTTCGCGGCGATGCGCCGGGCGTGGCGGCGGTCGCTGGAGCCGATCGTGGCGTCCGGGGCCACCGTGATCCTGGGTCTGCTGTGCCTGTTGCTGTCTCAGCTGGGGTCGAACCGCGCCCTCGGCCCGGTCGCCGCCACCGGGATCGTGTTCTCGATGCTGTCGGCGCTCACCTTCCTGCCGGCCATGCTGCTGCTGCCGCTGCCGGTCCTCGTCGTCGTCGTCGCCGGGGCCGGGGCCGGACTGGGAGCCGCCCTGTTCGCGGTGACCGGAGGCCCGGTCGCGGTCGGTGCCGGCATCGGCGGGCTCGTGGGAGTCGCAGTCGCGGTCGCCGTGGCCGCTCGCCTCGTCCACCGCCGACGCGACCGGTCCCGGCACGGCGACGCGGTCGAGGCCGGTCGCTGGGTGTTCTGGCCCGGGGTGCCGCACGTCGGCAGCCCCGGGGCCGAGACCGGCGGCATCTGGGCGCGTGTCGCCCGCGGGGTCGGCCGCCGACCCAGGCCCACCTGGATCGTCGTCGCCGTCGTCCTCGCCGGACTCGCCGCGCTCTCGCCGACCTTCCGGGGGGACGGCACGGCACAGAGCGACACCTTCCTCACCGAGGTCGAGTCGGTGGTGGGTCAGGAGGCCCTGGGGCGCCACTTCCCGGCCGGTGCCGACAGCCCAGCATTCGTCGTCGTCCCGGAGGACCTCGCCGAGGAGGCGCTCGAGGTCGTCACGGCACGCGAGGGGGTGCGCGGTGCCTCGCTCACCGCGGCGCCGCCTGCCGGCGAGCCGGTCGTCGTCGACGGCCTGATCCGGATCGAGGCCGTCCTCACCGACCCGTTCGACAGCATCGCGGCCGAGGACACCGTCCGGGCGCTGCGCGAGGACCTCGACGCGGTGTCCGGCGACGCTCTCGTCGGCGGGCAGACAGCCATCCAGCTGGACGTTCTCGAGACGTCGCAGGCCGATCTGGTCCGGATCGTGCCGGCGGTGCTCCTGGTCATCCTGGTCGTGCTCGCCCTGCTGCTCCGGTCCATCGTGGCGCCGCTGCTCATCGTGGCGGCGAACGTCCTGTCGTTCGCCGCCACCATCGGCGTCGCGGCGCTGGTGTTCAACGAGGTCCTGCGGTTCCCCGGGTCGGACCCGGCGGTCGTGCTGTTCGGGTTCGTCTTCCTCGTCGCTCTCGGGATCGACTACTCGATCTTCCTCATGACCCGGGTCCGCGAGGAGTCGGCGAGCCGGGGGACCCGGCCGGGCATGCTCACCGGGCTCGCGGTGACGGGCGGCGTCATCACGTCCGCCGGCATCGTGCTGGCGACGACGTTCGCCGCGCTGGCGGTGCTGCCGATCCTGTTCCTGGCCCAGATCGCGTTCATCGTGGCGTTCGGGGTGCTGCTGGACACGTTCGTCGTCCGGTCGCTGCTGCTGCCGGCGCTCGGCTACGACATCGGCCGGCGGATCTGGTGGCCGCACCGGCTGTCCCGGGAACCCCAGGTGCCACGGCGGAACGCGGACGGCTCGGACCACGCGGACGGCTCGGACCACGCGCGCGTCTCGAACGACGAGGCACGCACCCGTGCCTAGCTGACCGCGCCGAGGCCCGGCGCCGTGAGCGCGACGAGCAGGACGGCCAGGCTCACCTCGACGGCGGCCCCGAGCACGTCTCCGGTGAGGCCGCCGA